>JAGVJP010000064.1 GCA_020051075.1 Parachlamydiales bacterium
CCCAGGGCAAGGCCCTGGGTAGGTTTAACGGTAATATCGCAGTCTGAAAGACTGCAAGAGTGTGTTTTTAAATCAGAAAAGACAAGAGGATGATTTCGATGAGGTAGAGGAGGCAGACGATGCCAATACCAAGGAGATTGCTAGAGGAGAATGGTTTATGAGGTTTCAACCACCACCCTAAGAAGTAGATGGCAATGGGGATGGTTGGCCAGGAGACCAGCGCCACGCTGATGGCATTGCCAATAAATGTCGCGATTGAGGTACTGAATTGTTTCGTCAAGGGATTGAGGTATTTGATCTCCATCATCACGATAGGGAAGATGACGAGCAACACTAACATCGTCTGCTTCCATGCAGCGGGAGGTTGGGCGAGATCTGAACGTTCTGCAAACCAGCCGGAAAATCCCGATACCACATGGTGGCTCTCTAACGAATGGATGAAAGACTTACCCTCTTTGAGGATGGCTTGTCGTTCTGCTGAATTGAGCCATTGGTCGAGATGTTCGGGAGTATCAAATTGCAGAAGGGTGATCCAGCTTCCCTCTTTCTCATCTTTAGGAGGCTGGACAAAGGTGCGTCGAAAGCCAGGGAATTTGGATTCAGCTTGATGCATTTTTCCGATCCACTCTCGATAAGCAGCAACCTGGTTCGGGAGGACGTGAGTGACGAAGACCTCTGTCACTCCACCTAATCCTTTTTCCAGTGGCTGATAATCGTCCTTGATGGCGTTGGGGTCGCCTTTGTCGAGATAGAGGGTGGCCTCTTCAAACAGTGCATGCCGCTCTTGAGATTGGTGCCATTTCTTGAGGGAGTCTTGGCTTCCAAAACGTTGGATAATGGTCCATTCTGTTCCTAAAGAGTCTGGCGACGATAAGATTTCGAGGCTGACAAAGTCATCGAAAGAGGCAATGCATCCGTTTAATTTGGCTTGCCAAGCGGCAAATGCATTTTCCGCGTCAGATCGAATGTGCAGATGAGTGAACAAGATATCATGTTCGGCATGATGCGAAATTGGCTTTGTCTGCACGCTTGGTGTTGTCATTAGAGTCGATCTCCCATTAGTAGTGCACGGGGTTTTCTAAAGCTGCAAATTCTTTCCAGACTTTAACAACTTCGTCTCTTAAACATTGCTCGCAAGGGATCTCTCGATCTTTTGCTTTCTTGTTAATCTGTTCGAAGTAGTATTTATCATCAAAATCGCCATACTCCTTTGCATCTTCAACGCTTGCTCCGTAGACAATTCTGTCTAGATGAGCCCAGTAAGCTGCGCATAGGCACATGGGGCATGGCTCTCCTGTGGTGTATAATGTGCAGCCGTCAAGATGTGGAGAGCCTATTTTTTTGCCAGCTTCTCGGATGGCTTGCATTTCCCCATGCCAGGTGGGATCGTTATGTTTAACGACTTGATTGTATCCTTCGCCAATGACGTTTCCTTTCTTGTCGACGACAATCGCACCGAAGACACCGCCGCTTTGTTCATCAATGCCAGCACGTCTTCCCAACTCAATGGCTTTTCTCATAAATTTTTGATCGTCTTCAGACTTGCTCATTTGGCTTCCTATTTAGGTTTATCCGCTAATCTATATTTGATCAGAATCTTCACAATTAGTCAAATCGTAATGGCGTTGTCGCATAATTAACCACTGAGCCACTGAGATCAGTGAGAAATGATGTACAAGAATAGGCAAAAAAGGACAAAACAGGATAGGCAGGATCGCTTCGCGGCAGGATAGGCAGGATATTAAATAAAATGCCCTTTATCTTTCCTATCCTTCCCATCTTGTCAATTGCACAGGATGGGAAGGATAGGAAAGATGGGATGAAAGAGATTGTTTTGCTATCATCCTGCTTATCCTGCCGCGAAGCGATCCTGCCTATCCTGTTCGTGTTAAAAAAGGGAGAGACGTGGGTAGTTTTCTTAAATCCAGCGCTTTCGTCTGAAGAAGAAGAGCATTGCAATGGCGATGCTGAGCATCATGATGAGGACGATAGGATATCCCCAATGAAAGCGGAGTTCTGGCATATAATCGAAATTCATTCCATAGATGCTGCAGATGAATGTGAGGGGAACAAAAATTGTTGACACGATAGTTAACACCTTCATAATGTCATTCGTGCGGATGTTGATATTAGAAAGATAGATATCGAGCATTCCAGAGACGACATCGCGAAAGCCTTCAATGATATCGATGGTTTGAACTGTGTGGTCATAGATATCACGGATGTAGATCAGTGTTGTAGGGGAGATGATCGATCCCTCTAAATGCATGAATCGGTTGATCACATCTCTCATCGGCCAGATCGCTTTGCGAAGCATCACCATCACCCGTTTTGTGTGTTGGATTTTATGAAGGGTCGTCGGCTTGGGGAAATGGGAGAGTTCTTCTTCTAAGCTGTCTAAAGTGGCGTCAACCTTTTCTAATAAGACCAAATAATAATCCACAATAGTGTCTAGTAGGGCATAAGCCAGATAATCAGCCCCCTCTTTTCTGATGCGGCTTCCCCCTTGACGCAGCCTGTCTTTAATCGGCTTGAAGATATCTTCCCTGCATTCAAAAAAGCTGATTAAATAGTTTGGTCCAAACACAATGCTGGCTTGCTGGTCCTGCAGTTCATTCGTTTTTTCATTATATTGGAGAAATCGGACGATGATGAAGACCTGGTCTTGAAAGAGATCGAGTTTTGAACGTTGTCCAGTTGTTAGGATGTCTTCTAAAATCAGGGGATGAAAATTGAAGTGCTTGCCAATCGCTGCGACAGTAGAGGCATTTGGAACACCAGAGACTTCAACCCATGTCATTGTTGGTGTGTCGAGGTGTTCAAGACATGTTTCAATGGAGATATCATGCTTTTCGATGAATTGATCTTCTGAATACTCAATGACAGAGAGGTGAATATCTTCATGTTTGTTGTTGAAGTTTTCGAGAGACCCTGGAGGGAGGCCAACAGGACGAAGTTTTTTCTTAAATAAAAAAGACATCCCTGCCTATGATTCGATATTGCGGCGGATTAAACCGATTTGTTGTCGCAGCTGTTCATCTGTCTCAACTTTTTTCTCAATATTCTTACACGCATGGAGGATGGTAGAGTGTGTTTTACCGAATGCAAACCCAAGCATATTCAAGGATTCGTTGACCATTTCCTTAGCGAGGTACATGGCGACTTGCCGAGGAAGGGCGATCTCTTTCGTTCTCGTATTGCCTTTCAGGTCGACGACTCTGACTTGAAAAACAGAAGCAACACTTTTTAGGATTTGTTCCACTGAGATCTTTTCTGACGGGGCATGGTGGAGCATTTCTCTAAGGGTTCTGGTGACCAAATCTTCGGTGATATTCAGATTCATCAAACGGCAGTGCGCGCTCAATCTGTTGATCGCCCCTTCGAGTTGACGGACATTATGGTAGATGTGCTCTGCAATGAAGAAAGCGACCTTCTGGGAAATATTCAACCCTTTCTGCGCTGCTTTGTATAAAATGATTGCGACACGGGTCTCAAGTTCTGGAATCCCCATATGGGCGACGAGGCCTCCCTCCATTTTTCCAATTGTACGCTCAGATAACTTTAACAAGGAAGGGGGTTTATCACTTGTGATGACAATTTGAGCTCCTTTGTTCTTTAGCGCTTCAAAGGTGTGTGCAAGTTCTTCTTCAAAATTCAGCCGGTTCTGTAGAAATTGGATATCGTCAACAAGGAGGACATCGACCTCTGAGCGATAAAATCGCTTCATCCGATCCACTGATTTATTTCTGAGGTTGTCGACTAAATCATTGATAAAAGCTTCTGTTGTGATGCATTGGATGCGGAGCTTCTTGTGATTTTCTTGAATATAGTGGCCGATGCTGTGCAGAAGGTGTGTTTTCCCTAATCCTACTCCACCATGAATAAAGAGCGGATTAAAGGATTGTCCTGGTTTAAGGGCAACACCCATCGCAGCAGATTTAACAAATTGATTTGTCGTCCCTTCAATAAACGTTTCAAATCGATAGGCATTGTTGAGTTTGACTTCAGGATGATTGGAGGACGCCAATTTTGGCTCTTCCACATGCACTGATGGACCAGTGGGATGGAATGCCATCTTTCGAGAGGGAGCGATGATAAAACGTATTGCCGGATCTCCTACCACATCAACGGGGAGAAAAGAGCGCAATTCTTGCTTATAATTTGAGAGCAAGTATTCTTGGACAAAAATGTTAGGAACTTCAAGAGTCACTTCGTCTGAGTTGGATTCTAAGACGCGGATAGGAGCCAGCCAATTGCTAAAAGCAGTAGCTGAGCATTTAGTTTTTACAAATTCTAGAAATTGAGTCCAAGCCTCTTGGGCATCGCAAGCTATCATATTGACTATCCTTGAAAGTTATGAACAACGTTTCCACAGAGCGTTCTGGAGCTGATTCACCAAAAGAATTTAACATGGACCATCTTAGCTGGCAAGCATTTTTATCGTTTTGTTTCCTTAATCTCGCGATAACTCACTGATTATCAGAACCAGAGGCTACAAAGAAAATTTGGTGCAACCTCACAGCATAGAAAAACAGGATAGGAAAGATAGAACAAGAAAACAAGATAGGCAAAAAGGACAAAACAGGATAAGCAGGATCGCTTCGCGGCAGGATAGGCAGGATAAAAAAACAGGATTAGAAGGATAGGCATGATATTTGAAGTATGAATTAAGATTCATGAGGCTCTCTTTTATAATGAAAAATAGAAGAGGCTTTTTTCTTCTATTTCCTTCTTTATCTTTCCTATCCTTCTAATCCTGTTTTTTTATCCTGTCTATCCTTTGGTTTGGTGATTTTTTGCGATTTGTAAATAATTTTCTAGAAAATTGATCGGAAAACGTAGAATATACTGAGATCTGTTTATTCCGAGTTTTTTAGGAGGCTTATGTCTTTGCCGTTCTTACCTTTTGCGAGGCAGTCCATTATTGAAGAAGACCTCGACGCTGTTCAAGAGGCCTTGAAAGGAGATCATATCAGCGGGGGAGGGCCATTGGTTGAGCAATTTGAACAACAAATTGCCTCTTACTGCGATGTTCCGTTTACTGTATTGTTCCAAACTGGGACAGCAGCTTTGATGGCTGCCTATTTTGCAGCAGAGCTATCCCTCTATGATCGGGTGATATCTTCTCCGCTAGCCGATATTTCTACTGTTGCATCCCCCTGTCAGCAGAGAATCCGTCTGAAGTTCGTCGATATCGAACGTTCCACAGGGCACATTAACCAGGAGAAATTAAAAGTAGAGCTTAACTATTCCTGTTCGCGCGGCCGTCCATTTATTGTTCCTTTTCATTTTGCAGGCCTTGCTGTGGATATGCAGAAATTGGATGGTTTGATCAAACATCCGGATGCTGTGGTGATTGAGGACGCCTCTCATGCTATAGGATCTTGTTATCCTACAGGAGAGCGCATTGGAAGTTGTGCCTATAGTCAAATGACGACGTTTAATTTTGACTCTTCAAGAACATTAACAACAGGTGAAGGGGGAGTAGTGACGACGCGAGACCCAGCTCTTCATCATCGCTTGTTGCTCTTTAGAGACAATGGGATTGAACGGGGAGTCCCCTATCTGAAGAAAAAAACGTCTGAAGCTGAAGGCTATTATGAGGTGCAGGCAATCACGGGCAATTTCCATATGACCGATTTTCAGGCGGCATTAGGCCTGAGTCAGTTGAGTCGTTTAGACCGCTTCATAGGGAAAAGGCGCCATTTAGTTCAGTGTTATCGCCAGTGTCTGAAAGAGATTCCCCATTTGAAGCTGATGACTGAAGAGCAGGATGGATATACCGCTTTCCATTTAATGGCCGTTCAAATTGATTTTAACGCCTGCGGGAAAACACGGCTTGAGGTCATGAGGAGGTTGAAAGAGCGGGGGATTGGCACAAAAGTGCATGATATCCCATTATATCATCATCCAGTGTTTAAATATCTGACTGAAGAAGAAGAATTTAGCGAAACAGAGGCCTATTATCAACAGACGTTGAGCTTGCCCTTATATTATGATTTAACAGATGAAGATGTTCAACGGGTTTGCCGCGAACTTAAAGAGGCCCTATTCATAAGCTAAAATGAGTGCTTTTGCGATGTTAGCGACAGCTTTATCACTATTGTTTTTCAAGATATGCGCAATCTTTAACCCCTCATCTTTTTTCCCAACCATAAAAAATGCTTTGGAGACATTTAATAAAGTTGAAGGGTGTCCTGAGTCGATTTTAAGCGCCCGATTAAATTGGATCATCGCTTTATTCGGCTGATTCAGTTGGAGGTATATTGCCCCTAAAGTTTGGGCGTCATAAGCGCTTGCAGGATCGAGGACGGTGAGCGCTTCGAAAAATGGGAGGGCAATATCATATTTTCCCTGCTTAATATAAGAATAGCCGGTGTAGCGCAAATCCTCGATGTGCTCTTCTGTCCATTTCAATTTTTCAAGCCAATTGATTCTACCCATTTTCTAACCATCTAACCTTGTAAGAATTGTCCGACTCGTCCAACGATATAGCTTATCCAGCCATTGATTTTCTTTATTTCAGCAAAGCAAGATTTAAGGACTTTTTTTTCTTTCTCATCTTCTTCAGTTTCACATTCGACTTCATCCATTTCTCTCTCATTTTCTTCCTCTTTGTCGAAGGAACCCAGACTAGGTGCGACACGGAAAAAACCAAAAGGAGAGCGTCGTTGAAACCGATATTTCGACGGAGGAGCGAATTGTGCCCAAGGCATCTGAATGTTCCCGATTCCAGTGAGGAGCTCCATTTCAGAAAGTTTCGGATATAAATCTAAGACGCGCAGCTGCGCGGGAATACTAGAGGCTTGCTCAAGGTGATACTGTTGAGTAATTTGTTCGAGTGCCTGAGTTCTACGTGCATATTGCATGTAAATCCCAACATCCAACTTATCGATGGTTGTCATGAATCGCCTATATTATATGGTCATACCTATTTTAATTTTAACAGGTATGACCATTTTTGGGAAACATTCCAATTTGACAGTGTTGCTGTTGAGTCTATCTTTGCTGGAGGGCGTGATCCATAAGTTCTATAAGTGAAATTTGTCTTGACACTCTTGCATTACTATGAGGTGTTGGACTTTCGACTTTGTTCTTAATGTCTCCCTCCCCATTGATGAAGTAACCATAATGGTTACAGTTAATTAGCCACAACTGCTTTCCTCCAGGAACAATTAGTTGGATGTGATGCGCGTTTGTCTGTTGAGCGAAATCGATCACTGCCCCAGGAACAGTAATTTTTGAGGTCGGGTCTTCGTCTCTAAATGGGACATTTATATCAGGGTATCTTCCCTTTACAAGGGCTGGAGTGGGAAGGGCATCCATCCTTTCTCGGAATGAGGGGGGCTGCTGAGGCGTTCTGCTTTGAGGCACAATCGGCTCAAGCGTCATTTGACGGTTAGGCGAAGGCGAATCAGGCGTTCTTCTTTGAAACTTAGGTGCAAAGCCTAGAGAATACCCTGAACGTTTAAGGAGGTAAATGCCTAATGCTACAATGACGGCAAATGCTATGACTACGATAGCTACGACAGGTTTATTAAAAATTCGGCTGCTTAAATAACCATCACGAATTGGCAATGGTAAACTGATAGAGTTCATATTAATATCCTTTTTGTGTTTAATTTCCAATTATAATATCATAACATATTTTTAATATTTGTGCAAATAAAAAACGATTGTGAATAAAAAATTAAAAAAGGTGATTATTAAAGTTTAAATGGACAGATATGGACAATCGACTATAAGGACTAAATGGACAGATATGGACAATCGACTATAAGGACTAAATGGACTAAATGGACAGATATGGACTATCTGGACGAAAAATTCAGGAAAATTGCATGAAGAATTTATTAATCTCTCAGTAACACTCTATCCTGTGAGTAATTTGCTCAAGTGCTTCAGCTCTACGTGCATATTGCATGTAAATCCCAACATCCAACTTGTCGATGATTGTCATGAATCGCCTATATTATATGGTCATACCAATTTTAATTTTAAAAGGTATGACCATTTTTGGGAAACACTCCAATTTGAAAGTGCTCCTGTTGAGGCTATTTTTAATAATTCTGGACTTTATCATCAATAAGTTCTGTAAGTGAAATTAATCTTGAAGAGTTTGGATGATCCCAAGGAAAAAGCTGTCTACTACTCAATTTGACTTTAATCTCTCCAAGCCCATTGATCTCGTAACCACGTCTTTCACAAATTATTGTCCAGCGCTGATGGTAATGATGAGGAGCTTGCAAAGATAGTTGGATGTGATGCGCTTTTGTCTGTTCAGCGAAATCGATCACTGCCCCAGGAATAGATATTCTTTTGTCCGGGTTGTCGAATCTAAATATGACATTATCTATGTCGCATTTCTCACCCGAAAGAACTGGAGTTTTAGGGGCACCCATCTCTTCTTGCAATGAAGAGCCCTGCTGAGGTTTAATTTGAGGGGCAGGCGAAAGCGAATCAGGAGTTCTGCTTTGGGGCCGAGCTGAAAAACCTAGAGAATACCCTGAACGTTTAAGGAGGTAAATGCCTACGGCAATAATGATAGCACATGCTATTGCTACGATAGCTACAACAGGTTTATTGAAAATTCGGCTCCTTAAATAACCATCAGGAATTGGCAATGGTAAACTGATAGAGTTCATATTAATATCCTTTTTGTGGTTAAAAAGAGATTTTATAATATGTTTGTAGTTTTTTTTTTTTGTCAATAAAAAATAATTACAAAGCGTAATAATTGTGGGTGAAAAAACGACTGTTCTTTCACCCACAATTGCTTTACAAACCGTTTAAGGACTATTTGGAGTCAGGCGGGGTTTCTTCAGGAATGACGTTGATTTCTTCCTTATACATTTCCAGAACTTCTAAAACCGCTGCCTGTTGATTAGGCGAAAGCTTGCTTTTTGAGAGTTTCTCCAAAAATTTGGATTGCTTCTGCT
Source organism: Parachlamydiales bacterium (assembly GCA_020051075.1). Taxonomy (GTDB): domain Bacteria; phylum Chlamydiota; class Chlamydiia; order Chlamydiales; family Parachlamydiaceae; genus JAGVJP01. Next base: position 8,940 of record JAGVJP010000064.1, read on the forward strand.
CCGAAGTCGAGTTTTTAAGTTTTTTGTACAGTTTGGACTTCGCTTTCTGAATTTTTTCAGCGCTTAGCTCTGCATCGATCTTTTTGACAATGTTAAGTTGTAATTGATTGTCTTGCTTCACTTCTGTTTCGTCTACTGGCGCTGCCGTCAGTGTTGAAGAAACAAAGCATAAAGTTAAAAACAAAATAGTAGTTTTATAAAATTTTTTCATCTGATTTCTCTTTGTTAAATGATTTTTGACAACAAGATATTATTAGATATGGTCTTTTTGTGTAAATAAAAAACGATTGGGTAGAAAAACCCTCAAGAGGGAATTGCTGAGGTTTAAATGGACAGATATGGACAATGGACTAAATGGACAGATATGGACAGATATGGACTAAAAATTCAGGGAAATTGCATGAAGAATTTATTAATCCCTGAGTAACACTCTATCCTGCCCTATCTTTCTTATCCTCCCCATCCTGTTAATTTTACAGGATGATCGCTCCTCTTTGCGTCTTTGCGCCTCCTTTGCTCCTTTGCGTTAAAAAAGGGAGAGGCGTTACATCGTTACATCTCGTGTGGAATGCTATTGCAAATCGGGACGTTATCTACTATTCTATTTCCTCATTTGTTCATTTGCTCTCATTTGCATTTGATCGATTTTTTACCAGGATATTGCCGTCCATGAATCCATTACCGCACCAAGCTGTCTTAATCCATCCAGTGATTGAAGCCTTTCGAACAGTTCCGCTTACTTTAATGGTCGATGGGACGCTGGGTGCTGGCGGTCATGCGGCAGCGCTGCTTCAAGAACACCCTGAGATCGAACACTATCTCGGCATAGATCAAGATCCTGAGGCGCTGCACATTGCTGCGGAAAGGCTCCGTCCATGGGGCGCGAAAGTGATTTTGAAGCAAGGCAACTTCGCCGATTTCGACCAATTTATCAAGGAATTGTCTTTACCCCGCCCCAATGGAATCCTCCTCGATCTGGGGGTCTCGTCGATGCAGCTGGACCAAGCGCAACGAGGATTCAGTTTCATGCGGGAGGGGCCTCTCGACATGCGGATGAATCCTCTCGAGACATTGACAGCGCATTTCATTGTCAACAACTGGTCAGAGAAAGACCTCGGTCGGATCATACGGGATTATGGGGAGGAGAAACAGTGGAGGACTGCTGTGAGAGCGATTATGATGGCGAGAGAGCTCCATCCGATCGAGACGACAGTGGATTTGGCGACGATATTAAGCCAAGCTCTTGGAAGGTTTTCGAAGAAGGGGATTCATCCTGCAACGCTCGTCTTCCAAGCGCTCAGGATCTGCGTTAACCACGAGCTGGACGTTCTTGAACAGGGGTTGTCTAAAGCGATCGATTTGCTGCTTCCGCATGGGCGGCTCGCCGTGATCAGCTTCCACAGTCTTGAAGACCGCATCGTCAAAGAGAAGATGCAGCTTGCAGCGAGCGATAAATGGGAGACGAGCGGACTTGGAGGTGGGTTGTTCAGGGATAAGAAACCCACAGCAAAGTTGGTTGTCAAAAAACCTCTCATCGCTTCCGAGCAGGAGAGCAATGTAAATCCACGGAGCCGCAGTGCTAAGTTGCGGATCCTAGAAAAATTAGAAGAGACTGTTTGAGATGGGATTGTTTGTGCGCTTGTTGATTTGTATCTCTTTCGCGGGGCTTCTTTTGTATAAATGGGTCGATAAGTTGAATGAATTGACAGAGTTGCGCTTATCGATTCCTGCTGTTGCAAAGGAGGTCAAAGAAATTCGCGAGAAGAATCTCGAGCTTCGCTTTGTGATTGAACAATTTGAGAATCCAGCACACCTCATTGAAATTGCGAGAAGGCCTGAGTATGGCCATTTAAAATACCCCCTTGCCAATCAGATTCTTCTTTTGCCAGAACACCCCCTTGATGAAGAGGGGTAAGCCATCCATGATCACTACACCAGATAAAAAAAGACTGATCTGTGTCGCGCTGACGATATTCATTTTGTTTTCTTTTTTGATTGCACAGTTTTATCACGTCCAAATCATTGAAGGGGAGAAATGGGCGCAGAAAGCACAAAGGCAGCATTTCTTTGTTGTCAAGGAACCGTTCATCCGCGGGGCGTTTTACTCCAACCCTTATATCAAAAAAGGGCATCCCGCTGAGCCCCAAAGCTTCATGATCGATGTTCCCAAGTATCATCTGTATGCCGATCCGCTCTCGATCCCTTTTGAATATAAAAATGAAATTGCCGATTGGATTGTAGAAAAACTCGCTCTGAATTCAAATGATGCCATCCACTTGCTTGAGCAAATGCAGAAGAAAAGTCACAGCCGGAAGTTGGCACTGTGGATTGGCCAAGAAGACCATCAAGAGCTCTTGCAGTGGTGGAAGCTCTATGCCAAGAAGCGGAAGATCCCCCGCAATGCTCTTTTTTTTATTAAGGACTACCAACGCTCTTATCCTTTTGGGAAGATGTTAGGACAGGTACTGCATACGATTCAGATGCAAAAAGACGAGTTCACCAATCAGGCACTGCCGACAGGAGGGCTAGAGCTTTATTTTAATGAATACCTCAAAGGTAAGCAGGGGAAAAGACGCCTCATGCGTTCTCCGCTTAACTCTTTGGAGATCGGCGAGGTCATTGCATATCCTGAACATGGAGCTGACATCTATCTGACAATCAATACGACACTTCAGGCCATTGCTGAAGAAGAGATTGAAAAGGGAGTCAAGAGAACCAAAGCCAAGGGGGGGTGGGCAGTGATGATGGATCCCTACACAGGGGAGATCCTTGCCCTAGCCCAATACCCATTTTTCTATCTGGATGATTATCAACGCTATTTTAATGACCCCGAGTTAATTGAACACACCAAAGTCAAAGCCGTCACTGATGCCAACGAACCAGGGTCGGTGCTTAAGCCTTTCACCGTAGCTTTAGCCTTGAAAGCGAATAAAATTCTGAAAGAGCGGGGAGAAAAAGAGCTGTTCACACCCGAAGAAAAAATTGCCACAAGCAGCGGCAGATTTCCCGGTCGGACGAAACCCATCACAGATACAAGCCTGCATTATTATCTAAACATGGATATGGCCATGCAAAAGTCTTCGAATATCTATATGGCTCGGCTTGCGGAGAGGATGGTCTCCCGCCTTGGCAATGACTGGTATCGGCGCCAGCTCCAGCTTTTTGGTTTCGGTCTTAAAACCTTTGTCGAATTGCCGGCGGAGAGCAGCGGCGTTCTTCCAACACCTGGGAAGCTTCATCCTAATGGTGCGTTAGAGTGGTCTGTCCCGACACCCTTTTCACTCGCTTTCGGTCATAACTTGCAAGTCAATACCATTCAGATGGTAAGAGCCTATTCTGTTTTAGCAAATGGAGGATTCCTTGTTCAGCCGACGCTGATTCGGAAGATTGTGAAGAAAACCCCCAATGGTGAAGAGGTCGTCATCGTCGATTACACATCGGAAGAGCGGAGGAAGCAGTTCCCTCGAATTTTCGATCAAGACATTATCGATCGCGTTCTGCGGTCGATGCGTTATGTGACGAAGCCTGGCGGGACAGCAACAAGGGCTGATGTTCCAGGCTATACTGAGGTTGGAAAGACCAGTACTCCAAAAAAAATCGTTAACGGCCGTTACTCAGAACGGCTTTATTGCCCGCTCTTCACCGGATTTTGCCCAGTGAACCGCCCCTCTTTCGTCATGGCTGTTGTCATCGATGAACCTGAATATGGCTTTGTCCAAGGGCTCGGTAAAGTTCATAATGGCGGGAACTGCACAGGAATCGTATTCCGGGAAATCGCGAAACGTTCCTTAGAGTATCTAGGAATAACCCCTGATGACCCCCATGGCTATCCCTATGGCGATCCAAGATATGATTCGAATAAAGTTGAATGGATGGCTGAAACGAGGAAGTTGCAAGAAATGTATAATACATGGAATAAAGGACAAGAGATCAGCAAAAAATGACTCAATTAAGAGGAAAGTTTGAAAATCATGAAGCTTGAACAACTGTTAAAAGACATTCCAGAAATCCATCTGATTGGACGTCAAGATCTTGCGATCACAGGGATCAGCTCGAACTCAAAACGGATCATCCCAGGAAGCCTCTTCATTGCCAAGAAGGGAAAGAGGTGTGATGGCGCCTCTTTTGTCACAGAAGCGGTTCATTCCGGTGCTGTCGCCCTCGTCGTGGAAAGTTATCATCCGGCCTTTAAAGACGTTGCTCAACTCATCCATCCCAATCCTGCTGGGATAGAGGGGTTTTTGTCTGCTGCATTTTACTCTTATCCCTCTGACAAGCTGTTTTTGATTGGTATCACAGGGACTAATGGGAAGACAACAACTTCATACTTGCTCAAAAACCTCCTCGATCAGATCCGAGGTCCTTGCGGACTGATAGGCACTGTTGAATATCAGACTGGGCTTCAACGCTATCCTGCAACTTTGACCACACCTGACGTAATTGCAAATCAGCAGATGCTGAGTGAAATGGTTGACTTTGGGTGTCGTTCGGCAGTCATGGAGGTCACATCCATCGGCATAGACCAAGGGCGCGTTGACGCGATCGATTTCGATATCGCGTTATTCACCAATTTAACACAAGATCATCTCGATTATCACCAGACGATGGAAGCCTATTGTTCTTCTAAAAATCAGCTTTTCCGCAGTTTGGGAAACCATCGACAGGCAAAGGCAGGGCCTAAATGGGCGATTGTCAATCAAGATAGTTCCTGGGTATCTAACATTGTCGAGGGATGTTCTGCCGCTATTTTAACCTATGGCATCGACACTAAAGCCGATCTCACCGCTTCCGACATTCATGTGCGGCAGGGAGGAACGTTTGCCAAAGTGTCTTATCGAGGAGAAAGTTTAGATTTTGTCTGGCCTATGATTGGACGATTTAACGTCTATAATTGCCTGGCTGCGATCGCTGTCCTCTTGACGTGCGGATTGCCCCTCAATGCCATCGTCCCCTTGATGCAGGGGCTCTCTCCTGTGAAAGGGCGTTTAGAACCCATTCAAAACACCCTCGGTCTCAATGTCTACGTCGACTTTGCTCATACTGACGATGCGCTGCGCAATGTCCTGCAGACGATTAGACAAGTTCACCCTGAGGGGAGGCTCATCGTCGTCTTTGGATGTGGAGGCGACCGCGATCATGACAAGCGGCCAAAGATGGCAAGAGCGTGCGAGGAATATGCCGACCTCTGCATTTTGACATCCGATAATCCCCGTTCTGAAGATCCGATGAAAATTTGCTGTGAAGCTATTCAAGGGTTTAGCAAACAGGGAAGTTATCAGGTTGAAGTCGACCGCCGCCGGGCGATTCAATCAGCTCTTGGGCAGGCAGTGTCAGGAGATGCGATCCTCATTGCTGGAAGAGGTCATGAAAAAGCACAGATTTTCGCTCATGGATCGATAGATTTCGATGACAGCGAGGTTACAGCCGAAATATGTAAACAAATGATGAAGAAAGGGAATGTATGCTCCGTCTGATGATGTCTTTAATTCTGCTATGTTCTTTTGGAGGGTCACCTGTATTGGCCCAGACGGCGTTCAGACCTCCTCTTCCTTTGGATAAATCTTCAATCGGGAAGACTCAAGCCCGGCCGAAGGTCAACATCCCTTTGATTGTCCATAAGGGGTTGGTTGTGATCGATCCTGGCCATGGTGGAAGCGATGTGGGGACACAGTCCGTTTCTGAGCCGCGCTATCTGGAGAAATCATTGAATTTGGTCACAGCGCAATTTGTTCGCAGCTATCTTCAGCAGTTAGGGTATGAAGTTTTTATGACACGACAAAGCGATGTCTTCATTTCATTAGAGAAGAGGGCGGAACTCGCAAACGAAAAAAAGCCTGCTTTATTCGTCAGCATCCATTACAACTCTGCTCCTAGTGCGCAAGCGCATGGGGTCGAAGTCTTTTTCTATCATTCTTCTGACAATAAGCATAGGATGATCAAATCGAAGAAGCTGGCTCAAGTTGTCCTTAAACACATCCTTGCCGAGACGGAAGCAAAGTCGCGTGGGGTTAAACAGGCAAACTATGCTGTCATCAGGCTGACGAAGATGCCAGCTATTTTAGTGGAAGGGGGCTTTGTCACCAACGATGCCGAACTGCAAAAGCTCAAAAACCCGGACTATCTGAAGAAGATTGCCTGGGGAATCTCCCAGGGGATCAACGAATACCTTTCTCCTCAAGGTTAATCAAGGAAGTTGAATATGGCTAAGAGAAAGCCGAATCATCCGGGACAAATATTAGATGAGCTTTATATCAAGCCTCTCAATCTAAATTTGCAAGCATTAGCTGACAACCTTGGAATATCTAGAAATACGCTCTTTAAAATTCGGATAGGCAAAATGGGAGTTACACCTAGCATTGCCCTGCGTTTAGCGGCAGCCTTTGATACAAGACCTAATTTGTGGTTAAACCTTCAGCAAAAGTTTGATCTATGGATAGAAGAAAATGAGAAACCACTTCCAGTTGTTCAACCACTTTATCACACTTCAGTCAGAAAGATTCATCGAAAAAGAAGAGGCATGAACACACATTGAAAAAAAATCCCTGCCCGAGGTAGACAGGGATGGATGTTGATTGACGTATTTTAGAAATAACGGGTTAGAGCAAGTCCGCACTTATTGTTTTTGAATGTGTTGGCTTGGAATAAGCGGTATTCCAACGAAAGTTCTGTTTTTTGGCAAATAGGATAGCTGATTCCAGCAATTGCTTGGCATGCTACCACATCTTGCTTAATTGTCGTTGTGCATTTCGTACTCCACGCAAAATCATAACCTTTCCCATTTCCCTTTCCTTGTACTCTTGCATATCCTAGACCCATTCCAAGGTAGGGTTTAAAGGGGAAATTAATCATGTCGAAATCGTAAAACACATTCGCTATACACGTAAAAATATTGTTATAACCTTTTGTGCTGTATAACCGAAATGGTTCGGTGTATGAACGATCGAAATGATGTCGTTGGTATGAAAATTCTCCTTCAATGCTGATAGAATTATGGAATTTATATCCAGCTGCAGAACCGATGTAGAATCCTGGACGAGTTTTGAAATTATTTAATCGACTATTATCGAAGAGAGTTCCCCCTGAGAGATTGATATAGAGGCCGCGATTTGTCAAATCTTCGCAAGTGTCAGCAATGCAAAAATTTGTCAATGAACTATATAGAAGTAATGACAACAATATAAGAGTTTTTTTCATAAACCACCTTATGTAAAAGTTAGATTTGCTTTTCACAAACATAAACATTTATTTATGTTTAAATCGATTTTCTTTCCGAATAGCTGATGAATTCGAAAAGACGATAAACGCTATCTTATCTCACGATTTAGTGGAATACGAATAAAAAATTGATTGTAATATCTTGTTGGTCAATATCTTATGATGAATTTTTCGAACAGAACTGATAAAAGGTGTGAACCACCCATAACGATGTGCCGCCCTTACAAGTCTCATAAATAGGTGTGAACTGCCCCCAGGCGAGTGTGGCTACTTTTGGCGAGAATTTTTCAGGTGAAGGGAAGGGCCAAAGCGCCTGAATTAATCCTGCCGCGCTGTCGCCCAGCACTGACCGTTGACAACTCACAGGTACTTGCCAACACTGTTCGTAGAAAAAGCGGAAGCCCTCTTCCGCTTTTTCGCCAGAGGTTGTTGCTCAGAATCTGTGAGATGAAAAACGTCAGTTCTGGGCGACAGCGATGTTGTTACATTTATGTTAGCTTAACGCGTATAAAGCCTTCTTTCGTTTTCTTAAGTTTTAAGGGGCAGTCAAATTATTCTTCGTATTTCCTTAAATCATGACATAAGATAGTGTTTATCGTTTTTCCGATCCTTTGTGGTGGAAAAGAAAACACAGGATAGGTAACGCTACCAAGCCTGTGTAAATAGGAATGATCAATTGAAAAAGGAAAAATTTTATGAGAAATAAATTTTCGCTCATCTTCGTCTCTATTCTTGGAATATTCGTGCATGGTATGATTTATGCAGATACCCATGTAAATTCTAATCCTCCTGAAACCATTGTGATGACAATATCAAACGATGACAATTTGCACTGGAAAGAAATTAGTAGAGTTATCACTGATGAGGAATGTCTAGTTGAACGTATTCCTCACGACCAAGATGAGAAAAATTGGTCTGAACTGATCACAATACAATATTTTAGCAAAGCAGTGATAAATAAAGAAATAAGAGACTCGATAGAGCGCGTTGTCAATCAATTAAAAAACGTTACTTTAGCTCGATATCCAAAAGATACCGTTGTCTGGAGAGTCATTGAAAAAAATAAAGATGATGTGCTCTTCGAATGGATTCTGACTAAGCCTTATAAAAACAGCCGGCCACAGCATGAGATTTGTCGGGCCTTTCTCACTCCTACTTCTTTCCATCGCATTGGCGTGACCAAGAAATATAAAGAAATGAATCAAGAAGAAAGGAATCAATGGATTAAAGCACTTCGAGAATCTACTGAGATCATTTCTTTTGAGGCAGCGCTTCATTTTCCTCAAGGATTGTCATTAGCCGAGACAAACCCTGGTAGAGCAAAGTATTGGCAAAACCAATCTGTCAATCAGAAAAAGTAAGAAGGATTTTCAATGGACTAGATGGACAGTATGGACAGTACGATGGATGGAACATGCATATGCATCAGGCTGTTTGTCCACCTAGTCCATAACGTCCATATTGTCCATCTAGTCCATTCCCGTCCATAACGTCCTCGGCGCGACTCGAACGCGCGGCCTGTTGCTTAGGAGGCAACCGCTCTATCCACCTGAGCTACGAGAACAAAACCCATGGAGATTCTAATGCATCATTCTCTTTTTTACAAGAGAGCTCTTTCGGTGTACTTGGAGGCTGTTAGTGATGGCGGCATCTTATCAAAATCCAGTTGATGAGAATCAGAGAGATAATATAGAATGTTTCCTCTTAATAAGTTGTAGAATGATTGGTTTGATTCAAATAAAAAATTAATTAAGCGAAACGAAATATGATAGATCCAGGCCCAAGTTCTCATATTTTAAGAACACCGTTAGACATTTTTGACACGGCGCTTGAAGTCTTTCCAGAAGCAGCAGCAAGAGAAGTTATCAAAAATAATCAACCAACTCCTCAATTGCAGCTCTGGTTGTCCCGTTCGATTCAGCCAATCACGTTAACCAGTGAAATCCCGAGAAAGCACTTTATCATCGCGTTAACTTGGGCGAAGCTTTCAGAACAAGTGGATGATTTGATAGAAGATTCAATGAGCACCTATGTGCTGAGGACAGAGGATTTCGTCCTCGCAGATCCTTTGAAAAGTTGGAAAAAATTTCGACGGGCTATCTATGAACAATCAGACAGGAAATGTGGAGATCTGATCATTAGTTCTTTCTTCAGTTCGACGTATGATGAGCTATTGCATTATCTAGAATTTGCTCCTGACCAGGTTGATGCAAATCCGAGCAAATCGGATTTAGCTTATTTTAGGGACATCATACCCAAGTGTGGAAATATATGTGAGGGAAACAACCTGATCACCGAGTATTTTCGATCACGTTATCCCTGCATTTATCAGCGGCTTATAGATGAGCTATTGGAGTCTTCTTAAAACTTTCGCTTGATTATTTCAGAGTGCAACAATGATTTTGTTCTGACCATCGCATCGTAAAGACGGTCAAGAGAGCCGACCACAACATTTTCGGCTTCTATCAATACATCAGGCCTTGATTGATCATCTTCTTGTGCTCTTTTAATTCATTCAAAGCCATGATAGAAACACAGAGGCACAGAGAACACAGAGAGTAAACATGGAGAAATACATACTGGCCGCTCTCCGTGCCCTCTGTGCCTCTGTGTTTCAATTTTACAGGATGGGAAAGATAAGAAGGATGAGGGTGTGAAGATTGCTTAGAAGAACGTGGAAGAGGGGTTGACGTCGATGGAGTAGCGGACAGTCTTGGGGATGATTTTTGAGGAGAGAATCTTCTGAAAAATATCGTTCAACCCTGTCATGGCAGGGCCTCGAATGATAAATTGAAACCGGTACAGATCTTTGACTTTAGCATATCCGCATGGGATGACAGGGTTTAATTCAAAAGTTGGGGGGAGCTGGCAACAAAAGGCTTCGCGCACGCGATTGGCGATCTCTTCAGTCTCTTTAGGATTCTTTCCTGCAAAAACGAGCTTGGCTAGATGGCTGAAAGGAGGGTAGCCGAAGAGCTGACGTATGGAGATCTCCTCCTCATAGAAACTGAGGAAATCTTGTTTAGCGGCATGCTGGATGGTCGAATTGTCGGGCAGCGATGTCTGTATGATCACTTCTCCTGGCATTGAACCTCTGCCTGAACGCCCAGAAACTTGTGTGACAACCTGAAAGACATTTTCTGAGGCGCGAAAGTCTGGGATATTCAGTCCACTATCGCTATTGAGGACACCTACCAACGTCACTTCAGGGAAGTGAAGCCCTTTAGCGATCATCTGTGTTCCAATGAGGAGGTCTCCTTTGCCGGTAGCAAAATCGCGCAACAATTTTTGATGGCTTCCCTTATGACGCGTGGTGTCGGCATCGATTCGAATGGTCCGTATCGCCGGGAAGATCGCGTGGAGAGCTCTCTCTATTTGCTCAGTCCCTACGCCGCGAAACTTCAGAGGGTTAGCTCTGCGGCAGCTTGGACATTCTGTTGGAGGAGGGGCCAGCTGATAGCCGCATAGGTGGCAGGATAAGGTGTTCTCGCCTCGGTGGAAGGTCATTGGAATGTCGCAATGAGCGCATTTAACCGTCTGTTGGCAATCTTGACAGAGCAGCGTCGTGTGGTAACCCCGTCTGTTGAGGAAGAGGATGGTCTGCTCTCCTTTCTGATGCCTCTTTTCAATCCCTGTCAGGAGCAGATCAGAAAAGTTTGTCAATCCTTTTGCTTTTTCAAATTCTTTTCGCATATCGACAATGGTGACTCGAGGGAGGGTGGAAGCTTCAGGCCTCTCAGTCAATATGCTGAGTGTATATTTCCCGTTTTTTGCATTAAAAAAGCTTTCTAAACTAGGTGTGGCGCTTCCAAGAATCACCGTTGCATTAAGGAACTTCCCCCGCATCACTGCGACATCGCGTGCTTGATAGCAAGGATGCACGTCACTTTGTTTATAGGTTTGTTCGTGCTCTTCATCGACGATGATCAACCCTAGGTTGACGACAGGGCTGAAGATGGCTGAGCGAGCTCCAATGACGATTTTGGCATCTCCGCAATGGATCTTGCGCCACTCGTCGTTTCGTTCTCCTTCGCTCAGGCGGTGGTGCAAGATAGCAATTTTTTCGTCGAAACGGCTTCGAAATCGCTCGATCGTTTGGGCTGTTAAGGAGATCTCCGGGACGAGCATGATCGACCCTTTGTTCAGCTTCAGGGCCTTGTCGATGGCTTGCAGATAAACTTCCGTTTTTCCACTTCCAGTCACCCCAAAAAGCAGATGTGTTTCAAAGTTGTTTTCAGTGAGACTTCGCTCAATGTTGTGAAGAGCGTTTGCTTGTTCAGGATTCAATATCTTTGGTTTAGTCATGAAATATTCTTCATTGACCAGAGGCGAACGGTCGATCCGTACCGTTTCAATCAAGAGGTGGCCTTGTTTGACTAAGCTGTCGACAGTGCTGCGGGAGCCTTTTGATGCTTCTAATAACTCTGTCAGGAGCATCCCTTTCTTTACCGGGAGGATAGCATCTAGAATGGCTGCTTGAGCAGGCCGCTTTTCTCTCAATCCGATGCAGATTTCCCTGAGCTCTTCTCTGGGCTTTGCTCGCATGACAAAGAGCTGCTCTTTTGGCGCCATCCCTTTTCGTATACAGGGAGGGAGGATCATCCGAAAAATATCCCGGAGTGGGGTGCAGTAGTAGCGGCTTATCCAGCGGGCGAGTTCAAGGAGGTCTGGAGAGATGAGCGGATTCTCTGAAAGGATCTTGGCAATGGGTTGGACCGGGAAAAAATCAGCTTTCTCTTTGACTGCAATGACATACCCTTCTTTGAGCTGCCGTCGGATAGGAACCGCTACCTTAGTGCCTGGACGGATAGCGTGCAGCTGATCGGAGGATATTCCATAGTCGAGGACTTTATCAACAGCCACTTCCAATACGATAGCAGCATAAGCAGCAAAGGGTTCCATTCTATTTTCCTTTCATAGCGGCAAACTCAGTACAAATTGCCCGCCAAAGATAGGCTTTCATCTTGCCATTCTTGAAATAGAACTCCAGATCCGACAACAATAGAAGGGGAATATGATTTAAGAAGTGCTTCCCTTCTTGAGGATTCTCTTGATGAAACTGCATCAGCTGGGGCTGGAGATAGAGTCCATAGTCGCTGGCGATGATGAGCTGCAGCCCTTGAGCATTTAATACTGTTGCCCACTGCTTTTCGTTTTCAATTTTAGGCGCTTGAATGACCCGAGCAGGGGAAAGCCGATGGGTAATCGCTTGAGCAATATTTTTCAAGAAGGCGAGCGATTTCACCCCATCGTCAAAGGATAAAATCAGAATGGGGGGGATCTCTTCAGCCTCTTGCCACTGATTTTTCTTTTTCTTTGCTATCCGATCGTCCGGGATAACTGTTTCTAATGTGATCTGATTAAAGTGTGTTTGAAAAAACGACCACATCTCTTTAAATTGAGGTGGCGGGCCGCTGTAAGGAGCCAAAGGGGTCAACGCAATTGTTTTGAGTCCTGAAGAGGCGTTGAAAGGGGCAGGGGGTTTGAGCACAGGCGATGAGTTTTCTTTTGGTTGTTCTTGGCTTTGCTCTGGGCGAGGTGAGGGAAGGGGAGTTGGAATTTTGATTGGTGCTTTTTCAGGTGAAGATGCAGCTGGAGATGGAACAGGAGTAGGAGTAGGAGTTGGAGTTGGAGTTGGAGTTGGAGTTGGAGTAGGTTTCAGAAGAGCTGAATCCGTGAGATTAGATTCTTTTAGAAGAACTTTTGGTTGGGGTAAAACTGATTTTGAATCGGTACGTGCCTTGGGGAGGTTGAGTTTTTGATAATGTAATAGAGCATCAGGACTGACTGTAAGATTTTTTATCTCAGAACATTCTCGCAATAGGTAAAGCTGTGTAAGAGCGATAAGTTCTCCATAGCTAGATTTGAGTGAGGTCATAGATTAGCAATTCCTAGATGAGGCGGTTCGATGGCCACGGGGAGATGGTCAAAGCCTCTTTCGCGGTATTTGCCAAGGACTACTCTTAATATCTGTTCAGGACCGATTGGACACTTGAATGCTTTATGGATGAAATCACTCCCATACATTTGGGAAAGAACAGCTTGACCCCTCAATAGGCAGAGAAGGATATTTTCGTTTTTGAGCTGCCCTTTGAGAGAACCGGCTAGATAGCGGAGTGCTTGTTGATAGCGCCGATTTAATGCGATCATATTCCGTCTAAAGTTCTTGAGCAGCTCTATCTTCTTCTTAGAAGAGCACTCTAAACGGGTTAAAGCATTCAATAATTCGAGATTATTGACCGATGTTAACCATGTTTGATGAAGGGTTATGTGGAGGTTAATGTGATATTTGTCTTTATATTGCGAATTATGCGGCAATTGTTCAGAATATTCTTTAAGCTTGGTCAATAACCCTTTTGTCCAGAGCGGGAAGGCTTGCTGTTCTTCTGTGGATAGGCTGCCGACTAAAAGTCTGAGAATTTTAAAGAATGAATCGAAAGGAATGTCTTGAGAATAAGGGGCTGTGAGATATTTCTCTGTTAGGTCATTAATTTCTAAGATGAGCGGGTGGATTTTAATAAAATGGGTGATGATAAACTGCAATAGCAAGCTATTATCATGATAGAAAGCGTTGAAATAGTGGTTGCGTTCTTTTATGAGCTTTTCCACAACATACATACCTTTTAGATAAATGTCATCCTACCATACGATTTCACAAAAAAGCAAGATTTTTACAACTGTTCCCTCCAGTCTTCAATCTTAAGTTCTTCCACCCTCGTAAATTCTCTTCCATTTGAAGTGACCATGATTAAATGGTGGGCAAGGCAGGTTCCGGCAATTAAAACATTATAAGGTCCGATGGGTAAGCCCATGCTTTTTAATTTAGATCTGATCAATGCAACCGCATGGGCACATTGTGAGGAAAAATCAAGAATTTTAATTTGTTGAAGTAAATTTTCCCATACTGGGCGAATTTTCTTTTCTCTTTCTTCATTTAATTTAAGACCGTATTCAATCTCCATGACCGTCACAGTCGAAATATAAATCTGTGTGGGAAGGACATTTTCGAAATGGGTGACAACATTGGAGATTTTCTTAAAGAAGTCAGAAATAACACAAGTGTCGAGAAGGTATTTCATGCCAAAGGATCCTCTTTAACATTCGAAGTCAGATCGTTTCTTAGTTCTTTAAAGTCAGGAACATCCGTAATTGCATCAAAATCAAAGAAATCTTTTGGCCACTGAGAGTAGTCATGGTTATTTAGCCATTCTCTAACAGCTTCGTTGATAATCGAATTGCGACTCCTATGGAGTTTCTTGGCAGCTTTAGCCAGCTCGCCTCCCATTTTTTTTTCTTTTAAGTAGACGTTAAAATTCATAAATTTCTCCATTCTTCATCTATTGTTATAACATGTTAGGTTATATTTAATCAATAAAAAAACAAGCAAAAAAAAATCTGCACAAAAATTAATCTGTGCAGATTTTTTGACTTTTTGATAAAATTTGCCGAAGCAAATTTTAATCGAAAGCCAAATTACCCTCTTTTTTGACTTGGATTTTTGTTTGGCGCAGCTGGGCTTGCTGGTTTTTGTGGTTGTTTTGGTGCTGGATTTGGCTTGCGCTCTTGTTGTTGTGGTTTTCTTGTATCCATGATATTTTCTCCTTTTTTGTGTTGTTTAATTGCACTGTTTACCATCGAAACAGTTAACAATTAAGTTACTATTCGTAAGTCCTCAGAAGATGATTTCCGAACACTTACTTGTATAACTTAATCTATTACTTTCTTTGAAATGGTTGTCAATAAAAAAATAAGGAGCTAAAAAAAACGCTTGTAACACGCTTATTGTAAATTGGTTGCGTGTGTTCACAGATCAAAGAGATAGAGTTGGTTATCAGGGCGGGGAATTTTAGGCTTATTGACAACGGTTTTTTTCGTTTTTGGAGGCTCAAAAGCCGTCTTTCGGTTGGAGTTTTCCTCAAGATGTTCTAAAATTTCTCTGGAGCGCTGAATCACTGCCTGCGGCAGCCCGGCGAGCCGTGCGACATGGATTCCATAGCTTTTATCTGTTCCTCCTCGGACAATTTTACGCAGGAACGTGATGTGATCTTCTGCTTCGTGGACTGCGACGTTATAGTTGACTGCGCCTGGGATCCTCTCTTCTAACTTTGTCAGCTCCCAATAATGTGTCGCAAAGAGTGTTTTAGCCATTCGATGCTCTGTTGTTAACAAATACTCTGCGACTGCCCATGCAATTGAAATCCCGTCATACGTGC
This sequence comes from Parachlamydiales bacterium, assembly GCA_020051075.1. GTDB lineage: Bacteria > Chlamydiota > Chlamydiia > Chlamydiales > Parachlamydiaceae > JAGVJP01. The sequence continues at coordinate 24,368 of JAGVJP010000064.1, forward strand.
TTGTCCCTCGTCCGATCTCGTCCAATATTACCAATGAACGGGAGGTTGCGTTATTCAAGATGTTGGCTGTTTCGGTCATTTCAACCATAAAGGTGGACTGCCCTCTGGATAAGTCGTCGCTGGCTCCAATTCGCGTGAAGGTCTTGTCAACACTTCCGATGCGAGCTTTTTTGGCAGGGACGTAAGATCCCATATGGGCCATAATGACAATTAAAGCCACTTGCCTTAAATATGTGGACTTTCCAGCCATATTCGGACCGGTAATAAGCAGAAGGCGCTGTTGTTCATTGTCGAGGTAGGTGTCATTTGGAACAAATTTTTCTCGTTTGCAAACTTGTTCGATGACAGGGTGCCGACCTTCTTCAATTTCAAGGATGTAGCTGTCATCGACGAGAGGGCGGCAGTAGCCGTTGGTTTTAGCGCAAACAGCTAAGCTGTTTATACAGTCCAATCGCGCGACTGCTTGTGCGATCCTCATGACATCTTTTGAATAGCGGGCAACTTCTTGCCGAAGCAGAGAAAAGAGTTCGCTTTCAATTGCTTCAATCCTTTCTTCAGCTGTCAACACTTTAGTCTCATAGTCTTTTAGAGCGGGAGAGATGTACCGTTCAGCGTTGACTAATGTCTGTCGGCGAAGAAATGTATTGGGCATCAGGTTGGATTGTCCGCGGCTCACTTCGATGTAGTAGCCAAACATCCTGCTGTAGCCTACTTTCAGGGTCTTAATTCCAAGTTCTTCCCGCAGCTGTGTCTGATAGGATGCAATCCATGCTTTGCTATCACGGCTCAGTTCCCGCAGTTCATCGAGTTCTTTGTGGAAGCCGTCTCGAAAAGTTTTTCCTTCACCTAATCTCAATGGAGGTTCATCTACGATGGCTTGTGAGATCTTATAATTCATGTCTGGGAGAGGGTCTAGTTTGTGCGCCTCGTCTTGAATCCATTGTGAATGAGTATTGGCTAATGCTGCCTTCAAGGAGCCTATAGAAGAAAATGAATGATGAAGAGCGATAAGATCTCGAGGTGTGGCATAGCCTGAGCTGATTTTCATCATCAGCCGTTCGAGATCTTTTATTGGTTTAAGCTGCTCAGTCAATAGGTCGAGCAGCTGTTCTTTCTTGAGGCATTCTTCAATAGCATCTTGCCGCTGACAGATCTCACTAGAGGATAATAGGGGCTGCTTAATCCAATGGTGCAATAAGCGGCCTCCCATCGGAGTTAGCGTATGATCTAAGGTTTCTAGCAATGTATTCCGTCTGCTCCCATCCTGCAGTGAAGCAGTCAACTCGAGGTTTCGTTGAGTGATTCGGTCCAAAGACATGAATTGTGAAGTGGAATAGGAGTGGATGTCTTGGATATGGTCGATGGGGAGGCAGAGGGAGCCCTGTAAATAGTGCAGCAAGGCGCCAGAGGCGGTGATTGCCGCCGACATCCCTGTTAAGCCGAAGCCATCGAGCGAATGGATTTTAAAGTGGTTGATGAGGAAGTCGCACGTTTGTTGAAAGTCGAAATGCCAATCAGGCAGGGTGTTGATCAGTAAGGAATAGGATTGGCAGACCTCTTCAAAGAGTGATTCGTATTTTGATTTAAATTTCTCTGAGGTGAGGAACTCGGCGGGGTGGAGGCGGAAAATTTCGTTGATGAGGTCTCTTTCGTGTTCAAATTCGCTGACCCAGCATTCTCCTGTGGTTAAGTCTAGAAAGGCTAATCCAAAGATCTGGCCCACTTGGGTGGCTGCTGCAAAGAAATTATTGCATTTATCTGAGAGTAAATTGGAGTTAATCAGCGTCCCCGGAGTGACGATGCGGACGATTTCCCGTTTCACTAACCCTTTTGTCTTTTTGGGGTCTTCAACCTGTTCTGCTATGGCGACGCGAAATCCTTTTGCGACGAGTTTGTCGATGTAGCTTTCACTAGTATGGAAGGGGATGCCGCTCATGGGAATCTCCTGACGCTTGGTCAATGTGAGGCCGAGTTCTTTGGAGAGGATGTGGGCATCTTCATAGAAGGCTTCATAGAAATCACCCAAACGGAAGAAGAGAATGGCATTTTGAGCGTCCCGTTTGCATTGAAACCACTGTACCATCATCGGGGAGGCGGCAGTTTCATTAAATGCAACTGCTGAGGTTTCTTGACATGCAACTAATGTATCTTCAGGCATAAATTACCCTCATATCAAATAAGTATATTACGCGATGTGCGAATTTTTGTTGCTGCTATGTCTGTGTGTGCAGAGTGGTCCTTAGCTTCTATTAAACACAGAGGCACAGAGATCACAGAGAGCAAGTATGGAGAATATATCATTCTCTGTGCCCTCTGTGTCTCTGTGTTTCTAAGATGTGGGTAAAACAATGGACGCGGAGACGCAAAGGTACGAATATGCTAAGAAGGGGAAAATTCTTGTATCATTTTTCATACACAATTTTTTATTTCCACTTTATACCCCAATTCGCTCCTTTGCATCTCCGCGTCTTTGCGCCTCTGCGTTTAATAGAAGCGAAGGACCGCTCTGCACACACAGACGTAGCTTCAACAGAAATTTGCGCATCTCGAGTATATTAGCCGTTTGGAGATTAAATGACAAAAGGGATAATTTTGTAAGGAACTTTTTGACAGTAAAGGGTCCAGTCAGAGCCATATTTTTTTGCGCAGCGGCGGTCGTCACGGTACGCTCGTTCAATCAGGAGAATAGTTAGAAATACAACATAAAAATAAGGGAGGAAGTTGCTGAAGAGGGCTGGGAGGCTCCAACAGAAAGCCCCTAAGATTTCAGGGACATAATGAAAATGGCGCGCAAAGCCCCACCATCCGGATGTGAGAAGGATATTTTGCTTATGTTCCCCTAATGTGGTTGTATAACGGGCGATCGTGATATCAGGGATTTTACCCCAGATTAAGCATCGGCCCTCCGTTTCTCTAACGCGCTGGCGCTGCCGATCGGCCCAAAAATTAATGAGAATAAAGGCTGTGCCTACCACGAAAATTGTTGTTGCCCAAAATAGGCCGAGTGTATCGGGGTGGTTGACGAGGTAGAAGGTCGGTGAAGTATAAATCCCTGGAACCCAGACGAGACAGCCCCAGCAGATATAAAATCCCGCGCGATCATGCATGATGTCTAATGAGCGCAGATAGCCTGATTCCCAGAAAAAGAATTTTGTGATGTAGATGAGTTGGAGTGCTACAGAGACGATCATTGAATCTGTCAGGCCATGGAGCTGTTGTTGTTTTGCTGCCAAAGAGAGAAGGATTAAAGGCCAGCTCATCAATCCAAAACGGCAATTTGTAAACAGTTTGACATCCCATCCAAAGATTCGAGGGTAGAGTTCAGTTCCCCAATAGTAATCAAAAATGAAGTTTCCGGAGCTGCCTGAGTCGGTGCTTGAAGGGGCCCACAACCCCTTGAAAAGAAGAAAAACGCAGAACAACAAGCTGAACAGGCTGAGTGCGCCGATTAATGCGGGGAAATGATCATAAATGATCGTTGGAGAAAACAAGTGGAATTGATAGGCGCAAAGGTAAAAAGCTGCTAACGTTATTCCATAAGCTAGAGGACCATTTGCGCGATATACAGGGACGTTGCCTGCTGGTGTGATCGGGCCATAGAAAGTCTTTCCTGGAAGGTATCTAATCAGGAGCAGCTGGAAAATAGAGAAGCAGGCGAGCATCTTCCAAGCAGCAGCAGAACCAAAAAAGTAGGGAGACCAAACATCTCGTATGAGCTTGAAGAGGCCTTCCTCGTGAATCAGTCCCCCGAGTTTAAGAAATGAGCCATCTAACGCAACATTGGTATACCAGAACAAGAAGACGGCAGGGGGGCAGGCGAGGATTAAAAATAATGGGGCTATGGTTTGACGTGCCCATTGAGAGGTGTTTTTCCAGTGGCGAATGAATTTTTCCATTTTTTTATTGAGGCTGTTTGGTGTAAAAATAGGGGTTTTTTAGTTTCCACCTTTTTTAAATTATCAGCGGATTATCTACAACAGAGAATTTTTAATGTTTTACTGGAATTAATCTCTGACTTCGGTTATCGGTAAAAGATACAGAATTAGGAGGAGTTCATGAACATCAGTCCTTTAGCTGGGACGGCTGCTGCCAAATCCAAACTTGTCAATATTCCCCAACTCATCACAGCTTATTATACCGAAATCCCAGATCCTGCTATATCCGAACAGAGGGTCTCTTTTGGAACATCAGGCCATCGGGGCTCTTCGCTGACTAAAGGCTTCAATGAATGGCATATCCTCGCCATCACGCAGGCGATCTGTCTCTATCGGGCGAAAGAAAATATCGACGGCCCACTCTTTCTAGGTGTCGATACGCATGCGTTGTCTTCGCCGGCGTTAGCCAGTGCATTAGAAGTCCTTGCTGCAAACAACGTTGATGTGATGTTAGCTGAAAATGATGAATTCACTCCAACACCGGTGATTTCACATGCGATTTTGACATATAACCGCGATAGAAAAAATCACTTCGCTGATGGCATTGTCATCACTCCTTCTCATAATCCTCCTCATGAAGGGGGCTTTAAGTACAACCCTCCCAATGGAGGGCCTGCCGACCAGAATATTACAAAGCAGATCGAAGAGGCGGCCAATGCTTTCCTGAAGAATAAACTCGTTGGCGTCAAACGAATGAATTACGATCAAGCGTTGAAGGCGTCTACAACGCACCGGCATCAATACCTGCAGTCATATGTAAGCGATCTTGTCAATGTGATCGACATGGATGTGATTCGTCGATCGCAGATCAAGCTGGGAGTAGATCCATTAGGAGGGGCTGGAGTGCATTATTGGAAGGTGATTGCCGACCATTATGGACTCAACCTGACTGTTGTCAACGATGTTGTCGATCCAACGTTCAGTTTCATGACGTTAGATTGGGATGGGAAGATTCGGATGGATCCCTCGTCTTCGTACGCGATGCAGAGACTCATTCGGATGAAAGATAATTTCGAAATCGCTTTCGCGTGTGATACAGACCACGATAGGCACGGCATCGTCACCAGGAGTTCCGGTTTGCTCCCATCCAACCACTATCTGTCAGTGGCTATTTACTATCTTTTTCAAAATCGCCCTCAGTGGTCTGAAAAGGCTGCTGTAGGAAAGACAGTGGTGAGCAGCCAGATGATCGACCGCGTCGCTGCACAATTGAACCGCGCTGTCTATGAGGTTCCTGTGGGCTTTAAGTGGTTTGTTGATGGCCTATACACAGGGGATTTAGGTTTTGCTGGAGAGGAAAGCGCTGGTGCATCGTTTTTACGGATGGATGGCGCGGTCTGGACGACTGATAAGGATGGAATCATCCCCGCTTTGTTAGCTGCTGAGATGACAGCTCGGCTTGGGCGGGATCCAGGAGAGGTCTATCAAGAGCTGACTCATCAATTTGGCTCTCCAGCTTATGATCGTTTAGAAGCAGCTGTTAATCCTGAACAAAAAGAACGGATTAAAAACATCACTTCTGATCAGATTCACCGCAAAGAGTTAGCTGGGGAAAAGATCCAAAAGATCTTAACGAAAGCCCCTGGAAATGGAGCTTCGATTGGCGGTGTCAAAGTGATTGCTGAAAATGGATGGTTTGCCATACGTCCTTCAGGGACTGAAGACATCTACAAAATATATGTTGAGAGTTTTAAAGGTGCTGAGCATTTAAAACGGATTGCTGACGAAGCTCAAGCCACCGTAAATGAAGTGTTAATGGAGGATTTATGCCAGAAAAACCGTTGAAGAATGGAGAATTCTACCCTATCCTCCCTTTTGACATCCCTGGAGCTGAAGGCCTTCTCGAATTGGCGATTGACCTTCGTTGGTCATGGCACCATGGAGGGGACGTCCTTTGGCGTCAGTTAGATGAGAAGTTATGGGAAAGCACTCATAATGCTTGGGTCTTGTTGAAAACTGCATCGAGAGAGAAGTTAAAAATCCTCCTTAAAGACCCTGCCTTCACAAACAAAATTGAAGAACTTCTGAAAAAAAAGCGGGAGAGAGATAAATGTTCAACATGGTTTCAAGAGAACCATCCAACAACCCCGTTGAAATCCATCGCTTATTTCTGTATGGAGTATATGCTTAGTGAAGCGCTCCCTATCTATTCTGGAGGGCTTGGTAATGTTGCGGGAGACCAGTTGAAAGCCGCGAGCGACTTAGGCGTCCCTGTCCATGCAATCGGCCTTCTCTATCAACAAGGCTATTTCCGCCAGGTGATTGATAAAGAAGGGAATCAACAAGCCCTCTACCCCTTTAATGATCCTGGGCAGCTTCCCATCACACCGGTGCGCAACGCAAATGGGGAATGGCTGCGCCTTGAAGTCCCACTCCCTGGAGGGATAATCTGGTTAAAAGCTTGGGAAGTCACGATTGGACCTCTACGCCTATTTTTGTTAGACACCAACGATGCTGCAAATTCTCCTATCCATCGAGGGATCACTAGCGAGCTATACGGAGGCGGGAGTGAGCTTCGGCTTAAACAAGAAATGGTCCTTGGGATAGGGGGATGGCGCCTCCTCGAAGCCATGAATATCCGTCCAGATGTCTGCCATCTTAACGAGGGACATGCCGCTTTTGCCGTTCTTGAACGAGCCCGTTCATTCATGCAAGCAGAGGGCTGCTCTTTTTTTGAAGCTTTGTCCGTGACAAGAGTTGGCAATCTATTTACCACACACACTGCCGTACCAGCAGGCTTCGATAGATTTTCATCAAGTTTGATGGATCAATATTTAGGGAAATATGCCGAAAATGAGTTGGGGATCTCTTTCCAAAAATTGATGGCTTTAGGCAGGGAAAATCCTGACAACGTTGAAGAACCCTTCAATATGGCTTACCTTGCTATTCGGGGAAGCGGAGCCGTCAACGGGGTGAGCAGGCTGCATGGCCGCGTGAGCCGCCATCTGTTCCAATCGCTCTTCCAGAATTGGCCTGTAGATGAAGTTCCCATCGACTATGTCACTAATGGAATTCATACGGCGAGTTGGGATTCCTTGCAGTCAGATCAGCTATGGGCAACAGCTTGCGGTGAATCCCGTTGGCTTGGTCCAACTGAAGATCTTCCAAAACACATTGAATCCGTTCCAGAGGCTAAGCTATGGCAGATGCGCAACGCCTCCCGAAAAAATCTCGTCCATTTCGTTCGTAAAAGGGTCTCTTTTCAATGGGCTGCTGCAGGTTATTCTTCAGAAGACATTGAATTTGCAAAAAACATGTTCGATCCAAGTATATTAACGATAGGTTTTGCAAGACGCTTTGCAACATATAAGAGACCCAACATGTTATTGCATGACCCTGAGAGGTTGATCAGGATTCTCAGTCAAGCGCAATGTCCGGTTCAGCTCATCCTATCAGGGAAAGCCCACCCGGCTGATGAACCAGGCAAGGCCCTGATTCGTCAATGGTCGGATTTTATTCGCCGTCCAGAAGTGCGTTCGCATGTCGTTTTCCTGAGCGATTATGACATGCACCTCACTGAACAGATGGTTCAAGGAGTCGACGTTTGGCTCAATACCCCTCGCAGGCCATGGGAGGCGTGTGGAACAAGCGGAATGAAAGTTTTAGTTAATGGTGGAATCAATGTCTCCGAAATCGATGGATGGTGGGAAGAGGCCTATTCATCAGACGTCGGCTGGGCACTCGGCGACTGCCTTGACCATGGAGTCGATCTCGCTTGGGATGCTACCGAAGCGGGGGTATTATATGATTTGCTTGAAAAGGAGATCATCCCATCTTTCTATCGCCGCGACGCGGAAGGAATTCCGACTGACTGGGTCAAAAAGATGCGGACCAGTATGGCGATGCTGACCCCCCACTACTCTGCCAATCGGGCCGTCCGCGAATATACTGAAAAATACTACCTCCCATTGGCTGCATCCTATCAGAAACGAGCTGCGAATAAAGGAGCAATAGGAAAAAAACTTTATGAGTGGAAGCAAAATCTTCAAAAGAAGTGGCAGGTGATCCGTTTTGAAGATGTCAAAGCAGAAGCAAAAGAAGGGGAGCTCCATTTTGAAGTGCGCCTTTACTTGGACGAAATAGATCCTGATGGCGTGCAGCTAGAGTTATTTGCTGCAGGAACAGCAGATGAACCATTTATCCGAAGGAAGTTTGAGCGGATTCGACCTTTAGAGGGGAGTAATGCGAGTTATCTGTATCGCTGCTCCGTTATTTCTGATCGGCCAATCGGAGACTTCACCCCTCGAGTGATTCCATGTGCAGAAGGTGCTGCTGTTCCTTTAGAAGCTTCCCAAATTCTTTGGATGAAGTGATCAGATTAGAAACACAGAGGCACAGAGGTCACGGAGAGAAACCCGACGCGTAGATTTAGCCATGAGTATGCATTTTAATAGCAGTTCCAATATTGGCCTGCGTTAATTGATTGTTCTCATACTTACTCTCTGTGTTCTCTGTGCCTCCGTGGTTTAAAAAAAATGTGGGAACAAATATGGTTTAAGACTGGCTCAATCTTTTGAATAGGTCTAATCCAGCTTTTGCTCTTTCTTCGGCCGAGGTTAGGGTGTGTTGAAGTTTGCTGTACACTTCTCCCACCAGAGTCCAATCCTCCCCTCTTTTCCCGCTTGGAGCTGAGATGTGTTGATTGAGGAAAGCGAGCTGCTTCAAAGTCAGGCTCATGATATTTCCCTTATGCTTGGGTTGATAAAGGGCACTATACCGGGTATAGTTATGGACATGGTCGGATTCGAATAAATAGTCTCTGATCGGCGGCGTCAGATTGTAAAATTCCAATTGCTCACACCAATCCATTAAGTTATGAGTTAAAGTCGAGCGAGGTTGCGTTGTGAGATCTAACGTTTTACGCTGAGCGGTTTTAGCTATGCAGAGGCTTTCTGTAGCCAGGGGAATATGAGTTGTTAACATCTTGTAGTAGCCACGGACATTTCCGCCGCCCAACCCTCTTTCTGCCCGGGCGCGTGTTTGTTCAAGATTCCGTCGTGAATCAAAGAGATGCAGCATCGGGTTGGTGAAGTCAGGTTCCATGGGGTCGGCTGGGATTTTTGGGAGACTCGCGAGGGCTTGATTAATGGCAGTGACAAGCGGATTCAAACTTTCTGATGTCTTAGGTATTCCAGAAGAAGACATTAAGTTGTCAAGACTGTCGATGGAAACGTCATCAAGTCCTGGGATAAGATGTTTCAAAGCAGAAAATGTCTTTCTTAATAGAGAAGATGTGTTCTGCATGACAGCAATACATAGCTCTTCAGTCCCTTTAAGGCGAAGCTGTTCAGCCTGGTAGAGCAATTCAGCACCGTTTGATTGCCTTCTAGGTGAAGTGTAGAGAGAACGGGAAAGAATTTCGAGGTTATTCAAATCTTGAACAAGAGCGGCAAATCCAGGGATATCTGTTAACCCGCTTCCTGCAAGTATGAATTCACTGTCATGGCGGAGGATCTGCCACCTTTGATAAGCTGTTTGAGGATTTTTTCTTTCAAGAAGATGAGCCGATACCATCTGTTCAATGAGTAAACTCATGAGGATCACAGCTTGAGTACAGTGTTGAGACACTTGTTTATGGTCGGATAAGATTGGACGGTCAGCTAATTCGGCCATTAGATCTTTGTAAGATTCCAAAGCACTTTGCCAAGATTGTTCAGCGAGGGGATTGTTCATCCTCTTGCGGGTGAAGCTTTCAAGGATGCTATTCATCATTCTTCCAATTGGGCCGATTTCTTCCAGCCCTGTTGTTGGTTCGATTTGAATAGAAGAAGAGGAAGAGGAAGAGGAAGAAGAAGATGATGATGATGATGAAGCAGCTGTTGACCGAGAGGCTAATGAACTTGTAAGAGGAAGGGATGAAGGGTGTTGATTTCTGTTTCTGGAGCGTCTAGGCGAAGATGTGGATGGTTTTGATGATGATGTTGCTTCCTGCTTTCCCCGTCGTCGACCTTTTGAGCGTTGTTCTTCTTCAATGAGTTGTTGTTGCAGCAAGAACCTACGTCGCTGCTCTTCTTGAAGAGCTTGTGCAGCAACATTCTTTTTGTCTTCTTCTGCTGTGGTTTTCATTTTCAGTTTGACACACACCTGTTGAAGAATGTTTGCTTGACCCTTAATCGCTTTTATATGGTTGTTGAGGGACTCGAGATGATCAGAAAATTGATCAAAAAGAGTGATTAAAGGCTTTAAGAGTTCCATCAGTTCTGGATAGTCTTGTTCAAAGGCCGCGATTTGCTGTTGTTGTAACTGAAAATATCTTTCTGATCCTACTGTGGTCAAGAGCTTATTATGAGTTTCAATGAATTCTGAAATATATTCAGAAGGCACAAAGTATTCTCCTTGAGCCCATAGCCAAAGAGGGAATGAGATCATGGTGAAGAGCAGGTTATTGGATATCACTAACATTTTTTCACTTTGAGTTTATAAATGACAGATGCCCTCATATAACTTTTCGTATTCCTCCCCTCGGTTCTGCATGAGTTCAATGATCTCTTGGTTTAAATTTGTCTCGAATAAGCGCTTGCCACGAGTTTTTGAGAACATTTCAAGATATGGAAGGATATCGACAGCATAAATCGCCTCTAAATCTGAGACTCTTTGAATGGGCTCGTCAATACAAGCGAAGATCATGTCGGGATCAAAGGGGGGAAGAGGGGATAATATCATCGATTTTTCAATAGCAGAGACCAACTCTTTGGAGAAGTTAGAGTCGTATAGAGAGAACGCCGATGTTTGATTAGTTTGTAGAAAGGCCAGGAGCTCCAGCTCGAGGGGATCGTCGAACCCTCTGGAATTTAAAAAATTAGCTAGGCACTCTTTTGTAAAAATGGAATTTTTAATCTGGGCTTTGAATTCCGTCATGAATGTGCGGTATTGTTCTTTACATTGTTCATAGATAGAGGGTTCAAACATCCACTTCAGCATTTTTCCATAATCGTTGAGCATTGCTGGTAATAGACAAGCATGTAATCGAGCTTCACTTTGGGTATCCTGAATTCGGCTTGCGTCTTTTCTTGAAGTGAGGAATTCGATGTCATAATTCTGAAAAGAAAGGCTCCAAGCATTCTCTTGCGTTTGAGAAAGTTTGATCAAAGGTTGATCGCCTAAGAGTTGCTCCAAATAGCTTTTGATTTCAATAAATAGGGAAGTCAATTCGACATTTCCAATAGACCGAAAGTGATCAATGATACAATCAAGAGCAGTCAAGTCATTTCTATGAAAGACTTTTTCACGAGAAGATTTAATCAAAAAACATAATTGTTTGTAAAAAAGAAAGTGGGTTTGATCTCTTTCGTTTAATTCAAGATTTGTGTTTTGGTTCATTGCTTGAATCGCACCAAAAACAACAAAACTTGCTAAACTCATCGAATTATATTTTTTGGGTAGTGCTTGAGTTTTTCTGACTAATGTTTGGGGGAGATCAAATATCCCAGTGGCTTGGAACATGTTTGGCACACCAGGAGGCGTCAAAATCGCTTGTCCACCTAACATGTGCGGAGTCATAGATTCTTTTTTCATGAAGTAATCTTGTGCTGAAATCAGCTTTCCCTTTCCTCGTTTATTTATAGTCCGTCTAGAACGACCTGAGGTTATCGAAGGGGGGGTCAGAGAAATGACGCCTTCGGAAGTTTCTTCGATAGAAGCACCTGGGCACAGCGCTTGAAGTTGGGCTATTATTTGTGCTTTCTCATCAGCGGTAGAAGATGGTGTTGAAGAGGAAGATGATGAGGATGAGGCAGAGGAAGAGTCAGACCATCTGGATTGATTTGGAAAACCAGAGGCAGAATCTGTTGGGGGAGTAGACATTGGTCATTCCTTTTGTTTTGATTACGACTATTTTATTTGTTTGTAAAAAACAGAGATTTTAATGAATTTCTTTTTGCTTGTCAATCCATGTCTTTGTAAAACATAGTTTGTGATAATTTAATATTGAAATAATTTTTGTTCATTTTTAACTATTCACGTTTCTCCCTTTTTTTAACGCAAAGACGCAAGATGTGAGAGAATGCAAACATTTGGACTTTGCATAAGTCGTGCACTAGGGAAAGGACAAGGGACCTCAAGAGGTAATTGCAGAAGTCGAACTTGAATCAGTTCGGTGAGCTATCGCGAACAACAGACTATTATTCTCTCACAGGTTCTTGCCAAAATAGTTCTTTGCAAAAGCGGAAGAGGACTTCCGCACTCCAAACGCTTCGCGTATTCAAGACGATTTGTTGGATACGCGAAGCGTTTGGAGTGCGAAAGCCCCCTTTCGCTTTTCCGCCAAAGGATGTTGATCAGA
>JAGVJP010000013.1 GCA_020051075.1 Parachlamydiales bacterium
ACTCCAAACGCTTCGCGAAGCCACATTTGTGTTTCGCGAAGCGTTTGGAGTGCGGAAGTCCTCTTTCGCTTTTCGATGGTCAATTTTGGAAACAACCTGTGAGTGAAGAACAGTCTGTTGTTCGCTATAGCATCGGGTCAATTTTTCTGATTGAGCACTCCTGTCAATCTCGCAAATTCATCTATCGGTACCCATTCACCTCTTGCAATCTCGTGGTGTATATCTGCGACCGTCTTACCATGGAACTCGATAAGGGCTCCATCAGCAAGGACTTGTTGGTAGCCAATCACATCCCCAGTCTCAAAAACATTCAGGACAAATCCCAGGGTGGTGAGTTCGCTAGGCCGTACATCTTCCCATGTTGGATAAGGACATTGGACTTGTACCCACGCTGCATTACGAATTGCGATTGCGGCTTGACACTGTGCTCTAGATAAGGGGATTCGTTTTCCTCTTCTTTGCTTCTTTGCGTTAAAAAACAGGGGTTATTCAGAAGATTTCTTTTCTGAAGAGTATAATGAACCGACAATGGAGGTTGTGAGGAGCAAGACTAAAAGGGCTAGAGTCACCCAATTGGGGATATGGAACCAGTTCGACAGGGTCATTTTTATGCCGATGAAGACTAAAATCGCTGCAAGGGCATAATGCAGAAGATGAAGCCGCTTCATCATTCCTTGCAAGGCAAAGAAAAGGGAGCGCAGGCCCAAGATCGCAAAAATATTTGATGTGAAGACGATGAAAGGCTCTGTTGTAATGCCAAGGATAGCAGGGACAGAATCTAAGGCGAAGACAAGGTCGGTGAATTCGATCAAAATCAGTACTATCAAGAGGGGAGTGGCAAGCCACTGTCCTTTCTCTAAGACGAAAAAAGCTTCTCCATGATAATTCGGGGTGTATTTGATCGTTTTCATCATCCAACGATAAAAGAAGCCCTGCTCGATCTGATCTTCTTTTTCTTGTTTAAAAGCTAAATAAAACCCTGTGAAGATTAAGAAAGGGCCAAAAACCATGAAAACCCAGTCGAAGTGTTGAACAAGGGCGATTCCTCCCCAGATGAGGAGGGCTCTCATCACAATGGCCCCTAACACACCATAGAAAAGGACTTTATGCTGTGAGATTTCAGGGACTTTGAAATGGGTGAAGATGAGCAAAAAGAGAAAGAGATTATCCACGCTCAGGGCTTTTTCTAGCAGATAGCCTGTAAAGAAATTCAAAGCGTGATCTGAACCGAAGGATAAATAGATCCAGAGGTTGAATGCGAGTGCGACGAGGATCCACCCGGCTGAGACCAGAAGCGCTTCTTTCAGCTCAATGACATGGGGACGGCGATAGAAGCGCCACAAATCAAAGCAGAGGATAACGATAATCGCTGTGTTAAATAGCAGCCAGTGAAGATATGTAACAGGCATTGTACTTATTTTTTATAGTTGCTTCGTCCTTTCATCTCATTGGAGTCTAGCCATGTGACGTATTCAAATCCGTCGTCGGTCTCTCCTTTCGCCAATATACCTAAACGTCGTTTATTTTTCTTACTTAAAAATTGATTCGCAAAAATGGCGAATTCTTGATAAGTGAGGTCTTTGAATCCTTGAATTCGCTTGTCCATCCAGTTGAAATCGGCATCGTTTTTAAAGGCTAGACGGTTAAGCAAGAGACCTGCTTCGGTAAGATTTTGAGGTGTGTTCATCAAGCTTTCGATTAATGAGCTCTTGATGAGTTCAAATCGAGCTTCAGAGAGATGGTCGTCAAGTTCTTGCAGAAATCCCTCGATGAAGAGCTCAAATCGGGCGAGGAGATCTCTTGGATCATGTGTAGAGGATTGCACGGCAAAATAGGAGAAGAGCTTTTTTTGATATTCTTCTGCATTTGATGTGACGAGATAACCTGTTTGCTGTTTTGTCCTTAAAGTTGCAAAGAATTCGGTGCTCATTGCCTGAGAAAGGATTTGTTGAGAGGCTCGCCCTTTGAAGCTGAAATCGGGGAATTGTATCGCAAGCATGGCAGCATGGGCAGGGGTTTTGACATCGATTTGTACAGCATGCGGCCCTTGATCGTCAGGAAGAATAATGACTTTATCAGCGAATTGCTCATTTTTTGGATAGGGCTTGCTAGAGAGTAAATTTTCTAATTTAGACCATGCTGTTTGGGCTTGTTGCTCAGTGACATTTCCGAAAATCATCGCTTCAGTGAAGGTCTGCTGGAAAAGATCTGCATAGAACTTTTTAAAGTCGTCGTATGAAATTTGCGTTAAGGCTTCAGCTTTTTGTGCAGATGTTGAATAGGATTCATAGATGATGGAATGAAAAGCTTCAACACTGCCTTTAAGTGGTCCTTCATGTGCACGGTTGCGGTATTCCCTGATGAGGTCTTCTTTATAGAGGTTAAAGCATTCAAGAGTGGGGAAAGAGTCTTTTAGCTTTGAAATGATGGTTTCAAACAGTTTATTTGCTTTTTCACTATACCCGCTGATCGTCACGGTTATCCCATTAGATGAAGGAGAGACAGCATAATTAAGTTCTGCAACTTTAGCAGCATAATTCAGGGGGTTTAACTGCTCCATCAGATTGTAGCTAAATAGTTCTGCAAGAACTTCTTTGGAGGGATTTCCACTGATAATAGCTGGGGTTTTGATGTTAAATGACCAGAAAACCCGTGGAACTTTGAAGTGGTTGTCTGGAGCGTAATAGAGAATTCCTTGTTCAGAATCGACGAGTTTTTTTGGGGTTGGAAGAGGGATGGCTTGTTCGCTGGATGCAGCATCTTCGGTCAGCAGTTTAAGTTCTTGTGGAATATAAGGATTAGGCTGTGGGAGACTGAAATGAGGACTCTCAGGCAAGTTCGCCCACGATTCAAGCTGGTTTGGCTCAATGTCTACAACTTTATAGGGGACTTTAAGCCAAGGTTCCATAGAGTCGAAAGCAGTGCCGTCAGATAATTTTGCCATCACGCTGACATAGGCCTTTTCAGGAGTTAAAACGTTCAAAAATTCCTTTGAAGCAATGGGATCAAATCCCTGAGGAATCAGAGCGCTTTCAGGAAAGTTTTCGATGCTTTCTTCGTAAACCATCTCTTTACCCATCGATTGGAGATAGTCGTAAGCATCGGGAAGCGGCTGGTATTGGTAGTTGTAAATCTTTGTTTTTTTAAATTCGTCAAATAAATAGGGGTGGAGCGTTTGTTTTTGAAGGGTGTAAATGTTTTCGAAAACTTTTTCGATCACTTTTAATCGTTGTTGAACTCCTTCTTCAGTGAGTTCGATAGCAATTGTGAAAATCTGGTGGTTTTTTCCGAGGTTTATCACTCCGGTATTGAGGTTTTGTGCCAGTTTCTCTTCTTTAAGATGAGCCAAAAGACTTCCTGGTCCTTCATCGCCAAGTAAGTGAGAGATGAATTCTTGCGGCTTATTTTTGTCCATTGCTAGAGAAGAGGGGATTTCCCATGTCAGCTTCAGGAGCTTGATATCTTTTATCGGTTCAACATAGACAATTTTGCCGGCTGTGTTTTTTTCAAGGGCAGGTTCTGTCGGGTAAGGCAATGCGGTTTCATGCGTTGGAATGTCTTTAAAATCTTCAGTAACCAAATTTTTCAAGGTTTCTATAGGAAGTGGAGCATAGACAATGAGCCGCATTTTGTCGGCGCTATAGTGAGATTCATACCATTTTTGCAAGACTTCACGCTCAACATTAGTCAAGGTTGCTGCATTGCCGGCGTTAAATCGACTGAAAGGGTGTGAGGGGTTTGCCAAATTTTTCATGACATAGTATTCGCGGATACTATCTTTTTTGATGTTTTTAGCAAATTCTTGGTTGACAGCTTGTATTTCTCTCGAAACGCCCGATGGATTGAATAGCGGTTTCTTGAAGAAGTATGAAAAGCGGTCTAAAGCCTCTGGCAGAGCTTTAGGGGCAATAGAGAAGAGATAAAGTGTATAATCGTCTGCTGTGTAGGCGTTAGAAAGCCCATCATTTTCGCGGATGAATCGATCGTAATCAGATTCAGTAGGGTATTTTTCTGTTCCTAAAAACAACATATGTTCAAGAAAATGAGCGAGACCTGGGTGATCTTCCGGGTCATACCAGCTTCCTGCTTCAACAGTTAAAACAGCTCCTGCTTTGGGGGCTGCGGGGTCTGATATCAGGTAAGCTTCTAACCCGTTTTCAAGTTGAATTTTTGCCGTTTCTCGTTCTTTTAGGGCTGGTGTTAATAGGGGGATTGTGGTCTTGTCAGCGATCATGGAAGAAGGTTCCTTACCTGTTAATGCATTTGTGAAGCAGAGTGTTGCAATGAAGAGGACAATCCAGATTCTCATTATTTCATCCCTTTTGATCAATAAACATAACTCATTATAACACAATAGCTCTCATAGATCAACTTAAATTTTAAAATAATAATTTACGTTTTGAAAGATAGGTTAAGCCGTGCCTACTCAAAAGGACTTTGGAAATGAATAATCTAAATATCATATAGTCAATCAATTCAATAATTATAAAAAATAATATTGACAATAATCGAATATTAAAGGATTTTTCATAAGAAAATGTATGATTCAGTTGGGGTAAGAAATCTAATACGAACCATGTGAGAATTTAATAAAAATAACCACAAATTCATTTGAAAAGTGCTATCTTTCTGTTAGCGGGACTTAGAGTCTTAAATAGATGAGAGGATTTTGGAGCTTTCTCAAAGTAGATTTTCCTCTAGTTGCCGAGATCTCTTACCTCGTTTGAGATATCGTTGTAGCATTTTCATTCAAAACAGTTAGTATTTAAATTTAGGAGGATAGATGGTTCCAAGTATATCAAATATGGTGGATTATAACCGTCCAGAGACTTTCATACGTAAAATATTGACTTCGGAAGAAGCTGTTCAACGACTAAATATCTTGAAAGTGAATCAGGAATTCCTAGAAGGGGAAAATGAGCAGTTAAGCCCTAGAAGCCGGAGGGAGATAGGAGAATTAAGACAAGTCTTTGAGAATGGAATGAGAGGGGATAAACCAAGTATAAAGATTTACAGACGTGATCCATCTCAATTTTATATAGTTGAATTCACGCCGGACTCCAATCGTGTGCTTATTAGATTGTTTAAGGGCGTGAGCGAAAAACTTCGCTCACTGAATCAAGTGTTTAGTTCTACTTCCCAGGTTAGCGGGATTCTAAATGTCTTTTCACAACATGGTCAAGGCATGGATTGGTATCGATCTGCTCTTCAACTAGATAATGTCATGAAAACAGATTTTTTAGAAGGACTTCATCGGTTGAGTGCTGTTACCAGTACTCTCGTGGGTTTGACAAAGAGGCTTTCCTCTACAGCACCCTCCGCCATAATTGAACTCTTAAGCAAAATCCATATTTTTTATGACGCTCAAATGGTGTTCAACCGAACGTGTGAGATGAATCTTCTTGAGTTAGCGATAGAGTTTAAGACATCTGCGATCAAGCTACAAGATGAGATTATCACTTGTGGGGTTGATCTAATCACTGTTCCAGGAGATTTTCTTCCCAAAACCCATAGAATTGTTATTGCGGCCTCCGAACAACTTTCAGTGTTTCGTTCTTCGCTGGATTCATCATCCACAACATTTTTGGGAGAGATGGACTTGATAAGAGGTGAAATGACAAGTTGTTTTGAACAGCTTAGGAAAAGTGGGTCATGGGATATTGCTTTCGCAAGTTTAGAAGAGACGTTAAAAGTTGTGGTCGAGGCACAAAAAACACAGATGCATCTCAAAATTGGACTCATAGAGGCTCAAATCGGTCTTCCTTCCACCGATTTCAGCGTTACTTCAAGTAGTAGTCCTTTTAGTTCTTCATCATCTTCTTCGAACTTCAGCGAAGTTCCGATCTCAGCCAGTCGTGCACCTGAAGAGAAAATAGAGATTGAACATCTTCAAGATGCAGTTAACCAGATCGGTGTATGGTGCGACAAGATTGCTTGTTCTCATGCTCTTTGGTTGCAGTTTTACCAGCAAAGCGCAACGATTCAGGCATATAGAGATAATGAAGTTAATTTGAATTTACTTATCAAAGAAGATGTTGTAAAAGCTGACGACACTGAAATAGAAAAGAAGAGTTTACTTTCGAAAGATGCTTCTGATCTTTCAAGTGTAAAGATGATTCCAACTGTTGATCAATTGTTACAGCGAGAGCTCGAGAGAGTTGATGATTTACAACAGACTGCAGAGTCTACTAATTCAAGTGCAACTAGTTCCTCTTCGTCGTCGCCTTCCAGTTCGAGTGGTTCAGCTCTCGTAGGATCTGCTATTGCTTCAAGGAATTTGTATCAGTCTACTCCTTACTTGGATACTGAACTTTCTTTATATCATTCGAGTGAATCAGACGGGGACGATTCAGTTATAGAAGATTGTAAATCGAATCTGGATGATCCTCTTCCAACTCCCCAACAGTCTCTAAATCAGGAAAGTACAAAAACTACCGAATCACCGCGGATTGTAGAATTAAGCTCCAGTTTTCCTGACTCTGGGCAGGATTCTGTTGCAATCGGTATCGAACCAAATGCTTTGTTTCTCACATTGTTGTTCATGACATCTAGATGTCATTTATTATAAAAAAGTCAGAAGTCTAATTTTTAGATTGGAAATACAAAATGGTTAACGTTAATTCATCAATTACAAACCACGAAGCAATTAACCTCGCTAATCCACGCACGTTTTTGAGGAGGACTCTGACCCCCGAACAAGCAGAAGAGAGAATCAGGATTCTTGAAATCGTACAGGATAGACTTCCACAAGATGAGTTTGATCGATCG
>JAGVJP010000093.1 GCA_020051075.1 Parachlamydiales bacterium
AAATCATCCATGAGATACCCAAAAGGCTGAAAAAAGAAAGTAGGACTCGTAAGACAATGAGACAGCGGGCAAATGCGTTTGAGAGTTATTATGAAGTATATGCATAATTGTAAATTATTAAAATTAGGTGTATTATGTTAGCTTAACGCGTATGAAGAGGACTTCCGCACTCCAAACGCTTTGCGTAACACAAATGTGGCTTCGCGAAGCGTTTGGAGTGCGGAAGTCCTCTTCCGCTTTTGCAACGAACCATTTTGCCAAGTACCTGTGAGCGGCTAAGAAATGTTTTTGGCGATAGCTCATGGAACTTGTTCTGGCTCGATTTATGCAATTACCTCTTTTGGTCCCTTGCCCGTTTCCTTTAGGTCTCTTTTATCGGATATTACAATCGCGTTACAACAACGTGATGCAGGAGGCATGCCGTCCACTCACTTTGTCTCTTCTATGCGAGAAGTAGTCGTGAGGGTTCGAATAGGTGCATAACCTCGCCACCTCAATGTGGTGGGGGAGTATACCCTCAGCCTGCAGCTGGTATTCGCTGATGGACCAGAAGTCAAAGTACAACGGCCTGACCTGGAAATCCCAGAAATCTTCAGGCAGCTCAGAGTGGTAGTGGATGAATTCGGCGTGCTCAGGTCCTAAACTTGGAGAGATGCAGACGAGAAGTTCCTCTGGCTGGCTTCCATACCAATATTTCATCTTTGCGATCATTTCCTTATAGATGTTTGCTACGCTTCCACGCCAGCCGGCATGCACACTTGCGATCGCATGGTGGACAGGGTCATAAATCAGGGCGACTTGACAGTCTGCATGTTTCATCATTAAAGTGACTCCCGGCTCCTTTGTTGCAATGCCATCGACGTTGAGGATCATTTTGGGGGACTTGCTGTTGACGTTCGCGACATTTTTAGTGTGCCTTGCTTCACCGCAGACCGTATTGATCCAAGTGGGGATCTGCTCGTGCAGATGGCCTTGAATGATCTCGATGTTGGCTTGCACGCGATCGGTCAGGTCTCCTGTGTGGAGGCCTGTATTTAGGCTCGCGAAAGGTTCTTCGCTCACCCCTCCTTGGCGGAGATAGACGGCGTGCTTGACCTGCGGCAGATCTGCCAGAAGATCAAATTCTAACCACTCTAGTTTTTCATGATGAAATCGTTGCATAACAAAATAACGGACAAAAATGTTCTTATTTGGTAATCTATCGGCCAGAACTTTCTGAAAAGTCCGGTCAAACCTTTTACTTGTGATCATTATGAAATTTTTTCCTTTTTTAGTCACTCTTCTACTGCCATTTGGATTGCAAGGGTTTTACTGCATCACTGATATTGAGACGGACTGGACCTTAGAAGTGCGTGGAGCCTATTATCAACCCTCTGATAAGAAGATTGATAAATACTATTCTAATCATTGGATTGACTATGAGTTGGAGACATCATATCGTGTTCACCCGTTCTGGGATGTGTGGGCAGGGCTCTCCTGGGCGAGGAAGCACACACGGTTTCGCCTCCATGAAGATGGCCTGAAAAATGGATCTAAAATTTTCGTTCTCCCTTTGGCTATAGGCGTGAAGTTTTCTTATCCCATCCTCCCTTATACTGAGTTATATACAGGTGTAGGCTTGTGCTACTCTTTTCTGAAAATCCAGAATAAGTGCATGGACCATGACTCCGATGTCAGCTTTCATCGGTCGCCTTTTAAGAGAAATCTCTTGAAGAATGATTGGGGCGGAGTGATCAAACTGGGTTTTCGGGTGGCCTTAAGCAAATCGACCTTTATCGATGTGTTCACCGATTATTATGCTCAAACTTTCAAACTTTCCCATCATGAAACGGCTTCAAAGCGCGTGCTTTTCAGACATGATATCGATGTCAGCGGCTTCAAATTCGGTGCAGGCATCGGCGTCTACTTCTGATGCATCTCTCCTTTTTTAACGCAAAGGAGCAAAGACCTCCTTTGCGTTAAAAAAGGGCGGAGACTTGAAATAGCTACTGTTGCTTCTCGAAGATGCCGCTGCCTTCTTTGGATATGATCTCGATGTTCATCTTTGTCACAGGGGGATTGCCATCGGAATAGAAAAAGACTTTACTTTCAGTTTCGTTAACTTGAGGCCAGGTCAATGTGAAAACGTCTCTTTGCCAAGGGGTTAACGTCCACTTTGTTCCTTGGGTGCCAATGGGGATCACAAGGGTTTGCCCTTCTCCCCGCTCCACTTTGACAGTCCCATAGATCGGGTTGTGATAAGTTCCGACGTAATTTTCTGGAGGCATCGGGGGGAGTGGCTGCGGTTGAACGTGTGCTTTCTTCTCTTTTAACTCTTGATCTTCTAGAAAAGTCAGCAACGTTTTACTCCAATCGGTTCCCTCTTTCCCGAAATAGAAGTCGAAAAACTGGAAAGCGATTGCTTGTGCGAGTAGGCTATCTCTGACGTTAGTTAGGACGATGATGCCGAGTTTTTCTTCTGGAATGATGGCGGCAACATCATAAACGCCTAGAGTGGCTCCGTTATGCCAGATGATGGAATAGGGGGAGTATTGTGAGGAGAGCCATCCTAAGGCATAGAATGTGTCGAGGTTAGCGAGGTCTTTAGCGAAAATATAGGGGCGATGCATCTGCTTCACATTTTTGGCTGAAATCAGTTGTTTGCCATTGACCGCACCCTTGTTGACTTGCAGTTTCAACCATTTGACCATGTCTTTGACATTGGAATTAATCCCCCCCGCAGCCCCGAGCACATAGTTCCAATTGCGTTCTGGATAACTTTGATTAAGTGTAACGATTTCTCCGCCTGGTTTGCGGACCAGCCACTCTGCTTTGTTTAAGGCATTAAGATAATTTTCTAACGAAAACGTTGTGTCCTTCATTCCTAAAGGGGTAAGAAGTTCTTTGTCGAGGATTTCAGGTAAAGGGAGTCCTGTTTTCAACCTGAGAATTTCACCAGCGACGACAAAAAAAATATTTTGATAGGCAAAGGTTGATCGGAAGCTTGTCTCAGGTTTGATGAAGCGAAGGTTGTGGATCATTTCCTTAGGAGTTGCACCTAGAAAGGATTGCGTGTCACCAGCTTCTGTGGGGAGGCCGCTCCGCTGAGATAACAGATCAACAATTTCAAATTCTCGTGTGACCCAGGGATCATACATCTGAAAATCGGGAAGGTAGGTGATCACCTTGTCATTCCATTTTAACCAACCCTTATCCTCAGCGATAGCGACCAAGGCCGAGGTGAAGGCTTTAGTGAGGGAGCCAATTTGAAAGATCGTTTCTTCGTTGACAGGCTGCTTATCGTTGAGCCCTCTCTGGCCGAATCCTTTCAATAGGAGAACGTCGTCACCTTTGATGATCCCAATAGCCACTCCAGGGACTTTCCAAAGCTGACGTTGTTCTTCGACATATGTTTCTAAGCGTTTGATGAGCTGGTCTTGCTTCTGGTCACCTTGTACAGAAAAACAGGATAAGCAAAAGGAACAAAACAGGATGGGCAGGATCGCTTGGCGGCAAGATAGGCAGGATAGATAGGATGGATATGATAGGAAAGATCGAATGAGAAATATAAGAAAAGCTAATCTCTTTTTTTCATTACTATCTTTTCTATCCTGCCTATCTTGCCGCGAAGCGATCCTGTTCATCCTGTTTTGTCCCTTTTGCTTATCCTGTTTTGTCCCTTTTGCTTATCCTGTTTTTTTATTTGTGACGATCCTGCCTATCTTGATTCAGTCAGCCATCCTGCACAGGCCCATTCTTGCAGCCACTTTTGCATGTGCTTCAATGTTTGTTTATAAATTTTCTCATCTTGCTTCTCAATAAACTCACAAGCAGCCGATAGGGTTGCACCTTCTTTAAATTGATTGAGAAGGAGGTATTCAGGCCTGCTGATTTTCCGGAAAGAGATTCCATTTTTCTTATTTCTAAATAAGGCGATATAAAAATCTTTTCGTTTTTTTAATTTAGGAAAAGGGTGCTCTGTCCAATAATTGACCTCATGTAGAAGAAAGGCATTTCTAAAATCCATCAAGTCATAGTCCCATTGAAAAAGATAGATGTAAGGCTGTAAGTAATACGTTAAGTTTAATATCGCTTCGGGGTCCCGTTGGCTGACATCAGCTAAATCGAGTGGAGGGGCTTCAAGGATGGTGTAGCCCTCAGAAAAAGCCCAATCCAAGCATGCAGAGTGATAGATCAACGCTTGATCTGGATGTTGATAAGATTCGGAGATCCATAGCGGCAGCTTTTCTCCAATCAGGGCGATGGACCAGTGGCTAGGGGGATGTGCGAGAAGAAAGGGAATGCCTATCTGCTCATTGAAAAAATGGAAGCCGCATAACCGGGTCACCAACGGGAAGCTGACCTGTAATGCATTGAGCAAACGCCACCAGTATTGCTGGTTATAGATTTGTATTCTCTCATGCGGCTTGAGCGTTGGACCCGATGTAAGATATTTTGCTGTTTCTTCAGCGACGCACATCCCCTCTTGGGAATGGGACTGAATCTGATTATTTTCATCTAAAGGATAAGTGATGATTTTTGCAAACCACTCCTGAGTTCCCAACATGGTATAGGGGATGAGTTCTTCATAGATTGTTTGTTCATTCATAATGGACCTGATAGTGAAGAAGATGTAGAACATGTTGATAGGGAATGTTTCTCATGGATTCCTTGCTGGAATTGCTTAGCTTTTAGAGCTTCTTTCCAGGTATCCTCGAACGAAAGGAAATTGGCGTCCCATTCCAGCAGTGTTGAAACCCCTCCCGTTAATGGATAGACTTCAGCGTATAGATCCCAGACTTCATCTCGAACAGGATGGTCATGGGTGTCAAGGACGTAAGTGCCCTGGTCGAGATGTCCTGCAAGATGGATTTGAATGACCCGCTCCATGGGGATATTTTGATAGTATGTTTTGGGATCAAACCCATGGTTTCGGCTAGAGACATAGATGTTATTGACGTCGAGCATCATATAAATATCGGCTTTCTCTACAACTTCTGAATAGAAATCCCACTCAGCCATTTCATCTTGTTTGAAAGCAACATAGGAAGAGAGATTTTCTAATGCAAAAGGGACTTCTAAGTAGTCTTGTACGATCCGAGCCCTTTCTGAGACATAGTTGATCACTTCCCGGGTATAGGGCAATGGAAGCAAATCATGGTAATAGGCGCCTGGTTGATGGCCCCAGCAGAGGTGATCGGATAGCCATTTTGTTTTGGTTTTCCTTGTCAGTGCTTTGAGTTTATCTAAATAATCAAAGTCCAGGGGGGCTGGGCTGCCAATGGATAAGGAGACTCCATGTTGGATGACTGGATAGCGTTCAACGATCCAGTTTAACATCTCGAGCTGTCTCCCTCCTTCGAGCATGTAGTTTTCGCTGATAATCTCAAACCAGTCAATCGCTGGTTCTAAACGAACGATATCATCATAATGCTGATCTCTCAAACCGATGCCGATGCCTAGGTTGGGAATGGGTTTTTTTGTCATGTTCGACCTGCGAGTTAGAAGTCTTTAGCTGCCCTGTGCCAAGCTTAAGGCACAGGGCTTGAGAGATATCAGATAGGCAATATTAATTGCAATATAAACTAGCGATTGATAATCCCAAAACGGTCGTTCATTCGACGTTGGGCTTCTTTAATAGCTAAATTTTTATCTTTGTAAGAATCTTCGCTTGCTAGCTGAATCGCAAGGGCTTTTCCTTCTGGATCCAAACTCAAATACATTGCTCTTCCCTGAGGATTTAATGCCCCTAGAAGCTGCGCTTCATTCATTGTTTGCGATGAGTTGACTGTTGTCGCTACTGCACGGTTATAGTCATAATCGTTGACGGTGTTGTATTGCCGGTTTAAATTCGCGTTGTTGTCCAGGTTCCTTCTCATCTGAGAGTTCGGACCAGGGTTGCTAGGATAGGAATCGATATAGGTCGGTGTGGTATCTCCGCCGCCGCGATTCACGTTATAGCTGTTATAATAAGAAGAAGAACGAGCAGCATTTGTTGGGCCGCGGCCTTCAGCGATAGGGCTATTTCGATCAGCTTGATTAGGCTGTCTAGCACCATAAGCTGATTTCCCCTCATCATCAGGTACACCCGGTTTTTTTGGTGTTTCAACAGGTTTTTGATGCGAAGGCAGAATTTGTTGGGATTCTTCATCTGTTGTAAAGTAGTAGTAGCGCCCTTTTGAGTCTACTGTACTCGATTTTGTTTCCTCAGATGGATGAGATGGCCCTTTTGATGATTCTGTCGGTTTATCGCTCTTTTTCATCTCATAGGCGTTGTGTTTTGCATTGTATGGACTGTCCTGATTAGGAGAGTTATCGGCGATTTCTTCTCTGGGTGATAGAGAGGCGCATTTCGCTCCGCACCCTCTTGCGAGGAAAATCCCTGGCTGCGCATCGAATTCAGCAGCAGCTTCGATAGCTGTTGGAGAAGCCGCTGCGAGCAGGAGGGCTGCCAAAGCTAATTTGGAAAGCTCTTGTTTTTTTGACATATTTTTCTACCTTTTTAGAGAGCCTTGTAAACCGGCATCTCAATGCAGGGTTACAGCGGCTAGTTAAGATGAGTAAAATTAAAATAAGCTATACCGTCATAGAGATGGCGGTATAGCTTGACTATCAGCGATTAATCACGGCTGTTTGGTTGGATGCGATATGTTCCTCGTGGAGTTTCTGGATATCCTCCATTAGGTCCTGGGCCTGTCGTTGTTCCTTGGTAGGTCGATGTCGTGCCTTGATTTTGCATTTGGTTTTGCTGTCTATGTCTTTGTATCATTTGATCCCGAGAAGGAGCATTTGTATGCATCATATCGTCATTAGGATTGGCAGCTCCGCAGCCAGCTGATGGACGAGGTTGGTTGTAAGGTTGAGCTCCGCAACCGGCTGATGGACGAGGTTGGTTGTAAGGTTGAGCTCCGCAACCAGCTGATGGACGAGGTTGGTTGTTGGATTGAGCTCCGCAACCGGCTGATGGACGAGTCGTGTTATAGGTTTGAGCTCCGCAACCAGATTTAGGTGTATTTGGCGTTGTTGGCGCGCCAGGTGTTTGATTTGGCAATCTTGGACCGTTTTGAGAAGGTGTCTGCTCTGGAGCAGCACCGCATCCGCCTCTAGCTGAAGAAGCGCCGCACCCACCTCTTGCTGAATGCACATCTTTCATGTCTAAATTGGAAGCGGCTTCCGCTGTCATTGGCAATGATGAGGCTAATAACAATGCTGCTATTGCTTTTGCTGCTAAAATTTTTTTCTTATTCATGATCCCTCCAGGAAATTTTGGTTTATCTGACACATTTTTGTCTCTTTCCCTATTCAGAACTATCTGGTAGGGAAGGTGTAAAATCATTTATTGAGTCAATCCTGACCATAGAATCCACCCCAATTTTTGTCTAGCCCAAATGATGGAAAAATCAACTTGTGTAAATGTAGTTTTTATGCTATAAAATGACCCCTTTTAATTATTGTTAAACTGTTATTCCAGTAATAAACAAAAATAGAGGAATAGTATGCCATCTCTTTCGCGATTATCAGCAGAGCGGATGAGCCTTCTGAATGATTTCATGAGTGAGCTTGAAATGGATAGATACAAAAAGACTTGATCGTAAACGGGTTAACGCAGAGACGGGGAGACGGCACGGGCACGGGCACGAAAAGCGAGTTAGCCTGATGCGTATGGGATGGATAGGATGGGAGGCAATCGGGACAGCTTATGTAAAGAGGGCGGTGACAAAGTCACCGCCCTCTCAAAAGGCTTTTATTGAAGAAGTTAAGCGCTTTGAGACATCTGACTGCTGCAACGGCGCGTTAACTCGGTAAAATAGACATCGTTGGATTTAATGAACCCTGTTGTGTTGCCACGTGAACCACGGTTAATCTGAATGGTTTCCAATTTCTTAATGACATTCAAGCAATCTTGAGGTGTCATTTTATTAGCGCTCAGTTTTTCTGACAATTTGTCATAAACCTTTTTCAGCTCTTTTCTGGAAACTGTTTCTTTATTGTTGAAGTTGAAGTTAATCTCCAATTTTTCATTATTTCCAAGATCAATGGCAGCTATACCGGCAGTTTCAGAGCTTTTTTTCTGAATATAACGCCCCCAGAAACCAGTGGAATGGTTATTGAAAGCATAAGTCACAGGTTCAGCTATTGTTGGCTGTACAGGTTCTGGTTTAGCGTCAGCTCCGAACAATAAGTTGGAAATTTTTTCTCGATTGTGATATGCAACGATTCCTAATGGAGCGCCGTATGGTCCTAAGAAATATGCTCCAGCCACTCCACCGATAACAATGCTTTCCAATCCATATTGTTTTTCATTTAACTCTTCAGCTTTTCCAAGATCTTGATCTACTTGCTGGGCAATCGCTAAAATATCATTACTTCTTGCTTTAACTTCAACGAGCTCTTGCCGTATTGTTTGCACTTGATTTTGACACTCAGATTCGATTACAGCCCGTTTAGCACGCTCTTTAATCTTATCGAGTTTGCTGAATGCGATTCCTATAGCCTTGCCCGATTCTGTTGATGCATCAACAAACTTGGCCAATGCCTGATCCAAAAACTTATTCCCATCATTCAATACTTCATTTCCATGGTCCAGTTTTTCTTTAGCTTCGGTGCATTCGCTTTGAACCTCTTGGGCTAACCGGTTAAACTCTTCAATCTTGCTTTTCGGATCGCCTCCATCGGAGTTGGCTAGTTCAACCAAATCTTCGATTCGGCTAAGGGCCACAGCAAATTGACTGTTAGCGTCGCGAATATTTGATTGTGCGTTCATAAATGTTTCTTGGGCCTTGCTAAACAATACCATCGCTTCCTGATAGAGGAAAGTGGCTTTTTCTTTTTGAGCCCTGATTTTTTTACTTCCATGATCCGCCATGGATTGAATACTGTTTAAACCCTCTTCTAAATTTTTGATGTTTCTAGCTACACTCTCCAAATTAGAATCGACTTTGGTAAAAGAATCTTGATTGGCCTTTTCCAATAGCGTGATCATATCAACGCCGGCTCGTGCATCTTGCAACAACTGTTTTGCGTCAGTTTCATTCGGTTTTAAGATATTATAGAATTGTTTTCCTCCGGCAGTGACAAGACTAAGACCAGAAAATAGATTTCCAGCCCAGGCCATTCCCAATCCCGTTGCGATTGTGGCAGCACCACAGACAGCTTCTGTTCCGTGGTTAACTCCGAATTTTGCGAGGGTATGGAGAGCTTTTGCTGCGATTGAGATGTTTTTTACTCGTTCACAAACGTAATCTGCTGCAGCACCAGCCTTAGAGGGGACTTTAGCAGTCGTGCTGCTAAACGGAACACGGGGTTGTTCTGTTATGGTAGACGTAACACTGGATCGTTGGACCGGCATATTGTTTTTTCCTCATTTTTTTGTTATTATACATTAGATCTTAAAGTAGTATTATATCATCATGTGATCAATTGAGTCAAATAAAGTAGCGTTAATTTATCGTTAAGAGTTTGTTTGAGATTTTTAAAACAAAGTTATTTTTTTAATAATCGAGAAAACAATGCTTCTGCTTCGCAGTTGAGATTGGCGTTATTGAATAAGTTAAGTATCGCAGCCTGCAGCCGCCCATGATTCGCGTAAAAAAATTCAACCTAAACGGGTACATGTTTTGCGACACGTAAACAATTTAACGCAGAGACGGGAAGACGGAGAGGCGCGTATGGGATGGGAAGGATGGGGGCCTGAGCACCCACAATTGCTGTCTTTAGCATGGTTGGATAAAAAAAAGTGTTTAAATAAATTACTTTATATTGTATAATCAATGTTAAGTTTTATATTATTAGGTATTTTCTATGATTTCAGCAAATCGCTCTTGGTTTGCGCTTATTCCATTGCTTCTTTTCATCTGGATCGCTCACTTCTTTGTCGATAGTATGCTTGGGATTTGGCATGTTTATAAATCCATGGCTGAACTCGACTTAGGGATGGCTGGGATGATCGTCGCTGTGGGGGCGTTCATTGGCGAGGGTTCTCAACTGGTGTTTGGCTCTTTCAGCGATAGAGGCTATCGCAAGGTGTTGATGATCTGCGGTCTTATTGGCGTCGCTGCTAGCGCTTTCTTGGCCTTTTCGACCAGTTATATCGTGTTATTCATCCTCTATTTGGTCACTTGCATCGGTTCTGGATCATTCCATCCAGCTTCGGCAAGTTTAGTGAGCACCTTGAATCCAGCAAGAAGAGGGTTGCTCATGACCATCTATGCTTCTGGGGGATATCTTGGATTGGCTGGCAGCCAGATTATCTTTACAAGCACACACTCTCTGCTCGAGGGAAATACGTTTATTATGGCCATACCAGCGGTTATTCTTGCTGTTGGATTGATGTTTATCCGCATTCCCAGCTCTCCGCAGAGCGTTCCAGTGAACAGGCCCAAATTCTTTGATCTCTTTAAATTTTTTAAAAAACCCCATTTCAGGTCGCTCTATTTTTCACAGGTGGCTAATCAATCGATTTTATGGGGAACGATATTCATCTTGCCCGATGTATTAAAAGAATTCGGCTTTTCTGAGGCGATTTGCTTTGGAGGAGGGCATTTCTTCTATATCTTAGGGGGAGCTTGTATGATGATTCCAGCAGGATTTCTGGCTGACAGATATTCTGCAAGGATCGTCATGATCGTTGCCGGTTTGATCTCCTTAACGGCTTTCTATGGACTGATTTTTTTTGGGAACCTCTCGGTCACGCTGACTTTAGCTATTCTCTTTACTTTAGGAGCGACGTTGTCATTGATGAATCCGATTGGTGTCGCTTTAGGAACCCGTTATGAACCGCAACAGTCAGGCGCTGTCAGCGCATTTTTGATGGGTCTTGTTTGGTGTGTCTCAGAATCGATTGGACCAGGAAGCGTTGGTTTGATGAGTGGCCTATTTGAAGATTACGCCCCCGTTAAAGCCTTAGCAATTCTAGGGGCGCTGTTCATCGTGCAAATCGCTGCAACAGTGCGCCTTCCTAAAGAAGAGGCTGTCGCAGAGCAATCGCTCCTTCAGAAAACATAGCCTAGACCAATATTCGCTCCTACCGTCTTCCAAGATAAGTCGTTATG
The DNA here is from genome assembly GCA_020051075.1 of Parachlamydiales bacterium. GTDB lineage: Bacteria > Chlamydiota > Chlamydiia > Chlamydiales > Parachlamydiaceae > JAGVJP01. The sequence goes on from JAGVJP010000093.1 coordinate 11,031, forward strand.
GCTGTTGTCTGATTTCCACCACTTGAAGTCTACAGAAGCTGTCACATACCAGCACGTTCTTAGAGAATAGACTAAGCCTATGACTCCGTTGAAGCCGCACGCCCATCCTTTATGGTGGAAATTATCGACACAATCTACACCTGACCACGATTTTCTTTTTTGATGGCAATTATCGAGGAAATGGGCTTCTAACTCTGTATAGAGGGTCCAATCGCAGTCCATGGCATAAGCGCCATCAACGCCTAAATAGAAGCCATACCATGTAAAGCGATAATTGTCAGTTCTGTGGTGATTATACAACCCTAACGCACTGGCGATTCTCTCATCCGAAGAAGAGCTGGAGCTGAAGGGGTTTCCGGAAACGAAATATCCGAAAGGATTCGACGATGAATCGACAGAGAAGTCGGAAGAGGATAAATGGGAAGATTTCGACCTTGAGCTGCTGGAGAACAATGAAGAGCTTCCATAACTTGGACAATAGAGAGAGCATGAGGACGAGGTGCAAGGGCAGATGCATGAGTAATCGCTGGAAGATGATGAATAATGCTCTTTTTGCTTCACACGGAGATGTTGCCGGTGATAGGAGAATCCTATTAAAGGGACGACGTAGAAGCGGGAGCAACAGAAAGTTAGGGGATAGCCCAAGGCAGCGTTGAAGTCATAGACCTCGCTCCTTCTCTTGACAGGATCGCTCGTATGTGTGCGGATAGGTCCATAGTAGAGGATGGAATCTTCTATTTTAAATTTCTCGTGGGCGCGCCCTTTGGCAGTCAAACCATAGTCACCAGAGAGACGAATGTAATAATTGCAGGCGGTCCATTTTGCCTCGCCATTGATTGTATAGGAGTCGATGTCTGTGAAATGAATTTTCGAATTTGCTCGTGTTGAAGCAGAGCTGGAGCTTGAATAGCTCGGATGGATATCTTGGTTTTTCCACTCCAGACTATCTCTGCGCCAACCGACGGTGACATCAACATTTTGGCAGCAGTTGGCTGTCAGTTGGGCTGCAGCGCTGGCAATAAGAAGTAGAGTAAAAGCAAAACATTTCGTCATCATTTCCAAGCTCCTAGTAAATAGGAATCATTTTTAAGCTCAATTGAAAAATAAATCAATAAAATTATTCACAAGCTATCAGCAAGATCGCAGTTTGCCACAACAATTTAACATGATAGGTAGGATCGCTTCGCGGTAGGGTAAGCAGGATAGGAAGGATAAATTGGATGGAATTTATTCTATTATTTTTCCTTTCATTTTGCCCAAAATTCTCTATCTTACTTATCTTGCCTATCCTGCCGCTTGCGATCTTGTTTATCCTGTTTTGCCCCTTTTGCTTATCTTGTTTTTCTGGGGTCATTTTTGGCTAATGTAGTGTTGCAAGAGCGACTGTCCATAGCGTCGGCTGCTGCGGAGATTCAGCGTTGTCAGCAGAGGTGGCTGGGGTGTAAACCTGGCATCCTCCTCAATAAAAAGAGAGCCTTCAGAGGTCAGAATATGATGGCTATCCACCCATGAGATCACTTCAGTGCTAAATAGCAGGCCAGCTCGCTCATCTTTGAGGGAAGAGCCGTAAGGGGGGTCGGCATAAATCATCTCGTAGGAAAGCTGTTCTCTTGCCAGTTTTTTTAACATCGTGAAAACATCTCCATAGAGAAATTGGCAACGACTTTCAACTTTAAGATGACTCGCATTTTTTTTTATGCAGTTAAACGCTTCTCGATCAGATTCGACGAATGTTGCAAAAGCAGCCCCACGGCTGAGCGCTTCGAATCCCACTGCTCCAGAGCCTGCAAATAAATCTAGAATGTGGACGCCCTCGATGAAGTTTTGGCAAATGTTGAATAGAGATTCTCTGAGGCGGCTTGCTGTGGGCCTTGTCCGAGTGCCCTTAGGCATTTGCAGACGATATCCTCGATAGAGGCCCCCGATGATATGCATAGAATTATCGATCTTCTGAAGGGGAGACGACGCGCATACTCCAAATTTTCCAGCTTTGGTCCTCGTGAATGAAATAGTATTTAACATAAGCGGTGAGGGTTTCTGACTTCAAGATGACAGACAAAGAGCCTATCCCATTTCGGATCCTGGGTTTGTGGAATGAGGTGGTGTATTGATGTGAAAGGATGGGATAGCGATTGATGAAATCTTCGAAGGCTCTCTCTGGAGTGGCTTCTTTGAAGGAATCAGAGGAGAAGTGTTGGTAAGCTTCTTTCAAGCGATGACTTTGAACCTCTTTCAATTGACCTTTGACGACATCGATCAGGTTGTCGGTCAAATGGGAAGTTTTTGTATTTCGGATAGCAGAGGGCTTAAGCAGCCGGATAGTGAGGATCTTCCATTTTCCTCCTTCTTTAGTGAGTTTGTATTCAATAGGATTTTTCACATGATCCTGTGTAGTGAGCTGACCTTTCATAGTGGCGACATTGTGTTCAATCGAGCGTTGTGAGAAATGGGCAGATTGGTTGTTTTCAAAAACAGGATAGGCTTCAATAAAATTTTTAAACTGGTTGAAAGAGGTGGTACGTTGAAATTCTTTAGAAGTAAAGTCAAAATAAGCTTTATCAATTTGATGTTCTCGAAGGGCAAGGAGTTGATCATCGATGACATCGACTAGATGTTCAGTGAATAATATGCCTGCTGTGACAACAATCAGGGCGATGACAGAGAGCGATGTGACAAGTTTAAACCAGAACGGCATCGGCTTTTTCATGTTAGGTGTTTGAGCCGCTGGAGGTTCAGTTCCAGCTTTTACACCGCAGTGAGGGCAATAGAGGTGTTCTTCGGCGATCGTCGCGCCGCATTTTGTGCAAAGCATAATTTATTCTTTATTTTCTTGGGATTCCAGGTTGTTTGAATAAGCACCATAAAAGCGAATCAAGCTGTCAGCTTTCTTGAAGTTTGATTTCTTTAAGTGTTCGTAAATTTCTAAGCCTTTACCGTTATGACCTTGTTCAAAATAGAGTTTTCCTAATTTCATGAGAGTCTCTTTGTCATCGGGGCAAAGCTGCAAAATGATTTCATACTGTTTAATTTCTTCGTGAGGCATCTGCAAATCTCGATAACTGTATGCTAACTGAACATGAACCCATGGATCATCCGGAGCATAGTCGTTCAATATCCGAAACTCTTCAATAGCTCTTTCTGCAATGAGCCGAAATTTCTGTTTAAAGTGCTTATTATATTTATTTGGAGGGATCCATCGTTCATCATCGAGGCCTTCAACAATTTGAGGATCGACATAAAGTCCTGACATCATCACATATGCGTTGGCAAGTCCTGCATGAGCTTCAAGATTGGTCGGTTCCACGCGCACAAATTTGATGTGTTCTTCGATGCTTGCTTGAAGCAAGATCTCTTTCATTTGATGGACATCTTGCCAAAACCACCAGCAGTTTAGTTTTTCCAAAGAAGAGTTTAGAAATGCACACCATGAAGGGGCCTCATAAATGGCGTACTCGACTGAATGCAAAGCTTCTGCCAGTTTACAGCACGCGTGTGCCACGAGGGCAGGGGTTTGTGAATCAGCAGGGTCTTGGAGCGTTTCGAGAAATGAGAGGGTATATTGGTTTTTCAATGAATGGAATTTATCTGACTTTCTTGTTTGGGCATACATTTGAAGTGTGAAGTAACAAAAAATTGTTGCAAAAATCAATGCAAGATGGATAGCGATAATGAAAGATTGTGCGAGAAAGGTGAGATGGACCACGAAATATCCAATCTCAGCAACAATTAGGAGGATAAATACAGCATTGAATAAAGTAAAAGATTTTAGCACTCGTTCAAACGCATTGACATAATGACTGATAAAGTGGTCAATTTGACCTTTATAATGTTCGTGATGGTGGTCGTTTATTTCTTCATATTCTAATGGAGAGGGCATGTTTCTCATAGGTTTTAAATCAATAGAAGGCTCTTTTATAATCGTAAATGAGAATTTAGACAAACATTTTCTATTGCCTGATGAGGGCTTTCAACTCTTCTTGGTCGTAAATAAATAATCCCAAAACAACAATCATGAACGAAAGATAAAATGGCCATGCGACGATTTCGCCGAGTATGATCCAGCCAAATAGAGCTGCAAATAGGGGAGTCGTCAGCCCAGCGAAAGAGATAAAGGTGGCTGAGTAAGATTTGAGAAGCGACCCGTAGAGGTTATAGCAAATCAAGTTAGAGATAACAATTAAGAGGATGGTGCACTCGATAAATACTGTTGTATCAGTAAAGGGGAACGGATCCCAATTTTCGACAGCGTAAGAATGCAGTAGGGCTAAACTTCCTCCAATAAGCATGGCAAAACCATTTGCAGTTATGGGAGAAAGTTCATGCTCGCTGACGAGTTGTTTTAGGACGATCCATCCATAAACGCTGCAGATCGCGGCCATGATGACAGAAAGTTCTGCCCATGAAAAGATGAAAAATTGCCCTGCCTCCCCTTCATCTGCTGTCTGAGTCAACAGGACGGGGATAAATCCGCAGAAGCCGACACAGAGTCCAATCCACTGTTTTCCTGATAATTTTTCTGATAGGAAGAAATAGCTGGCTAGTGCGGAGAGGAATGGAGACAAACTATAAATAAAGCATGTTTTCGATGAAGTTAAATATTGCAGCCCCCAGAATTCAAATACGTTAGTGAAGTAGACACAAAAAAGAGCGAGAAGAATGATTCTTCCCCAGGTCTTCAGATTAAATGAGAAAGACTCTTTTTTATTGAATAGTTGATAGCCAATCAGAAGGACACCAGCAAGTAACATCCGGCTTCCTACAAAAAATAGAGGTTGAGTGACGACAAGTCCAGCTTTCGAGACGATAAAAACACTTGCGAAAAGCGCATAAAGAAGAAACACATAAAACATGACGTTAACTCGTGTGGTGTATTGAAAGCATCATAAATCTTTTTCGAATTAAGATGAAGATAAATATTTTTTTACTTATGCGAATATAAAAATTTATTTATATATTTATATAATATATAATAAAGATGTGGTGAAGCTTGTTTTTTAATTTACCGCTGGGTCACTGAGATTGCTGAGGAGGAGTGAGATTGGGAGAGAAAAAATTATTTTGATGATTTTCTCAATTTTCTCACCGGTCTCAGTGGTGAATAATAAAGGTTATTTGATGCTGCATATTTGAGATGCAAAAAGAATCTTGATGAGAATGGGAAAATTTAATAGGATTCGTGGTTTGTTCATACGGAAAATTGACGGCAAACGACGTCCGTTGAAACTTAAGACTCAAATACAGCTGAATGAAGAGAGGTGGGATCATATGCAAAAAACAAAAATATTATTGATTGAAGATGAAGAAGATATTGCTTCTTTGATCAAGCTCCAAGGCGAACTTGCCGGGTACAAAGTGCATGTCGAAGGAGATGGTTTGAATGGGTTTATGGCTGTAGATCGCGAAAGGCCTGATGTGATCATTTTAGATATCATGCTACCAGGATTAAATGGTCTCGATGTATGCCGTAAGATTCGGAATAATCCCGATTATAATCATATTCCAATCATCATTATTTCAGCAAAAAGTGAAGAACTGGATGTCGTTTTAGGCCTTGAATTGGGGGCAGATGACTATGTTGCCAAACCCTTTTCTCTTAAAGTCCTGTTTTCCCGCATCAAAGCGGTGATGCGACGGGGCAAAGAGCCTGAAGGCGAGGTCAAGATTTTAACTTTTGGCGATTTTACGATGGAAGTCGATCGCTATTTGATCCGGAAAAAAGATAAAGTCATTTCGTTGACTCTTTCTGAATTTGGGATTTTGCGTCGGTTATTGTCAAACCGGGGCAAAGTTTTAACCCGTAATCAGCTTTTGGATGATGTTCAAAATGATGAAGCGTTTATTATTGACCGGAACATAGACGTCCATATTGCATCGCTGCGGAAGAAACTGGGGCCAAACTTCGACGGGATCGAGACAGTGAGAGGTGTCGGCTATCGCTTTAAAGACGAAGAGTAACCAAATGGACAATGGACGGATATGGACTATATGGACATGTATGGACGTTTTAAGCAATGTAATTTCCTTCCAGATTCTATATAGTCCATATCCGTCCATATAGTCCATATAGTCCATATAGTCCATACCCGTCCATTGTTCCATATTCGTTCATCTGCATGCTCAGACGTTGATCTCAAAGCTTTTGTGTCTTTTTTGGATTTCTTCAAAACGGTGTGGATCGAATTTAACCCAAGCTGTTTTATGCTTAGACATCTGCACGGTGCCAACTTTCCCATTTTTGACTCTTGAGAGATATTTTCGTTGTGTGTAGCAGATTTCGCATTCTCCTTGCTCTCGAGCTTTGCTGAAGTAAAGGGCGAGGAGCATGGCATCTTGGAGAGTTTCAAAATCAGGCTGTTCATCTTTGCCAGATCGGATGATCACATGAGAGCCCGAATATCCTGAAGCATGCAGCCACCAATCTCTACCATTTGCAAGATGGAAAGTGAGCTGATCATTTGATTTTCCATTTTTCCCCACCCAAATTTTAACTCCTGATGCAGAGATAAATCTTTTGTAGGGTAGAACTTGAGAGTCCTTGGCAGACTTAGGAGTTTTGTCTATGTGCCCGGGCGATGAAGAGAGCTTGGTCTGGAGTGCTCTCAACTCATCTATGGCAATAATATCATTCGTTTTCATTCGAAGATCTAGCCAATGTTCAAGATCAGACAGCGCAATTTTCAACTGTTTTTGGAGAGGGGCTTGACTTGCCTGCAATTTTTTGACACGTTTAAAGCTTTCTTTCAATAGCTCTTGAGGAGTTTTCAGCGGATCTATAGAGAGTGTGTAGGTGCGATTGTCTAGCCAGTCCCACACATCAATTGAGCGCATTCTTTTCTTTATTTTATCGACATTGGCTTTGAGCAGTTCTGCCTCATGTTGGAATTTTTCCCACTGAGAAGCCTCCTTTAATGACTTTTCGAGCGTCTCTTTTCTTTTTTCAAATTTTTTTATCTGCTTGTTTATCGCTGTTGTAAGACTCTGTTTTGCTTGATGAAAAATCCATTCGCCTTCGATTTCGGTAAATGTCTCTTCAATCTCAGCATGTTTTTCAAAATAATGGAGTGGAGCTACTTCTGGGTGTTTTTGCGATGAGAGAGGGGGGAGTGTATAATGGCTTTTTTCAACAGGGTGGAGAGCTAAGAGGATTTTTCTTTCGCTATCGATGAGATAGTAGTTAGGATGCTTAGAGAAGAATTCGCCGATGAAGCTCCGTCTTCCTGCCGATGTGTCGAAGGCGAGCTCTAAAATGCGGTCTTGCTGCAGAAGTTTTACTTCGATTAATGTGGCTTGAGGAAGCAATGTTTCCAGCTGATGGCAGTCGTTTTTTTCGAATGCAGGGCGCGATGTCTTAAGATGAAAATGAATGCAGGGGGAAGTGAAAGAGAAGAAAAGTGTTTCGATTTGACTCTCTTTTTGGAAAACAAAAAAAAGGCGGTTCAGACCCTTGGAGGTGCAGTGTAAAAGCTGATATCCACATATTCTGGATTGTAGTTCTTCAAGAAGAATTTCCATTTGTCTATAATTAAAAAGGAGTTTTTTCAGTTTTTTCATTGATATACACTAATGTTAAGGTGTGACAGCCCTTAATAGGGCATCGATGCGATTAGTTTTTTCCCACGTAAAATCGGGGTGTTCTCTGCCAAAATGACCTTCATAGGCCGTATGTTGGTAGATTGGCCTTCTAAGATCGAGCATATGGATAATCCCTGACGGAGAAAGTTGGAAGATTGAAGGGACAGCATGGACTAATAAGTCTTCGCTGACTATCCCGGTGCCGAAAGTGTTTACAGCGACGGAGATTGGAAAAGGGTTGCCAATAGCATAAGAAAGCTGTACTTCGCAGCGCTTAGCTAATTTCGCAGCGACGATATTTTTTGCGACATAGCGGGCTGCATATCCGCCGGCCCGATCAATTTTAGCAGGATCTTTCCCTGAAAAAGCTCCTCCTCCATGTCTCGCCATCCCTCCATAGGTATCGACGATGATTTTACGTCCAGTCAGACCGCAGTCAACCGCCGGGCCTCCATCGACAAAGGGTCCGATGGGGTTGATATAGATAGCGGTGTTCTTGTCAATGAAGTGAGCAGGGATAGCTTCAGCAATCAATTCTTCCATTGCTTGCTTTAAAATGGTTTGAGAGATTCCTTCGGCATGCTGAGTTGAAACCACCACCGTATGAACTCGAATAGGGCAATGATTTTCATCATATTCAACAGTGACTTGAGATTTAGCATCTGGACGTAAATAAGGGATGATTTGGTGTTGCCGCTTTTCCCTTAGGAGACGAACAATGCGATGTGCAAGCATGATAGGAAGGGGCATCAGCTCTGGCGTCTCATCGCATGCGAAGCCAAATACGATTCCCTGATCGCTTGCCCCGAGTTCATGATAAAGTTGTTCTGCAGCGTTCATCCCTCGGGCAATTTCAGTCGATTGCTTATTGATTGAGATGATGATCCCGGAGGATAGGAAATCAAATTTTAGAGCAGAATCGTTATAGCCGATGTCTTTGATCTTCCGCCGGATAATCTCCTGATAATCCAGCTGCGCAGATGTTGTAATCTCCCCTGAAAGGACAATCAAGCCTTGAGAGACGAGCGTTTCACACGCCACCTTTGAATAAGGGTCTCCTGTCAGGCATGCATCGAGAACAGCATCGGAAATTTGGTCTGCAATTTTATCGGGATGTCCGATGGAAACAGATTCAGAAGTAAACAAGAAGTGTGTCATTGTAGAGAGATCTCGCAGATATTAGAGATTCTTCAATAACATAAAAATATTAAGATTGTGTAAAACACATTGACACTAATCAAGAAAGTATGAAAAATCTATGCTATTCACATCTCGTCAAGGGACGCAGAGGGAAAATAGGATGGACGTTGCATGCAGAGATATCTTCGGTTGAATTCTCCATTTCTTTTGATGGGCTTGGTCCTCTTCCTGATAAGCTGTCAGGCACCTTGCGATAAATTTGATCCGGTGATCAGTTGTCCGATCCCTGTCAGCAAGGTATGCGGACTTCCTAGCGCATTTCCCCCTTTGACAGAAAGGGAGAAAAATGAAGATTGGGGACGGGAGCTCTTAATCGGAGAGAACTTTGCTCGTGAGTGGGATCTCTATCGTGCGATCACCTGTTATAAGAGGGCGAAAATTTTAGTTCCTTCTGATCAAATGGATAGAGAGCAGCAGATTGATTACAATTTGATTCTCTGCTACTACCTCGGCAATAAGGCTCAAGAAGCTCTTAATGTCTTTGAAAGCAGTGAATTAAGCTGCGCTGGACCCCATTTTCCTGCATTTAACAACCTCCTTTTAATTGTCTTCGATTGCTATCAGCAGACCAAGCAAGATGAAAAGGCGGAATGCGTCATGCAAGCCATTCATACCTATGCGCCAGAAGTTGCTGATGATTTGATGATCTATTGGAGCTTAAAGCGGGGGGATATGGAAGGGGTGAGATGTTTTGTTACAGACCCTTGCCGGTTGGAACAAATTGAACAGGACATTGGATTGTTCAATCACCAATGGAAGTCCCCTTCAAAGGCGCGAACGCTGAACGCTATCCTCCCAGGTGCTGGGTATTATTATGTCGGGCAGAAAAATTCTGCTGTCACCTCTTTTTTGGTCAATGCTTTATTCATTGGTGCTTCCTATGAATTATTTCGTCATGGATACCCTGCTGCAGGCATCATCACTGCCAGCTTAGAGACAGGGTGGTATTTTGGAGGGATCAACGGAGCTGGCATTGAGGCTCAAGCTTATAATGCACGTTTATATGAGGGCGTGAGCCAGAAAATTATCACGGATAATGTCTGCTTTCCGATTTTTATGTTTGAAACCAGTTTTTAGAATAGTCCTTAGTTTCTATTAAACGCACAAGTGAAATTAATGAAAAATAGATTACAGCATTCTTGGGCTTTAGCAATATTGTTATTTCTGTTTTTTGGTGCTGAGTTCCCTCTCTTTGCGGATCCGTGGGGGAAGGATGCCGATCTCGTTGTATCTCAACGAAATTGCCCCTGCATCGAAACGGCAAAGAAAGAATCATTATTGGCTCAGGCTGGCATTTGTGCGATCCGTTTCCATCAGGAGGTCATCTCCCCCGCTGACGGCCCTCGCAGCCACTTCATCCCTAGCAGCTCGCAATACGCCTTGGAGGCGATGTCTAAATACGGATTTTTTACAGGCGTGTCGATGGGTTGCGATCGACTCATGAGAGAAAATAGCGATCCCTGGGTCTATCGCAAGGTCACTGACCCATCTGGACGCCTCATGAAGTGGGATCCCGTGCCTTAACAGATCCGTACCAACATGCTGCAGACATCTGAACTTGCAGAACAAAAAAACAGGATAAGCAGGATCGCTTCGCGGCAAGATAAGCAGGATAGCGAATAACTGTTAGCTGAATAAAAAGCCCTTTCCCTTCCTTTTACAGGATGGGAAAGATAGTGATGATAAAAGGCTTTTCTTTTATTTTTGATTTGAAGTTGACATGCATTTTCCTATCATCTTGCTTATCCTGCCGCTTGCGATCTTGCCTATCCTGTTTTGTCCCTTTTGCCTATCCTGTCTGTTACCCATGTTTTGTGGGAGTTCTTGTAGTTGTTATTGTGACAAGTTATGGGTTATATGTATTCAGGCGGTTAACCCATCCTTGAAGCCACCGTTGTTCATTCCGTTCTTTAGGGGCGTGTTGGACTCTTTCATAGAGAACTTTCTTTGCTGCTTCAACAAACTGCTCGATAGCTGAAGAGCTCGAGCCCATGCGATCCATCCGGTCTAATACTTGCAAAAGCCCCCACCGATGACCTTGATAGGATTCGTTTGGGACTACCCCCTCTCCTTTGAAATTGAGGTAGTCCAATAGTGCGTAGATTCCCGCAGGTGTATTTGCAAGGCGATGAAATTGGATGGAAATCCTCTGTTGATGTTCATCCTCTAAGCCGGACAGCATTTTTGGCAGCGCTTTGTTGAGCCAATCGATCATAAATAAGATCTGCAAATCGACATGTTTGGCGAGAATTTCTCTAAGCTGCACCATTTTCTCATCGTGGAAATTGCGATAAAATTCCTCTCTGCTCTTCCAAGGAGCCCCTTTAGCCTTTTCGAGCCAAGAGGGGAGCGCAACATGATGCTCTTTGAAAAAAGCGAGCAGCTCGGGGAACTTTTCTTTAAAATGGCCAGTTTGTCCAGTAGGATACCAGATGCAGTGGCCGATGCCCAAAGAAGCAAATTCTTCTCCTTGATTCCAGCAAGTCAAGCCTTCAAGGCTTCCTCGGCTCTCATTCTGCCAGATTTTCCGTCCTAACCGCTGTGCATCTTCATAGGACAGGTCGATAGAAGAATGAGTCGATGCCATACTCTGGCCATCTTCAACGGAGCGCGCTTTTTCTGCAATTTGTTGAGCAAGTTGTTGATGTTCTATCAGGTTGAAACTTGGTGTAGTCAAAGAGGGGTTGAAGAGTTTATACCGAGTTTTTAACGCGATGATGCGCTCTACACTTGCATTTAGAGATTCTTCAGTGTACCTTCCTGTTTTGACAGCTTCTACAATATAGCGGTGGATCTTGACAATGTCGTCGACATTAAATTCCAATCCATGCTGAGAGCTGAGGAGCTGCTTTCCGCCAATGAGGGCGATATCGTGTCCAGCGAGCAAACTCTTCAGAACGGCTTCTTCTATCCTGGGTTCTTTGCTGAGGATCCCTTCCATGGCTAGAGAATCCGTCATGATGACTCCCGAGTATTGAAATTGGTTCCTCAATAGATCTTTGATGATCTTTTTAGAAAAAGTGACGCATTGATCGCTGTCTAAGGCAGGGACGAAGAGATGTGCCGTCATGATGACATCTGCTTCATGAGCGAGCGAGCGGAATGGAACCAGATCCGACTGATTGAGCTCTTCAGCAGTTTTTCTTATATATGGCAGCGTTTCATGTGAATCGGCTGTCGCTGATCCGTGGCCTGGAAAGTGTTTCAAAACAGATATAATGCCCGCATCTCTATAACCTTGAATTGCCAGAGATCCCCAGCAGGCTACTGCAAGGGGGTCTGATCCGTAAGAACGGGTCCCGATGACTTGGATATTCGAGGGGGGCTGCACATCGATGACAGGGGCAAAATTCGTGTTGATCCCTACAGATGCAAGTTCTTGACCAGTATAATGGGCCGATTGATAGCCCCAGATCCAACGTCCGCTCAGCGCTAGTGTCCGGTTGCCTGGAAAATGAGTGAATCCATGCGATAACCGGTTCACAGTTCCTCCTTCTTGGTCGACACCAATCAACAACGGGATTGGATGGTTTTTCTTGCTGACGATTTGGTTTAGGCTTTCGCTTAAGGCCTCAACCTGTGATGGAGCTGTCAAACCGTTTGACCATTGATAGTAGATGAATCCCCCTACATGGCAATCGTTGATCAGCCGCTGAGCATCATCGTTTGCAATCGTTCCATTAAAATGGACGAGGAGGAGTTGACCTACCTTTTCTTCGAGGGATAACTCAGAACGGGAGGGGAATGCCACTTCAAAGATCCAAGGCCATCCCTTCCCTGTCACATAAAATGTGTTGTGTCCGGGGTGATAAGCGATGCCGTTGAGCACATCTTCTTTTCCCAACACGGCTCTTTCTTCAGGAGAGAGCAGATCTGTGGCTTCGAAAACAGCATCGACTGTTCCTGTGTTTCTATCGATTCTGACGATAATGTCCTTCTGCCAAACGTTGGCATAGATGTGTTCATCGGCTATGGCGAGATCATTGAGGAAATGGACTGGACGGCCATCCAACTTAACGGGGAGGTGCTCTTCCACCGATAGGGTTTTAGGGTTGCACCGTTTAAGGATCGACGTGCCATCGCTCAGCCAGAGGGCGTTGTCAGCGTAGCATAACCCCCACCCTTCCCCTTGGTAAGGAATCGTATAGAGCAAGTTCAAGTTGGAGCGATCATAAACGAAAGCTGTCTGCTCTCTCCAAGTGATCTGAATCACGCGATCGGACAAGGTGGCGATGCCTTCTGCAAAATATTTCGAAGGAAGAGCTATTTTTTTGATGACTTTGCCCGAATTGAGGTCGGTGCAAGTGAGTCGTGATCTTCCGTATAGGCCAGAACTTTCATATAAATAATGTTTTTCAATGGATAGCCCTTGCGTGAATGCACCCGGGGCGTGGGGGATTTTAGCAACGATAACAGGTTTGAGTGTTTCAACTTGTGAAGAGAGGGGAGTGAGGTTCCACAAAAAGAAAAAGAGAAGAGGAAGTATTTTTTTCATGGCTTAAAAAATAATCTAGAGAGCCTTTTTTAGTAAAGTGTAAAAGGGAGCACAGGAGCCAAGAGTTCGGTATCAATTTTTTGTTGAATTAAAAATCATTATTATTTATGATGCGTACAGGTAATTTAAGATCTGGTTAAGGATAGTTAAAAATCAACTAAGTACTGGTATTTAAGAGCGTTAGATGCCATTATGTCAAGGAGCGGTGATTCAATGGGGTATTTAATGACAGCCTTATCTGGCTTGAGCGTCGGCTCTCTTTATGCAAAGCACTATAGAGAAGGAACACAATTTGTTGAAGCGGGGAGACATTATTCAGCTGCCCTCTATCAATGGGCACAGCTCACTAACGTTCTCGTGATCATCTCTCGACTTGGCGATAAAGTCTTAAGTCAGAAACTTTCCATTCCCTTGAAAATTGTCAGAAATGTTCTCCCTATCGCTGCCATCCCGCTTTGTTTGATTATCGCCTCATCTAAATCAGGAAATTACCCACAATTTGCAGAGCGATGGAATCGGTATATTCCTATTGCCTTGCCGACGACACTCAGCGAACGGGTACAGGCGATCTGCGAGTTCCTTGCAGTGCAGGGAGACAGAGTGATGAGAGCGGTGATTCTTGTAGGAATTGTTGCCCTTCATGCCCTTGGCGATACCACTTTTGCTAAGGCAGCAATCGCCGGGATCGTTTATGAAGCGTTAGATCATAGAGGTTATATCCGTCAGGACATCAGCGCATTTGTCGATAAATACATGACTTTTGTCAATTTAATTGTTGGAAGCTACAGCGGCATATTAGTGAACTGCCTCATCAATATCGTTGTTTTGCCTTTTCACCTCTTCACAAAGACAAATGAAATTTTCCAATCTGCGATTGGCCGGTTCTTAACTCCTCACGTGACCATTTCCGGCCATTCCCTTGAAGCTCTGAATGCCCCTGTCCAAGACAGGAAACAGATGCCTTATGCAGAGATCATGAACATCCTTAATACACCTCTAGGAACCGCAGAAGATCTGTTCCGTCAATTTGAAATTGATCCGGCACACTGCACCAAATGGAATGTTGACCTGACCACGTTAGAGAGGCAGGATGATCCTGACCAACTCCTTCAAATGTGGGATGCCTACTCCAATCAGGAGAAGATTGATATCTCTCTCAACCGTATTCTAGAAGACGAACATTTATCACACGATCTTTTAACAAATGGCCTATTCTTTGATCCTCTTTCCTTGAGAGGTTCACACCTGCCAGACCTCATTCGAGTGCTTAGGGATGACCTTGGAGAAAGGGAGGAGATTGATCAATATGCCCTGACATTAGCAACAAGGAATCTAGAAGAATTAGTCACCGCTCTAAAAGGTCAGGGCAGCATTCGCGGGAGCTACGAAAATCTCTCTAAGCCACGTGAAAACATCTCTTACCTCATCCCTCATTTGAGACGGCGTTCCCCTCAAGGACGTCTAGAGTCACTGTTTAAATTGGCTATGCCAGTGAGCGGATTTACTCCGCTCGGAGTCAAAGAGTCAGCTCAAAAATTGTTCCACGACTACCTGCTTCGTCTCGCTGTTGCCGAAGAAGAAGGGCTATCTGCCGATCAAAGTTTTAGCTTGGCAAATATTGACTATGAAACAGGTTTAAAGCGAGCTCTTTTAGAGCGTCGATTAAATATTGTGCATCAGCATGCATCACCTCAAGCGGTTTCGCCGCAAGCGGGCAGAGGGGTAAGGCTTCAAACTCAATATCTTGAACGTTCCTTATCGAGAGGATTCCTTCCATCAACTCCTTCTGAAACATCGTCTGTGGATATGATGGTTGAAGAGTTGTTTGATGGACCATCGTGTGAGCCAACAAGACGGCAGATGCAGCAGCAGTATTTATTGACAGTTGGTGATACACTCATCCAGCATAATGGCCAAGTTATTGTCGGTGAGGGTGTGTTTGGTCCACTGGGCTTCGGTCAATATTTTCAGCAATTGCTTAATAATAATACACAATTGACAGATGCACAACGACAGGAACTGCAGGGACTCTTTAGCCGCGAGTATAATAACAACCCATTAAGCAGGCAAAACTTCCAGCGTCTTGTCCTTGTTATGCTTGGCGTTGTCAGAGTTCGCCCTCCACAAGGTGCATGATCAACTTTTGTGACCGACTTGTTTTTGGCGCATGACCACGTGTTGCTCTCATCCTAGTTACAGATGCTAAGGCCGTTAGGCCTTACCACTACCCATTTTTTCATCGCGAAGCGTTTGGAGTGCGAAAGTCCTTTTTCGTTTTTTTCTAGATCAATTTTGGGGACATTCATGTCTTTTTGAATTTCTCTACCGCTTCGCGCAGCGCTCAGTATCTCCTATTTTCCCTCAAGCTTGCCAACATC
>JAGVJP010000106.1 GCA_020051075.1 Parachlamydiales bacterium
CCCCAAGGAATTAGGGAAACAGCTGCTTCCCTAATGCCATCTGGGTAGCTGTCGGCAAATTGGCGCATGAATTTCAAATTTCTATGCGAAAATGCAGTGATATTCGGGAATGAAGAGGCCAGATCTTTTGCAATCCTTTCAATTGTCTTCGATCCCCAAGATTCCGACAGGGCTTTTTCAGACAGCATTTTGCCGATCCTCCAATAGAGCTCTATGAGTTCTTTATTAATGGATATGGCCGCGCGCAGCTGCGAGTCTTGAATGTCTTTTTTGATGTGTTCTATAAACTTGTCGTAACTATGCGGATCAACGATTTCATTTTTCTTTGCGTTCATTAAAAACCCCTAAGATATTAAATTTACTTTTTTGCTCGCGTTATCTGCGCGCGAAGACTTGTCATAAGCGAAAACCATCTCCGATGTAGAATGTCCGGTTACACGCATGATATCACTGTCTTGAAATCCTTGCTGTTTAAGGTATGTGACAGCGGAAGCCCTTAGTACGTGAGGAGATACCTTAAATGGAATACCTGCAGCTTTCCCAGCTTTTGCAAATGTGACGGCCAGCTGATTGATCATGACGGCTTTGCCCGATCTGGTCACAAACACACTGCCTGTTCTTTCCCCGATGTATTCCCTAAGTTTCTTCATAATTGTCTCTGGATATGTGATGACCGTTTCTTTCAGAAGCCTTCTCATTTTCGACTGAAAAAATGTAATTTCACAGCGCTCCCAATCGATTTGGCTAGTTTGCAAGGATAGAACCTCGTTAACCCTTTTTCCTCCTTGCAGGATGATTTTCCCAATCAAGCAGTCTCGAGGGTTAATTTTCTCTAATTCCTTGAAGAAAGAAATCCACTGCGCCTGAGTCATTGCATGGGTTTTAACCTTCTCGTATACGTTGAAGAAGGTTTTTGCATGGCCTTCTTTATTCGGGATGGCCTTTTTTATGACTCCTTCAAGACGACGGCTCAAAAATCCGGTAAATGAAATATAACAGGCTGCACGAGCTTGGCGAGTGGTCTCAGCCCAATCCTGAAAAAGCTTGATGCGGTCGATGACGCTTTCATGATTAATCAGAGCAAACTGCTGCAAACTCATGAGGGGATTAAGCCATCCGAACTCAACCAACTTCTTGATGCCGGATCTATAGCTAAGCTGAGTTTTAGGGCTCAAAGTCGGCAGCCAATAGGAAATTGCCTCTTCTACAGAAATCTCATCCAATTTCTTCCATACCAAGTTAGCTTTGAAAGACGCTGCTTGTTCATACGTTTCCAAATGAGAGGGGATAGGAATCTCCAAAACAGCCGGCATTAAAGTCATTGCCATTTCTTCCCTTCACAAAGACCCTCAAATAGTTTTTTATGTTCCTCTCTGCACATCACTTCTTGGATCGGAGAACTTGTCTCGGTCTTAATGATTGCAAGATCAATTTTTTTCGCAGGCTTTCTTGATTCCGGTATTTTTTCTTGAGACTTTGGGTCTTTGGGTTCCTGTTTGCTCACATACACCTCGACTTGTTTATAAGCGGCTTTATAAACAATGAAATGTAGCTCAAAAAGTCTTTCGTGGCAACACAAAGTTTTGACGATCTCGTGTCATTTACACTAAGGCGTTGTAGCCACTATAAATACTACGACATCTTGAATACAAGACAACTAAACGCCTATTGACACAAGGCATGCCTATCGTTTATACCTCTTATCAATAAACCAGCAAAAGGCTTGGGTAAATATGAACGAACAAGATCAAACGTTAATACAGCAAGACGTCAAAGATATTGGCAGTCAAATAGCCAAAACAATTCAAAACAGGAACAAAAAAAAGTTCAAAGCCACAATCTATTTGACTGAAGAGGCGGAGAAGGCATTTACGGAGCTTTATATTCATCGCCTCAGAAAGGACAGGAAGATCGATCGTTCGATGATCGCCTGCGATGCTCTTCAGGCTCTTTATGAAAAAGAATGCAAAATTAATTGAGTAAATTTTATATAGAATCGGGGAACGGTGAATTTTTCTGCTATTTTATGCATCGACAAGGATAATAATCCTAGATATAGCGGACAAAAGCGAACGTCTCGTAAAAAAGAACAATTGTCACGCAGACATAGGTAATTTGAAACGAATCAACCTTAATCCGTTCAAAATTACCAGTATAGCTACTCCTGAGTCAGCGCCTATTGCAAATTCAAGACCCGCCAACCCAAAGACAGCTAAGGAAAGAAAGACAAACTTCACTCCCAAGGAGACCACAATGTTTTGCTTGATTACTTGGAGTGTCTTTTTTCCAAGGCTTATTGAATAAGGGACATTCAGCAGATTATTACTCATCAGTGCAATGTCAGCCGTTTCAATAGCAATATCCGAACTCCCCGCTCCCATAGCGATCCCTACGTTCGCCGTAGCCAAAGCCGGAGCATCGTTGACTCCATCGCCTACCATGACGACAGATTTATATTTTTTCTTGAGTTCATCAATTTTTTCTACCTTTTCATGGGGAAGAAGAGATGCGAAAAATATTTGAACCCCTGTTTTATTAGCTATGTATTCAGCTGAATAACGGTTGTCTCCTGTAAGCATTACCGCTTCAACATTCATTCTACGCAAAAGATTTACGGCTTCTTTCGCTTCATTTCTGATCGTATCAGCAATGCCAAGCGCTCCTATTATCTGATTCTCTTCTCGAATGATAACAACGGTCTTCCCATGTTTTTCTAATCCTTCAACAGTATTTAAAATTGCAGGGGGTATAGTAATCCCCATGAATTTAATATTCCCAATCGCATGTTCTGCTCCATTGCAGTTAATACAAATGGCCTTTCCACCCTTCCCTGAGACATTTTCATATTTTTCCATCACATGATGAGTGATTTTTTTTTCTTGGATATAATTTAAGATGCTTTTGGATAGTGGGTGAGAGGAAAATTTCTCAATGCCTGCTGCATCAGCAAGAACTTCTTCTTCTGTATGATTACCAAGTGCTATCACGTCTGTGACATATGGCTCGCCTAACGTTAAAGTTCTTGTTTTATCAAATGCGACGATTTTCGCTTTTCCAATTTCCTCAAGATGGACCCCTCCTTTGATTAGAACCCCACGCTTGGCTGCTCCCCCAATTGCTGAAGCTATTGAAATAGGCGTGGAGATGACTAAGGCACAAGGGCAAGAAATGACTAAGAGAACCAGGGATTTGTACAGCCACTCATTGAATATTCCTCCAAAAAACAAAGCGGGCACAGTAGCAAAAAAGAAAGCTGCAACTACAACAGTAGGAGTGTAATATTTTGCAAATTTATCGATAAATTCTTGAGTAGGAGCGCGCGAGCGCTGTGCTGCCTCAATGAGCTGGACGATTTTATTAAAAGTCGAATCTTTGTTTTCTTTCGTAACCTCGACTTCTAAAAACCCATTTTGATTGATTGTCCCAGAGAAAACTGTGTCGTTTTCATTTTTGTCCTTTGGGATGGATTCTCCTGTAATCATCGATTCATCAACTGATGACATTCCTTTAATTACTTTCCCATCTAATGGAATCAGATCGCCTGGTTTAATCAAGATTATATCATTTTTTCTAACAGATTCAACCGGAACTATTTCCCCGTTTTTCAAAATAGCAGTTTTAGGAGCTCGTTTAATCAACGTTTCTACTGCTTTTTTAGACTTTTCTATCCCATAATTTTCAAAGAATTCAGCCAATGAAAAGAAGAAAACAACAGCCGCAGCCTCTCCTATCTGATTAATATACATAGCCCCTAAGGCTGCAATGACAACTAGGAAATTAATATTCAGAAATTTTTGTTTTACAACTCCAAGAAACGCAGAAATTAAAACGAAGTATCCTCCAGAAATTATTGAAATGTAATAAAAAACAGAAGATTCTTTACTATGCTCAAAAAATCCAAATGCAAATGCCAATAATACAGATATCCCAGAAACTAAAGTTAGAAATTTTTTCCAGAAATCAGATCTCATAGTTGCTCATTTTTTGAAATGTCTTATAGACCTGATATCAAGCGGTGAATAGGACGTCAAGTCAATAAAGCAATATGGTAATAAGCAACTTTAATGAATTGGTTCAGAGCGTCATAAGAGCATTTAAGTCATACGTTGCATCGGTGAGCATCAAGAAAGCACCGCTTAAAGCATCGACAATGTCATCGTGACCGCCTTCAGGGAAATTCTCTAATTCTCGGAGAAAATCTTCATTCCAAGATGCTTGTAGGATTTTGATATTTCCAGCTTCTGCCTGGGATGAAACGGGGAGGGCCCGCGTTACTTTGTCCTGAGTGGCTTTAAAGGTCTTCACATTATACCCTTGCAGCATTCTTACTAAATAGTCTGCCTCGCTTACCCCCGCCTGGCCAGGATCTTGTTCGATGCCGATCCTGGTCGAAATACCATCCTGGCTTGCTGTATTTTTGATGGCGCTTTGAACCCCCAAAGGGCTCTGCTGAATCCTCACCATATCAGTGATGTATAAGATGTTATTTTTATCTTTTTCAAGACGCAACCCGACTGTATAATCTGGGTTGTTGCTTTCAGTCTTTTTCGTTGCAGCCCGATCCCAGTAGCGCACAGCCTTTAAGCCGCTTTTAGGAATGGCCTTAACAACTTCAAAGAAGTTTCTCTGGAAGAACATGCCCGCTGTGGGCCTGACGTTCCAGTTTCCCATGAGCAGCTGCTCCCGTTCAAAACGAGGCAGCGCTTTAAGATTGGCCAAGTATCCCGGATCTTTATCAAGCAGGATTTTATTGTCATGCACGGTTGATGCCACAAAGGAAACGCTCTTTGGGAGGCAATTTGGGTCTTTTTCTATCAATTCTTCAAGACTTGACCCCCAAATTGTCTGATCATTCTGAATGAAGAACCAGCGTGTTTTCCCGCTGCGCGAGGGGATCGGGTATCCGGATTTTTCATCAATCCACCAAGCGATGAATTGCCGGACCCAGGAGTCTGTATCCGGATTGGTGGTAGCTCTAATGTAAGGCTTCACTCCGCACGTGGATCTATTCCGCGAGAGCATATAGACGAATTGCTGCCACGAAAAATGAGTCAGCTCGTCAAAGCCGAGAAGAGGGATCTGAGATCCCTGCCAATCGAAGCGCGTCTTATCATGCTCAAGATGAGCGAATTTTACTTTGCCGTTGCCCTGGAAATCCCATTCAAGGGTTGATTCTTTAGGAGTGCCATTGGCGTGAACAAAAAGCTCGCAGCTTGTATCCCATAAGCCGCCTGGATTTCGTACCTGGGTGCTGTTTCTTCGGAATATCACGGCGGAGAAGCCTGGAACGTTTCTATGGCGCAGGCATTCCATTAAAAGGGCCCACGTTTTTCCGCCGCCGGCAGCGCCTCCGTAGATCACAATATCCGCAGAAGCATTCAAAAATTGGTATTGAGGGCCTTCCTGAGGCATGATTTTAGGCATTTGGATCCTCCACTTTTTCTTCTATGCAATCGCCCCTTCCGTTATCCGGAATATAAATTTGGACAGGGTCTTCTCCTTTAACGATCGTTTCCGTGACAATGGTTTCTCTTTGACCGAGCCATATCTTGCCAAGCCAAATAGCCATGGTTGCATTGCGTTCGGCTTGCTGAAATTGGTAGCGCCGGAGGGAGAGTTTATGAAGTCCATTGCACCTTTTTCTTAACTCCGCAAAACCCATACCGAAAGCCTCCCTCAACCTTCGATCCAAAGTGTCAACGCTGACCCTGAAAGCGCCCGCAATTTCTTCGGCGGTGGCTTGTAATTCCGTCCAATAGAGCACTTGATCGAGATTGATCTCCTTTTCCGGGACTACTCCTTTCCATTCAGAAGGAGGAGCTTTCGGATCGACAGGCGGCTTGACTGTTTTTTTAGGCCGGCCGTTCGGCCTTCCAGTAGGCTTCCTAGGCATGTTCTTCACCATTCAACTTGATGTCGCATGGCTCGTTCCTCTGGAGCTTGTACTTCCTATAACGATCGACAATCACATCGCAATACTTTGGATCCAACTCGCATCCGAAGCATCTGCGGTTCAACTGCTCCGCTGCCATAAGAGTTGTGCCGGACCCCAGAAAGAAATCGAAGATGAGATCATCTTTCTTGGAGCTGTTATTAATGAGATAACCAATCAAAGGGATCGGCTTCATTGTCGGATGTTCGGCGTTCCTTTGGGGCCTGTCGAATTTCAGAAGAGTGGTTTGCTTCCGGTTGTTATACCAGCGATGTTTTTCTCCTTCCTTCCATCCGTAAAGCACAGGATCGTGATCGCTATACTCTTTCCCTCCGAATAGAACCGGCTCATGCTGCCATTGATAGTCCTGCCGTCCAAGAACCAGGGAATTCTTGAGCCAAATAAGGCATTGCGTCATTTTTAAGTTTGCTTCGCGGAAAAACCGGCGGAATCTTTCTCCTTCGGAGTCGGCGTGGAATACATAGATGCCCGCTCCTTCTTTCATGAAGACGAAAGCATTCACATAGAAATCACGTAAGAGGGATTCAAATTCTTCATTCGAAAGATCGTCATTTTTGATGGTAAGCTTCTCTTTCGTCCCGCCTTTATAAGCCACATTATAAGGGGGATCTGTGATGACTAGGTCTATTAATTCAGAGCCAAGGACTTTCTCAATGTCGTTATAAATTGTGGCGGATCCACAAATCAGCCGGTGCCTGCCCAAATCATAAATATCGCCCGGCTTGGTCTTCGGCTCTTCAGGCAATTCTTCTTCATAACCGTCATCAACCGCTTCAATTTTTTCAGGATCCTTCACCTGCAGCTCGTCTTCTGTAAATCCCCAATTGAACAGATCCTTTACCTCCCATTCATTGGCTAACCGCTCCCAATCCCATTCTCCTGAATTCTTATTGCTGCGGATGAGATATTCTTCAGCCTCCCGTGTAGTAAGCTGACGGTTTGGAACTCGGACTTCGATTTCTTCTTTTCCCCGCCCAAGGGCCTTCATGGCTTTGATCCTCATGTGGCCGGCCAAGATCGTATTATCCAGATTGATAACGATGGTCTCCACATAGTTAAAGCTCTTTAATGACTGCTTTAGCTTCTCCATCTGATCTTTTGTGATCTTGCGTGGGTTTTTCTCATGTTCTTTAAAGTCTTTGATCCGCCTGATTTCGGTGTGCCACACCAACTCCTCTAAAGTGATTTCGGCTTCTTGCGCCGGGACCTCGATTTCATCTGTCTGGATCTCTGCATCCTTGGTTTTCCTCTTTGCCATCTTTCATCTCTCTGATTTAATTTCTTCTTTGTACAAGACCTGTAGGCCGATTTTTTTTCTAATTACCAAATTGGTAAAAAGCGATAGAAAATCGGTAGTTAAGATTTAAGAGAGTAATTGAGAAAGGGAAGTAGGAAGGGTAATTGGGTAGAAGCCTAACGGCTTAATTTAAACTTTGCTGACAATTTCAATGGTGACCGGATATAAATCCTCAACCATCTTTCGCTTTGCCTGGCTTAAAGCGGTATCTTTTCCTTTGGTGTCGACGAAACTTATTTCGCCATTCGCATAAAAAACCTGAAAGTCACAAACATAGCGCACTTTTCCCGGAAGATCGAACGGTATCTGCCTAAGAAAAAAAACAACTTCCCCGGCTTTTTGAAGAATTTGGAGCTTATCGTAATACCTTCGCTCCAATTTTGAGGGAAACTTTTTACCGTCCCTCTCGCAGGGAATCGCACCGAATTTATGCTTTGGCTTCGCCCTAGAGTTAAAAAATTTAATATTCATTTGAACACAAGCCTGCTCCTATGGGATTAAAGATTTTTCATTCTGTCAGATTATTTCATTTTCTTGCATCTACATATTGAATATACGCGTAGTAGAGTGCATATGTCACTTTTACATGCAATAGACTGGAAATTAAGGAGAAATGGATAGGAATCAGGGGAATTTGAAATAGGGAAGCAGCTGTTTCCCTGTTTGGAATATTAATTACTCATAGGGAGTTTTAGCCTTAAATTCGGATGCTCATTGCTCAACCCATTAAAGAAATTTATCTTTTTTTCTTATCGAAATCGAAGTATAGTTAAAAAATCTTTACCATCAGGAGGCCATTATGCCTTTAATTCAAGGAAGCAGCGAAGAAAGCCTACATGCGAATATAAAGAAACTGATAGGGGAAGGGTATAAAAGGAAGCAAGCGGTCGCAATTGCTTATAGCATAGCTGAGAAGGCAAAGAGCAAAGATGACCAAATTGAGAAAAAACCTTTTCAGTACAAAAATAGTTGCTTAGAGACTGCTAGGAAAGAAATCCAACAGTTTCCTTATCTATAGCAAATGTTTTTCGATCACTTCATTTATTCCAAGATGTAGATATTCGATGCCTCAAACGTTATCTTCAGTGCAGCCGATGAAGCCTTGAAGAGACTGCCGATATTTTGCTTCTCATTCCCATTAAAATTCCCAACCAGTTTTTGTCAGGCCTTTCTACTGTTTTGTATTGCAAAGGTAAAGTGCATATGTTAACAGTAAACGCTTAGGGTCTCGCTTTGCGCATGCCAAAAAGAACGGAGTGTTTTGATGAAGAGCTTTTACCGCATACTGGCGTCGTTTATAGCGTTATGCTTTGTTTCTGGCTGCACAAAAATACAAAGATCCGATGATCTGTACGTTTCGTCAGCCATTGAACGGCGACTTAATAAAACAGTTCAATGGGATAAAGGATGCCCGAAAGATGAACAAGTCCAATGCAGAATCCATAGTCTTCTTCAACAAGAATTGACCGTCGATGCAGCTGTTCAGGTTGCTTTGCTCAATAACCCTCACACCCAAGCAATATTCGAAGAGATTGGAGTTTCACAAGCTGATTTGGTTGAAGCAGGGCTATTTTCTAACCCAATCTTTGATATTGTCATTCGCTATCCTGATAGAAAAAAACTTGTACCAGACATTGAATATTCAATCGTTGCAAGCTTTATAGATCTTTTTCTTATTCCTCTTCGTGTAAAAGTTGCCAAAGCAGAGCTTGAGCAAACAACGCTGAGAGTAACAAATGAAGTTTTAGATTTGGCATTTGAGGTTGAACAAACATACTATGAATTGCAAGCCGCTCAGCAAGAACTTAAGTTTACTCGATCCATTGTAGAACTTACTAGTATTCATAACGAAATTGCTTCCAGACAAAGAACTATTGATAATGTTAATAGTCTTGATTTTCAACAAATTCAATCTAGATTCCTAGAGGCTAAATTAGAAATCGCAAGAATTCAGAACGAAATCATCAGATTAAAAGAAAAACTGAACAAATTGCTTGGATTCCGTGGAGATATTCAGTGGACTATTTCAAATGACCTACCAGAAATTGATTATCAGGGGTTGCCAATTGACCGTCTCGAATGTGTGGCTTTCAGAGAACGGCTTGATTTACAAGTATCTCGTTTTGAAGTACTTCGTTTAAGTCGCAAACTAGGAATTAAGCAGTGGTGGGTTTACACAAATGGACGCATTGGAATAGGTGGTGAGAGAGATTCTGATGGACTTAACACTCTAGGTCCTGCTTTTTCAGGTGAAATCCCTATTTTTAACTATGGGCAAGCGGCACGCCTTCGTCTCCATGCAGAATTAAGACAAGCTCAAGATGAGCTAGCTACATTAGAAATTCGCATTCTCTCTGAAGTAAGAGAAGCTCACAAGCTTCTCATGAATAACCTAGAAATTATTAACGACTATCGAGCTCAGATCATACCCTTACAAAGTAAGATCTTAGAATCTTCAGAAGAACTCTATAACGTCATGGGGCTTGGAATTGATCGTCTTTTAGAAAATAAACGGCAAGAACTTCAAGCTTATAGCAATTATATCTTGTCCTTACGCAATTACTGGATGGCAAGGGTCCAACTTGATAGAGCTTTGGGAGGAAAACTTTACAAGATTTTCTCCTATGAAAATGAACCAATTCCCTGGTATTGCAAAGAAGGAGTTGTAGAATGAAAATCTACACGACCCTTATAGCTTTTCTTATCAATTTTTCTCTATATGGCCAGAACGACCTTGGTATGCATTCTCCTAACTCCAAGACGGATAGCTCTAATCAATCTTCTATGAAATCCATGCAAGGGATGAACCATTCGCAGATGCCAATGAATGGAATGAAGGATAATAAACAAGAAACTCCCAAAAAAGACACTAAAAGTAAAGATCACTTCGTTTCAAAAGACAAGAGCCCCCCTTCTGTTATTACACCAAATGTAGGCTCTTTGCCTTGGACTATGGATGGGGATGTGAAAGTCTTTCATTTGATAGCTGAGCCTATTCGGAGAGAATTTGCTCCAGGTTTTTGGGTTAATTGTTGGGGTTATAATGGCTCTAGTCCTGGACCCACTATTGAGGCAATTGAAGGAGAGCGAGTAAGAATTTTTGTAACCAATAAGTTGAATGAGCCCACTTCCGTTCACTGGCATGGAATTATTCTACCTAATGGAATGGATGGAGTAGCAGGGCTCAACCAACAAGCTATTCAACCTGGTCAAACATTCAAATATGAGTTTACTCTCAAACAAAATGGCACCTTCATGTATCACCCGCATTCTGATGAAATGACTCAGGTAGCTTTGGGCATGATGGGGTTTTTCATTATACACCCGAAAGCAGGGGATGATCCTCCTATTGATCGTGATTTTGCTATTTTCCTGCATGAGTGGCGCATTCCTATGGGAGCGAAAACCCCAATTCCTTTTGAAATGCTCGATTTTAACATTTTTACCTTCAATAGCGTCCTTTACCCAAAGATCGAATCATTGGTCGTTAAAACAGGGGAACGCGTACGCATTCGACTAGCGAATGTGATGATGAATAGCCATCCCATTCACTTACATGGACATGAGTTTTTAGTCACAAGAAAAGGAGCACAGAGGTTGCCTCGCTCAGCTCAATACACAGAAGTCACGATCAGCGTTGCTCCGGGAGAGACAAGAGATATTGAGCTCATTGCGGATAACCCAGGAGATTGGGCTTTTCATTGTCATAAATCGCATCATGTTATGAACCAAATGCAACATGACCTGCCTAATTTAACAGGGATTAACAAAGAGGGGATTGAAGAAAGAATCAAGCAGTTTTTTCCCAATTTTATGGGTTTAATGAATATCAATGGCATGGGAGATATGTTTGAGATGTACGGAACCAATAAGATGATGGATATGGGGATAAAGATGAAATATCCACCCAATATGTCTCCCATTGGCAACCCTGGGCCTTTCGGTGTGATTGAAATGGGGGGAATGTTCACTGTCTTTAAAGTTAGAAATAATATCAATAGCTATGTAGATCCGGGTTGGTATCAGCATCCTTTAGGAACTGTAGCAGAGCCGGTGAGTATAGATGCAGTGCCACAAGATATTCGGGTCATGGAACAGATGACTGTGCAGAATCATGAGCCTAAAACAAGCGACATAAGCTGGCTGAGCCAAGAAGAAGAAAAAAGACAGCCCCAAGAAGATTCAACTAACTGGATGCAAAGCAAACCCGAAGACAGCATGGGAGGTGGGCATACGCATAGTATGGGAGAGATGAAAGACATGTCCCCAAAAATCATGGATGACGCATCAAATATGAACCATATGGAGCATTAAAATGAACAAGCAACTAATTTTGTATTTATTATGCTTCTTATGCTTTGCAGTTCTTTTTGGTCATGAAAGGCATCAAAATATGGAAGAAGATAAAACTAAACAAGAAACTGTCAATCCCTCATCAGAACCTCAACCCGCTGTTAAAAACTCGGGAGGAAGGCCTTTGAGTTGGACACAATGGATTGGTAGTTT
The DNA here is from genome assembly GCA_020051075.1 of Parachlamydiales bacterium. Lineage (GTDB taxonomy): Bacteria > Chlamydiota > Chlamydiia > Chlamydiales > Parachlamydiaceae > JAGVJP01. Next base: position 11,757 of record JAGVJP010000106.1, read on the forward strand.
CCATTTTATCTTCCTACACTTTCCCATCGCTTTAATCGCAATGACAGGTATTTCTGAACTTTTATTTGCATGGTGCCAAAGACCTATTTTTGATTACGCTTCTCGATTTATGATCATTGCTGCAGCTGTTCTAGCAATCCCCACAGCCGTACTGGGGCTCATCTATAGTTATACATCCTCTTATAGCGGTCTTCTAGCTGACTTCATCTGGTGGCATATGTGGGCAGGAATTTCAACCACCATCTTTGCAATCTTTGTAGTTTTTCTTAGAGAGCGCTGGGGCATAAGCAAGCTTTACTATGCATGTCTTTTTCTCCTATTCTTGTTAGTAAATATTACTGGTTACTTGGGGGGCGGAATGACATTTGGACCGTATCATATGTACCCGCCTAGCTAATGGCCTATAAGGAGAATGTTATGTTGGGAAGGCAAATCAGCTATATCGGCTTGTACATGGCAGCTGTGCTAATGCCTCTCTTTTTAGTCATTTTATTTCAGCCAGTTTCTGATCATCCATTCCTTTACGAAGTAGGGGTCAACTTTGCTCTTATTGGGTTGATGATTTTTACTTTACAAGTGCTTTTGGTAGGTCGTTTCAAGTGGATCTCTCAAGTTTTTGGCCTTGATACTCTTATTCGCTTTCATAGATACATGGCCATTTTTGCTACCTTATTAGTGATTTCTCATCCTCTTCTTTTGTTTTTATCCAGCAAAAATGGGTCTCTCATTTTCGGTCTAAACATTCCCTGGCATATTTGGTTGGGACGAACAGCCCTAATAATATTAATTACCAACATCTTATTGAGCCTTTATCAATCCAAATTGAAAATCAAATTTGAGATATGGCGTATTTTTCATAATCTATTTGGAATTTGTCTTCTGATTTTCGCTTTTGTACACAGTTGGTTTGCTGGTAGCTCCATACAAGAAGTCTTTGCTCTAAAAGGACTTTGGATTTTACTTTTATTTGGGTTTTTGACTCTCTTTATTTATCACAGATTTTTAAGGCCTTGGTTACTCAGTCGGCATCCTTATATTGTCATCGATGTCAGGCAAGAGATACAGGATGTTTGGACAATTAAGTTTGCTCCTCCTCAAGGATTCCCCATTTTTCACTATTTGCCGGGGCAGTTTCACTTTGTGACATTTCATAGAGGGAGGGATCTGCCCGAAGAAGAACATCATTGGACAATATCTTCTTCACCTACAGAACAAGGGTTTCTTAGCTCAACAATTAAGACATTGGGAGACTTTACAGCCACAATCGGTCAAACAAAGCCAGGCGATACCGCCACTGTTCATGGCGCTTTTGGTCGCTTCTCTTATCTTTTCTATCCAAAAGAGAAAGATTTTGTATTCATTGCAGCAGGTATTGGGATTACGCCTTTTATGAGTATGCTCAAGTCTATGCAAGACTCCCAGTCTGCCTATCCTGTTCTTCTTTTTTATGCTAATAAAAACGAAGAAGGGATTCTCTTTCGTAAAGAGTTAGAAGGAATAGAGAAAAAGGACTATCCAAAACTCAACATTGTCCACATTCTGAGCGAACCATCCACTTATTGGAAAGGCGAAAAAGGGCATCTAGACCAACAAAAGATTGAAAGATTTTGCCTCCAAAACCTCAAAGACAAATCTTTCTATATTTGTGGACCACAAGGGTTGATAGATACAACTTACAAAAGTTTAATCAAAATGAAAATTAAACATAAAAACATTCATACAGAGCTCTTTTCTTTTTTAGATTAAAATACTATGCAAAACACCAGGCTGATCAAATTAGTACTTTTTCTTGCGTCTATTTTTCTACTCTGCGCAATTGGGATGGCTGCCTTGCGAACCTCTACCAGTCCTAAGGCGCTTCCCCACGAGAATACTTATCATAAGATTCAATAACCCAGTCCTATGCCTAAACTAAATTTTGATTGATTCCTTTAAATAGAGGACTTGTGGCATATGGCTTGACATATCCGCCCAATCTACGAGTTCTCATGTCCTCTGTAATTATGAGAGAAAAAGCCCTGAGAAAATATTTTCAGGGCTTTAATCGCCAAACTAGTCGTTACACTTGCAATCGCATCCACACTGACATTGATCTCCACAAGCACAAGAACGGTCGGCGCATTTGCACCCTGCTTTCGAAAAGCACCCGCAATTAGATTCAACAGTACAATTGCATTTCTCACAATGACAACTATTTTTTGTTGGCACCTTTGCAGGAGCTGCAAAAAGCACGGCTCCTGATAAAATCGCAACTCCAAGAATAAGGGAGGAAAATAACTTCATAATAGACTCCTGTTAAAGTTTTAATTTTCTCAATCTTAACGCGTTGAGAACAACTGAGACCGAGCTAAAGCTCATGGCCAAAGCGGCTATGATAGGATTTAAAAGCAATCCTGTAAAAGGGAAAAGAATTCCTGCAGCGATTGGAATACCAGCAATGTTATAGATGAAGGCAAAGAAGAGATTTTGACGGATATTCTTCATGGTTCCATGACTAAGATGGATTACGCGAGAGATTCCTCTTAAATCGCCTTTAACCAAGGTGACAGCAGCACTCTCCATAGCAACATCTGTTCCTGACCCCATTGCAATTCCCACGTCAGCTGCGGCAAGAGCAGGAGCATCGTTGATTCCATCACCCGCCATTGCGACCAAACCATTTTTACCTTTCAGTTCTTTCACAAAGTTCTGTTTCTGACCGGGAGTTACCTCTCCATGAAATTCATCTATATTCAGTGTTTGAGCGACAGTACGAGCAGTCCGTGGATTATCTCCAGAAAGCATGATGATTTTTAGTCCCCGACGATGAAGATCACTGATTGCAGAAGGAGTTGAAGCTTTGACGGGATCACTAATGGTCATCAATCCAGCAATTTTCTTGTCTATGGTGACAAAAATAACTGTTTGACCTTGATTTTGAAATTCTTTTGCTTGATCGGCTAAAGCTCCTTCTTGTTCATCCATAGATTTCCCAATGAAGACTTCCCGATTTTCAACAATACCAGTAACACCCTTCCCTGTGATAGATTGGAAATGCGTTACCTTGGGAAGGACAAGATTTCTTTCCTTTGCCCCTTGAACAATAGATTTTGCAAGGGGATGTTCACTATTTTGTTCAATAGCTGCGGCAAAAAAGAGAAGGTCTTCCTCTTTCAGTTGACCTGCTGTAACGATTAAATTGAGCTTAGGTTTTCCTTCCGTTAAAGTGCCAGTTTTATCGACAACAAGAGTGCGAACATCTTCTAATTTCTCTAAAGCTTCCGCATTTTTAATGAGAATACCCGCTTCAGCTCCTTTTCCCATACCGACCATAATTGACATGGGAGTTGCAAGGCCAAGCGCACAAGGACAGGCGATGATAAGCACAGATACTGCATTCACAATTGCATAGGAAATAGATGGTTCGGGACCCCAAAAAAACCAAACAAAGAAAGCCACAAGAGCAATTCCAACTACAACCGGGACAAAGTAACTAGAAACTTTATCTACCAATCCTTGGATGGGCGCACGACTTCTTTGTGCTTCCGAGACCATTTCAATGATGCGGGCAAGCAAAGTTTCACTACCGACTTTTTCTGCGATCATCAAAAAACTTCCCGTTTGATTAATGGTTCCACCTATGACAGGATCATTTTCTCTTTTTTCAACAGGAATGGGTTCTCCTGTCATCATTGATTCATCAAGAGAGCTGTATCCTTCCTTGATTTTTCCATCTACAGGAACTTTTTCCCCAGGACGCACCCTTAAAATATTGCCTACTTTTACCTGATCTATGAGAATCTCTTTTTCAACATCATCTTGCACAATCCATGCTGTTTTGGCGGCTCTGCTTAATAATAGCTTAATGGCAAGATTCGTTTTCGATCGTGCTTTAATTTCCAATACCTGGCCAAGGAGGACTAATACAGTAATGATGGCCGCCACTTCGAAGTAAATACCCACTGTCCCTTCATGCTCGAATTCTTTTGGAAATGCTTGGGGAAATAGTAATGCAAAAATACTATAAAAAAATGCCGTTCCAATCCCTAATGCAATCAAAGAGAACATATTCAGGCTACGATGTCTTAATGAAAGCCACCCTCTTTTAAAAAATGGCCATCCAGCCCAAAGAACTACTGGCGCACTTAAAATCAATTGAAGCCATCGGGAGAGGGATGGGCTTATAAGATTTTTAAAATAAGCACCGAACATGGCGAGTAAAAGTACTGGAATCGTGAAACTTACACCAATCCAGAAACGCTTTAACATGTCTTTGTATTCAGCTGACTCTTCTTCAACAGTTGGCTGTAATAACTCTAAATCCATGCCACAGATAGGACATTGCCCCGGTTCATTTCTTTGAATTTCCGGATGCATCGGACAGGTATAAATCTGGCTCTGGATCAATTGAGATGACGATTCAAGATCCATACCACATTTCGGGCATGCTCCTGGTTTATCTTGTTTTACTTCTGGATGCATGGGGCATGAATAGTACATCAATGACAGCCCTTTTGCTTATCGTTATTTTTATTTTCTTGCTTGTTCTCATGCTCAGATTTCTCATGCTTCCCATGGCGGCTGTGATGGAATAGGTGCATCAAAGGACAAGAAAGAAAAATCAGCAGAGGTAAAATTGTCCAAAGATGTGGCCCATGATAGATAATAAGATAAATACCGACTCCTATTAATAATATATAAAGAAAGTATATTGATTTGAAATTAAACTTCGATTTATTGTTTTTGTCGTCAATCATTAATACCTGCCATTTATTTGCCTTCTTTTGCAACTTTTTCGACCGCTTGATCTGGTGTCATTATCAGATTGCCGCTTTTGTCCTTCTGACTAGCTAGTTGCATTGCCTTTTCTCGTTGATTGTCATCAAACTGACTACAAAATATTTTTAGATTTGACTCGTTCAATTTATCAGTAAATCTTCGTACGGACATAGGGAGATCCCTGCATTCTTCTCGATAATTATGTCTTTCATAAGGAACGTTAACAGCAAGGTCATGTTTAGTATTGTCCGCAAAACAAATGGAATTCATAAATATAAAAAATGATATAAATTGCGATAAAGTTAACTTCATTCCTGGCTTTTGAATGCTCATTTTTCTCCTCACGTTAATTAATCTTATCAGTTTCTTTACTTGCTTCCTTCGCAGTTCTCTCAACCGCTTGATCTGGAGTCATTTTTGGATTGCCAAAGATATTCTTTTCCTTTGCCATCTGCATTGCTTGTTTCCTTTGAGCATCGTCAAATGTACTGCAGAACATTTTTTGATTAGACTCATTTAAAAGAGATCCAAACTCATACATATCTTGTGACAACCCATGACATTTTTCTCTCATTTTCTTGCTATGGTATGGTTTCGATGGTCCACCTTTTGCAGTAAGTTGTGTATCAGCATTTTGAGCATCTAAGGCACTTATGGATGAAAAAACTGCAAATATTACTGTTGCGGCGACAGTTGTTACTAATTTTTGAACTTTCATTTTTTCCCTCAAAATATTAAATCTCTTTTGATACAGGTTTGATGTGTCGAAATTGGATACTCCTCCAAATAACATAGATTGCTGGGACTACGAGTAAAGTGAGAATGGTCAATGAAATGAGCCCCCCCCATAAGGGCGCTGCAATGCGTTTAGCAACGTCAGATCCAACTCCTCCGCTCCATATGATGGGAAGCAATCCAAAGATGTTGAGAGCTACCGCCATGATTAAAGGCCTTACCCTAGAAGCTCCGTGCTCAACCGTCATGGTCAATAGATCTTCTTGGGAGTTTATTCGGCCCTCTTCTGTCCATTTTTTGAACCCCTCATCGAGATAAACAACCATTATTGCCGTTGTCTCCGCCGCAGTGCCAAGAAGAGCAATCACACCAACCCAAACTGCAACTGAGGTATTATAACTCACAGAGAACAGAAGCCAGATGGCTCCAATGGCGGCAAAAGGAACAGATAACATGACAATCAGAGTTTGAGCAATGCCTCTAAAGTTAAGATAAAGAATGATAGCGATGATGATTAGAGTCAGAGGAACAACAATTTTCATTAAGGCTTGAATTCTCTCTAAGAATTCATATTGGCCTGTCCACTTAAGGTAGTACCCTGTAGGAAGTTTCAAGTTTTGTGCGACAGCTTTTTTGGCATCCTTCACGTAGCCACCAATATCTCGTCCTTCGATATCTACATAAACCCATCCCGCAAGAGACCCCATCTCGTCTTTAATCATCGGAGGTCCCATAACTGCTTCAATTTTACCGAGTTGGCCGAGAGGAACATGTGCTACGCGTCCAGGGACTCCTTCTGGTTTCATGATGGGAACAAGGATTTTCTTTAATTTATCGATATCATCACGCAGTTCTCGAGGATATCGTATATTAATTTTGTATCTTTCACGGCCTTCGATAGTAGTATCCACGTCGAGCCCACCGATTGCTGTTTCTACAATTTCTTGTACGTCCATTACCCTTAATCCATAACGGGCAATCGCTGCACGATCTGGAGTAAAATCGATAAAGAAACCTCCCATTTCACGCTCAGCATAAACACTGCGTGTTCCTGGAACCATTTTGAGAATCTTTTCAAGTTCTTCTCCCAGAAAGGCAATTTCCACGAGATCTTTCCCAAAGATTTTAATCCCAATCGGCGTACGGATCCCCGTCGTCAACATGTCAATACGGGCTTTAATGGGCATTGTAAAGGCGTTTTGAACCCCTGCGAATTGAAGGGCCTGGTTCATTTCTTCGACTAGCTTGTCCTTTGTCATGCCTGATCGCCATTCAGACTTTGGCTTTAAAGTAATGACTGTTTCGATCATTGAAAGGGGAGCCGGGTCGGTCGGCGTCTCTGAACGGCCCGCTTTACCAAAAACTGATTGAACTTCAGGGAAGCTGCGTAAAATTTTGTCTTGTGTCTGCACCAATTGCTTGGCAGCCTCAATAGAAATCCCAGGTGTAGTGATCGGCATGAAGAGAATCGTCTCTTCATCCAAGGGGGGCATAAATTCGGAACCCAACTTGTTATAGATAGGAATAGTAGCAAGAATGAGAAGAAGGCATCCTCCCGCTACAAAATAACGCCAGCGCACGCAAAACCTTAGGATGGGCTTGTAAGCAGCAATACAAATCCTTGTGACTGGATTTTTCATTTCGGGCTTTATTTTCCCCCGAATAAACGTGACCATAAGGGCTGGGACTAGGGTGACTCCAAGAAGCGCTCCAAAAACTACGGAAAATGTTTTTGTGTAAGCCAAAGGAGAGAAAAGACGACCCTCTTGTTCTTGAAGAACAAACACGGGAAGAAATCCAATAACAATGACAAAAAGGGAAGCGAAAATGCTGGGGCCAATTTCTCTAGCTGCTTCGATCACTACATCAACACGAGGCCTCTTTTCTCCTTCCTGTTCTAATTTTTTATGGGCGTTCTCCGTCATAATTACTGCAGAATCGACAATATCTCCAATAGCGATGATGATCCCAGCTAGAGACATGATATTGGCGTTGATCCCCATGTAATACATCGGAATAAAAGAGATCATTATAGCGATGGGTAAAGTAATAATAGAAACAAGGGTAGAACGAAAATGGAATAAGAAGATTAAAATAACTAGAGAAACAATGATGATCTCCTCAATCAGCGCCTCTGATAAAGTATCTATGGAGTGCCTGATGAGGGTTGAACGGTCGTAAGTCGTGACTACCTTTATTCCAGGAGGAAAAGAAGGTTCCATTTCTTTGAGCTTCTCTTTCACACGATCGATCACTTTCGCTGTATCTTCTCCAACGCGCATGACGACGATTCCGCCGACAACCTCTCCTTCCCCATTAAGCTCTACAAATCCTCGGCGAATATTTCCTCCGATTTGCACGCGCCCTATATCTCGGATTAAGACCGGTGTGCCTTTCTGGTCAGTGCCAACAACAATCTGCTCAATCATGCCTTTATCAGTGATATACCCACGCCCTCGAACAGCATATTCGTGTTCAGCGAGTTCAATGACACGACCACCTACATCCCCATTAGATCTGCGAACCGCTTCTTTGATATCGGAAATCGAAAGATCATAGGCTTGAAGTTTAGTAGGATCGATCTCTATCTGATATTCTTTTTGATAGCCTCCAACACTTGCAACCTCGGCAACTCCAGGCACGGAAGTCAACCAGTAACGCAAATACCAATCTTGAAAAGTGCGCATGTCTTGTAGGGTGTATTTTCCGGATTCATCAATGAGCGCATATTCAAAAATCCAGCCAACTCCTGTGGCATCTGGGCCAAGCTGGGGAGTCACTCCTTCAGGTAGTTTTCCTTGTAACTTAGATAAATACTCCAGAGCTCGGCTTCGCGCCCAATAAAGATCGGTCCCGTCCTGAAAAATCACGGATACAAAGGACATACCAAACATGGTAAAGCCTCGAACCAATTTAACCTTCGGGGCACCAAGAAAAGTCGTGACAAGAGGATAGGTAATCTGATCTTCAACCAGATTGGGACTGCGCCCCATCCACTCAGTAAAAATAATGACTTGGGTATCAGAAAGGTCAGGTAAAGCATCAATAGGTGTTTTGCTAATGGTCCAAACGGACCAGAGCAAAACAAAACCGGTCGCAATAAAGACGATAAGTCGGTTTTTTCCACAAATCTCTATGAGTTTGCCGATCATGGTTTTTTCTTTTGCCCCATTTCCATGCCTTGCATGCCACCACCCGCCGCTTTAAGCCGACTTTCAGAATCGATGAGAAATTGCGCGCTGGTGGCCACTTCCTCATTAGTCTCTAGTCCGCTAATGACCTGATAATAGGAACCTGCCTTAAATCCCAATTGAACTTCTCTAGGTTCAAAACGTCCTTTGCCAGGCGATACAAAGACGATTTTTCTCTGTCCGGTATCAATAACAGCCGATTCTGGAACGGCTAGCGCTTTGCCCATTTTGATTTGAATTTCCACAGTTGCATACATGCCAGGCCTGAGCTGTTCATTGGGATTATCAAAATCAAAGCGAACTTTCATCGTGCGTGTGCTTGGCTCAACGATATAGCTAATAAATGCCACAGAACCAGTCAGAGATTTTCCAGGGAAGGAGGTAAGAACAAGGGTGGCTTTTTGTCCCATCTTTATCCATGAAATATCCTGTTCATAGATATCAGCCATCACCCAAACATGGGACAGATCCGCAATGGTGAAGATGTTCATTCCAGGCTCAACGTTCATGCCGACAAAAGCGTTTTTATTTAAGACGATCCCTTCGACAGGGGAATCGATTGTTAAGGTTTTTGAAGGTATGCGAGTCTCTGTCAGACGCTGTATTTCCTGCTCGGGGACATCCCATAATTCTAAACGCTGCCTTGCAGCCTCTAGAAGATCTTCATTTGATTGCGTCAGTTCCTCGCCAAACATGCCCTGTACTGGACGCTCTCCTCCCTTAAGAGCTAGTAAATACTCTTCTTGAGCTGTCAATAAATCGGGGCTATAGACGGAAAATAAAGGCTCACCATAGCTCACTGGCGTTCCTGTAAAGTTGACAAAGAGTTTTTCTATCCACCCCTTAAATTTGGTTTGTATATTGGCAATTCTTCTTTCATCGACTTCGACAAGGCCAACAGTGCGTATTGTTTTAGACAAATCGCGAATTTGTAGTTTCTCCGTCGTAATTCCAAACAACTGCAATTTTTCTGGATCGATTTGAACTTCTGCATATCCCGGAATAGGCTTTTTGTTTTGCGACATACTTTCCATCGAAGCATCCGCGATCTGAGGAGCTAAACTTAAAAGAAAAATCGTTGCTAAAATCATTGAATTTCCTCCAACGGTACTCCAACGGCACGTTCTAATTCCGCTATTAGGGACTCCCTTTCAGCTCTTACTCGCTCATATTCCAATGAGATATCTTGATATTGCCTACGCGTATCGAGAAGAAACAAAAAACCTCCCTTCCCTGCGCGATAGCTCGCTTCAGATGCTTTGAGAGCTTCTTGGATTTTTGGGAGTAGCCCTGTTTCGTATAAAAGAAGTCGTTCTTCGTTTGCTTTAAGTTTCCCGAGGGTCTCTTGAATTTGTCCGCGAACAAGCGCTTCCATTCCTTTAAGGGCATTCCTATTAGCAGATGCTCTGGCTTGCGCTTCGCGAACTTGCCGCTTTTGTCTTTGGCCAACCCAAAGAGGAATTTTAAAACTGACGCTCGCTTCCCAAGCATTGTCTCGAGGATTATGCGTAATCTGTTCGTATCCCGCAGAGATAGTAACATCTGGGAAATATTCTCTTTTTGCCAGCCTTGCCATCATTTGCTGCTCTTCAACCATGGCTTGTATCTCTTTTAATTCTGGTCTTTTTTGCATCGCTAATCTTTCCAGTTTGTCATAGGAGAAATTCGCTGATGATCTGAAATCTTTTACGGGATCCCCCAAGGGATCCTTTTGAGGCCGGTCAAGAATCGCATTAAGCATCGAAACAATAAAAATCCGGTCTGCTTGGATCGCTAATAGCTGCTCATCTAAAACTTGAAGTTCGACTTGGGCTTTAGCAACTTCTTCATAGCCAGCAACACCCGATTTATATAAGGCTAAACTCGCATCAATAAGATTTTTAACCAGATCGCGATTGCTTTGGTTAATTTGAGAAGAGGCATGATTGAAAAAAAGTTGAAAATAGAGCTTTTTTGTTTGTAAAACTAGATCGCGCTTGGTGATGACTTCCTGACTCTGAAATTGTTTAAGAACTTCAGCTGCTACTTTCCCTTTTAATCCAAGCTTCCCTGGGAAAGGAAATGTTTGGGAGATTTGATATTGGAGCATGGGAATGAATTCACTGTTAGATTTAAAGTTGTTGTAATCGCTCAAAAACTTGAATTCTGGATCATCGATGACCTGTACTCGAGGAACAACTTCAGCTGCCGCTCGAATGCGTTCCTTAGCCGCTTCTAAATTCGGATTACGTTTCAAAACTTCCTCAATCAATGTTTCTAATTGCAAAGAAGATCGGTTCAAAGGATCCTCCTCAGAAAAAAGCTGACCTGCATTAAATGCAATAAAGGCAAAAACAAATAAATAAACTATTCTTTTTTTATCTAAAATAAGCATTTAACACATATTGTTGTAACATTCTTTGACTATTGAAAAAGGAACCATTCAACGCTATGCAATGTTGCATGACAGAAATAAACTTTTCTCTTTCTTTATAAAACATCGGAACAATCACTTTCTCAAGCTTTTCATAAAGCCAAAAAGCATCCTCATGCGAGTCATTTTTCGATTCATGTTTTGGTTTATCGTCTGCGATTGACCAACCGGTAATTCCTTCAATACACCCTTCTATCCACCACCCATCTAAAATACTTAAGGATGGCACTCCATTTAGAGCCGCTTTCATCCCACTTGTTCCTGAAGCTTCCATAGGAGTTTGTGGAGTGTTTAACCAAAGATCAACTCCACTAGTGATCAGTTTTGCAAGCTCTAAATCGTAATTTTCGAGATAAACGATATGAATCTCACTCTTAAGTGACTCTTTAGCGCGATAGATCCGTTGAATCAGTTCTTTTCCTTCTCGATCCTGTGGATGAGCTTTACCTGCATAAATAACTTGAATAGCCCCTTTTTCTTTAACGATAGACTTGAGTCTTTCCAAATCTTGAAAAAGAAGATCTCCTCGTTTGTAAGCTGCGGATCTCCTTGCAAAACCAATGGTAAATACGTCTTGATCCATTCCAATATTAGTTTGCCGGTTCACATGTTGGATCAGTTGCTTTTTCGCCTGCATATGAGCTTCCCAAATTTCATTTTTGGGAATATTTAGGGCATAACGCAGGCTAAAATTATCTTCCTTCCAAGAGGGAATATAATGATCGTATAGCAGTTGAAAGGGGGTAGATGTCCATCTGGTGACACTGACCCCGTTTGTAATCGAATCGATTGAATAATGCCCAAACATGAGATTTGAAATTTCTCCATGTTTTTTTGCGACTCCGTTCACATAGTGGCTCAAGTTTAAAGCGAGGTAGGTTAAGTTTAAAACTCCCTCACAGCAAAAGATATCTTTCCTATTGAATACTTCTCTGTTACCCAGCACTTGAATAATGAGATCCATAGGGAATTTATCATGCCCAGCAATGACAGGAGTATGGGTAGTGAACACACACTGCTGCTTCACATTTTCTATATCCTCTTCTGTAACTACTTGCCTTCCAGCACCTACGCGTGATTCTTCAAGAAGTTCCAAGGTTAAAAGACTTGCATGACCTTCGTTCATATGAAAACGATCTATGTGCTGATACCCTAATGCTTTAAGCATTCTTACACCGCCTATCCCCAAGACCACTTCTTGACATAGACGATAATATTGATCTCCTCCATAAAGATAATCACTTAGAGCCCTGTCACTCTCATCATTTTCAGGAAGATTAGTATCTAAGAAGAAGATTGGAATGCCAAAATTAGTCGGAGATTTAATTTCAAATTTCCACGCCCTTATATGAACGATGCGATTGTCAATATCCACCTTGATACGCTCTGGCAATTCTTGCAGAAAATCTTCGACGACCCATTCAACGGGTTCTTCCACTTGCCATCCGTTTGAATCTAATTTTTGATAACAGTATCCTTTTCGATAGAGCAAGGTGACAGCAACCATTGGAACTTTAAGGTTTAGGGCTGCAAAGATAGTATCTCCTGCTAATACTCCTAGGCCCCCGCTATAAGTGGGGATGTTTTCTGCTATAGCAATCTCCATTGAGAAATAAGCGATTTTTGCTTGGTTGTTCATGCTTGCCTTTTCTGAAATATTCGATTAATCACATATCCACCCATCCCTACACCGAAAGCCACAATGGCAATAACGCCCCATTCTTTTAACCCTAATCCAACTGTTCCGAAGATTTTTTGTAAGGGAGGGAGATAAATGACGAGCAGCTGAACAAATAGCGAACTTGCTAGAGCTCCAATAATCCATCGATTAGAAAAAAATCCGATGTGGTATTGAGAGCGCACCATCTGAACTCGAACAAGCTCTAATACGACCAGAGTCGTAAAAGCCATTGTTTGTCCTAAAGCTGCACTGGTACGCAATCCAAAATGGCAAGCGACAAGCGTACCTACAGCAATGGTACTACTGATTAACACCAGCTGTAGGGAAAACCGAAATGACAAAATGGGTTCGCTTGACTTTCTGGGTAGCCTTTCCATCGCTTTTGGATCAACGGGGTCCATCCCTAAAGCAATGGCTGGAAAGCCATCTGTCACAAGATTTAAGAACAACAATTGAACGGCAGATAAAGAAACGAAAGGATTTCCAGCTGGGTCTTTAAACCCAATGGCCATTCCTGCAAAAATGACCATAAGTTCAGCGATATTCGAGGAAAGCAGATAATTAACGAATTTAATGATATTATCATAAATGCCCCTTCCTTCTTCCACCGCATTGACAATAGAAGCAAAATTGTCATCAGTGATAATCATATCGGCGGCTTCTTTAGTGACATCTGTTCCCTTGATTCCCATGGCTATCCCAATGTTCGCCTCTTTAATCGCAGGAGCATCATTGACGCCATCACCTGTCACTGCGACAATCTCCCCTAAATTTCGCCACATCCTCACAATACGTAATTTATGTTCTGCTGAGACGCGAGCATAAATACTAATAGTTCGGAGGGCTTTTTTAAGTTCCTCATCGCTCATTTGTTGAAGCTCTATTCCAGTAATTGCAAGCTTTCCTTCCGTCATTAACCCCAATTCTCTTGCTATAGCCTCCGCTGTATCTTTATGGTCGCCTGTGATCATCACTGGAAGGATGCCTGCTTTCATGCAAGTTTGAACCGCTTGCTTAACTTCGGTTCTCGGAGGATCCATCATGGCTACAAGGCCAACAAAAGTGAGATTATTTTCCATGGATTCATCTATGTTCTGGCCAGACTCTATGTCCCTATAAGCCATAGCTAAAACTCTCAAGGCCCCAGCTGCAAAATCATGGTTGGCATTAAGAATTTCTTGTTTGAGAAGAGGCGTAAGAGGTGTCTGCCTATTCTCAAGAAGAACTGTTTGACAACGGTTTAGAATTAAATCAGGTGCTCCCTTAACAAAAAGAACATTTCCAGTAGAGGTCTGCCTAAGAACACTCATCCGTTTGCGCTCTGAATCAAAAGGAATTTCCCCAAGAAGAAGATTCACAGTCTCAAGTTCTTTCTTTTTTATTCCTCCTTTTTCTGCGGCAACGATCAAAGCACCTTCTGTAGGATCTCCGGTAATTTGCCAGCCTTGTTCCGTATGTGTGAGATTGGCGCTATTACACAATATTCCCGTCTCAAGAAGACGCTTTAATTCAGGGAAGTCTGTAAGAGAAATGATTTGCGATTTTAATGCGAAATCTCCTATAGGCGTATACCCCACACCAGACACATCAATCTGTGCTTGATTGGCCCATATCTTCCTCACACTCATCTCATTCTTCGTTAGAGTCCCTGTCTTGTCAGTACAGATCACAGAGGCACATCCTAGTGTTTCAACTGAGGGAAGATGGCGAATAAGAGCTTTACGCTTTGCCATTTTCCGAACACCAATAGCAAGCGCGATGGTTACAATAGCAGGTAGTCCTTCAGGCACAGCAGCAACTGCAAGGCTTGTTGCTATTAAAAGGATGTTAAGAAAAGAATTTCCTTGTAAAATTCCAAGGATAAAAACAATCGCAACAATTCCAAGGCAAAGAAAAACCAACCGACGTCCTAATCCGGCTAAGCGAATTTGCAAAGGAGTTTGTTCTTCTTTGTGCTCACTTAACAGGGAAGCGATCTTTCCAAGTTCTGTATTTAATCCTGTCGTTGTCACTATCATATGTCCTTTACCGCTAAGGACAACTGTTCCCATAAAGGCCATGTTTTTTCGATCGCCAATGGGTAATTCGCTCTTCGCAAGCGGATCAATCATTTTATGAATAGGCAAAGATTCCCCTGTAAGAGACGCTTCTTGAGTGGAGAGCTGAACAGATTGAATGACTCTACCATCTGCTGGAATCAGATCGCCCGCTTCTAATAAGATAAGATCACCGGGGACAATTTCTCTTGAGAGAACTGTCTGTAGAACTCCATCGCGGATCACTTTACACGTTGGAGTTGCTAGCTTTTTTAGTGCTGCAAGAGACCGTTCTGCATTGATTTCTTGGATGAATCCTATGATTGCATTCAGAATAACAATCACAAGAATCGCTATTGCATCTATCCATTCACCAAGAATCCCAGCAATGACAGCTGCGGCAATTAAGACCCATACGATGAAACTGGAAAATTGATTTAGAAAAAGTTTAAATGGGGAAGGGGGTTTGGGTTCTGGTAACTCATTGAAACCATAACTTTCTAATCGTATCTTTATAGCAGCAGGGGACAATCCTTGTTTTGGATCGGTATCTAGTTCCTTGTAGGTTTGTTCTGTGGAAAAACTCCACCACGGCTTCTTCTCTGCTGGCATTTATTACCCATAACCCTGCTATCCTATAGAGGCTCCCTTTCCGCAAAATATCTTTATATTTATTTTTTTTCCATTATATTCACTTATTTATTGATAAAAGGAAAAAATACACATGCCAAGAGAATTTCAAGATCCTTATGCTGAGGATCCTTTAACCAAGATGGAGCTAAATAAACTTAATGCTTACTGGCGAGCAGCTAATTATCTTTCTGTGGGTCAAATATACCTGCTAAACAATCCTCTACTCAGAGAACCCCTAAAACTTGAACACATCAAACCTCGGTTGTTAGGGCATTGGGGGACAACACCAGGCGTAAATTTTATTTACGCTCACATGAATCGGGTCATCAAAAATTTTGATCTTAACGTTCTCTTTATGTTAGGGCCTGGGCATGGAGCGCCTGGACTCATTGCTAACACGTATCTTGAAGGAACATATAGTGAATTCTACCCTCATATCACTCAAGATATCAAAGGCATGCAACGATTATTTAAACAGTTTTCCTTTCCAGGAGGTATCCCTAGCCATGCTGCGCCAGAAACACCTGGGTCCATTCATGAAGGAGGGGAGTTGGGCTATGTGATCAGTCACTCCTACGGGGCTGTTCTAGATAACCCAAATCTTATCACTTGTTGTGTTGTAGGAGATGGAGAAGCAGAAACCGGCCCTCTTGCATGTAGTTGGCACTCTAATAAATTTTTAAATCCTGTCAATGATGGAGCTGTGCTGCCTATCTTGCATTTAAATGGGTACAAAATAGCTAATCCCACATACCTTTCGCGAATCAGTCGCCAGGAATTGAATAATCTCTTTGTCGGATACGGATATAAACCCTATTTTGTAGAAGGATCGGAACCTGAGACAATGCATCAGTTGATGGCTAAAACGCTTGATATAGTCATCAATGAAATCCTAGAAATCCAAAAAAAGGCCCGTCAAAAAGAGGGTTCTGAACGTCCAGAGTGGCCAATGATTATCCTAAGAACCCCAAAAGGATGGACAGGACCTAAAGAAGTGGACGGGGAAAAAACAGAAAATAGTTGGCGATCCCACCAAGTCCCTTTAGGGGATTTTAAAACTAAACCCCAACACTTACAACTCCTTGAAATATGGCTAAAGAGCTATCGACCTGAAGAATTATTTGATGAAAATGGAAAATTGAAGTCTGAACTTCAAGATATGGCGCCGAAGGGAAATAGGCGCATGGGTGCAAATCCTCATGCAAATGGAGGAGCACTGCTTCAAGAATTAAAATGCCCTGATCTACGAGATTATGCTGCTAAAATTGAATCTCCTGGAAAAGTGGTTGCCGAATCGGCGAGAATTCTTGGTGGATATCTAAGAGATGTCATGAAGCTCAATCTGGAAAGCAAAAATTTTCGAGTTTTTGGACCCGATGAGACAGCTTCAAATCGACTAGGCGCTTTATTTGAAGTCACAAATCGAACTTTTAACGCCACAATCCTCCCTTCAGATGATCATCTTTCCCCTGATGGACGTGTCATGGAAGTACTCAGCGAACATCTTTGTCAAGGGTGGCTAGAAGGGTATCTTTTGACAGGTAGGCATGGTTTTTTCTCTTGTTATGAAGCCTTTATTCATATTATCGATTCGATGTTTAATCAACATGCAAAGTGGCTCAAAGTATCGCGGCAGATTAGCTGGAGAAAACCGATTGCCTCCCTTAATTATTTCCTAACTTCTCATGTCTGGAGGCAAGACCATAATGGCTTTTCTCACCAGGATCCTGGCTTTATTGACATTGTTGTAAACAAAAAAGCTGAAGTCATTCGAGTTTATTACCCACCCGATGCCAACACATTGTTATCCGTAGCAGATCACTGTCTTAAATCACGCAATTATGTGAATGTGATCATCGCAGGCAAACAGCCTGCTTTGCAATACCTGAACATGGAGGAAGCGGTCAACCACTGCACAAAAGGGATAGGGATTTGGGATTGGGCGAGCAACGATAAAGGACAAGCTCCTGATGTCGTCATGGCCTGTGCAGGGGATATTCCCACATTAGAGACACTTGCAGCGGTGGATATTTTAAGGAATATGCTTCCATCACTTAAAATCCGCGTTGTCAATGTTGTTGATCTCATGGTACTACAACCTAAAAACGAACACCCTCATGGGCTTTCAGATGCAGAATTTGATGCTTTCTTCACAACGGATAAACCCATTATTTTCGCACATCATGGCTATCCCTGGATCATTCATCGACTTACCTATCGTCGCACAAACCATAAAAATCTTCATGTCCGAGGATATAAAGAAGAGGGAACGACGACGACCCCCTTTGACATGGCAGTACTAAATGACCTAGATCGGTTTAATCTTGCAAAAGATACTATCGATCGCATCCCCATAGCTTCCGAAATAAAAGCCAACATTAAAGATGCTCTAAATAAAAAACTTGCCTACCACAAAGAATATATTCGAGAATACGGAGAAGATATTCCCGAGGTGATCAACTGGAAATGGCCATATTGAATGAAAAAACAACTGATCCAGGTCATCAACATTGGAAGTTCATCATTAAAGATCTCTCTCTTTTGTATTTATAAGAAAAGAGTTGAGCGCATTTTGGACGCACATTGCAGAAATATCCACGATTCCAATCCGCAAATCGAGATTGTTACCCAAGCAAAGAAAACCTGCATTAAACATCTTAAGGAAGGACAAATTGATAAAATTTTTCTACAGCTCATGGAAGAAATCGAGAAGTTCATCGATTTTCATCTTTTTGCTATTATCGGAATAGGACATCGGTTCATTCATGGAGGCGATAAGTATACAACCAGTATGGTCATCAACTCTTCTTCTCTTAAAGAGCTAGAAAAACTCAAAGATTTAGCCCCTCTTCACAACCCTGATTGTCTTAAACTCATCAAAGCAAGCCAAAAGTATTTCCATTCTAAAATGCTACAAATTGCCGTATTCGATACTGCCTTTCACAGCACTCTTCCTTCCTATGCATCACAATATGCGATTCCTCACTCCCTAGCTTCCAAGTATCACATCAAACGTTATGGGTTCCATGGCATTTCACATGCTTATCTCACCGATAAATATTTTGAATACACAAAAAAGAAAAAAAGACCTTCCAAACTTATTACCTTACATCTTGGGAATGGATGCTCTGCTACCGCTATCCTAGACGGCTTATCCATCGATACTTCTATGGGATTCAGTCCTGCAGAGGGACTCGTGATGGGCACGAGAGCTGGCGATATAGATTTTACCTTGATTGAATTCCTTTGTAAGCAACAGCATCAATCTGTACGCCAAATCACCCATATGCTCAATTTCGAATCTGGTTTAAAAGGGATTTCGGGAAAAACCTCAAATGTAAAGGAACTTCTTCAGAGCTATGAAAAAGACCCGAATTGCCGACTTGCCATAGATATGTTTTGCTATCGAATCATCAAATATATAGGGTCCTTCACTACTATCCTCAATGGTGTAAATGCGATTATTTTCAGTGGGGGCATTGGAGAAAACTCTCCTCTCATAAGGCAGATGATTTGTTCAAAACTCAAATGGTTAGGATTAAAAATCTCAGTCAAAAGAAACAACTCCATTGTAAATTCTAGTCCTGGCAGCGTTCAAAAAATCAACACTCCCTCTTCTTCTGTCGAACTGTACGTCATTTCAACAGATGAAAATCTTTTTATTGCACAAGAAGTGCTAAAAAATCTCAATTAAGAGCTAAATCCTTTAGCTTGCAATTTTTAATTTGGACAATTAATACGAAGGTTAGGGGAATCATTTTGTGGGACGGGTAACTATTGTTTAATTTTCTGCAGCCAGCTCCTATTGTAGAAGAAATCCAAGATCCTGTACTTGTTAAAAAAAAGTACAAGTACTGGCGATTGCGTACATTTTATGGGATGTATATCGGGTATGCCTTCTATTACTTTTCCCGCAAAAGCTTCACTTTTGCCATCCCTTCGATGCTCGAGGAAGGGTTTAGCCTCTCGGAACTTGGGATGTTGGGAACCATTCTTTCCATTACATATGGTGTTAGCAAATTTGTCAGTGGAGTTATGGGGGATAAATCAAATCCCCGTTATTTTATGTCCTTCGGATTGATTTTAACCGGTATTTTCAATATCGGTTTTGGCTTCACAACAGCTTGGGTCATGCTTGCTGTCCTTTGGGCATTGAATGCCTGGTTTCAAGGGTGGGGCTGGCCCGGCTGCGCAAAATTGCTCACTCATTGGTATTCCCAATCTGAGAGAGGGAGATGGTGGAGTGTATGGAATACATCGCATAATTTGGGTGGAGCCCTCATCCCACTCGTCATCGCTTTTTGCGCTCATCATTATGGCTGGCGTTGCGCTATGTTTGTACCGGGCATCCTCTGTATTATAGCTGGTTTATTCTTGATGAACCGCCTTCGAGATGTGCCTCAATCGCTTGGATTACCTCCAGTTGAAAAATTCAAAAATGAAGAACAGCCATCGACATCCGGGAAAAATAAAAAGCTTACTTTATCAACGAAGGAAATTCTTTTTGACCATGTGCTGTGTAATAAGTACATCTGGGTCATGGCCTTTGCTTACTTTTTCATTTACATCATTCGCATTGGTTTCAATGACTGGAGCATGGTCTATTTCGTCAATAAGGGCTACTCTAAAATAAAAGCAGCAAGCTTTGTCTTTTGGTTTGAAATCGGTGGTTTTTTAGGCAGCCTTTTTGCTGGATGGTGCTCAGACAAAATTTTTAGCGGTAAACGCAACCCAGTCAACATTCTCTTCACCGTTGGAGCCATTGGCGCGCTCCTTGCCATGCATTGGAATGGAGTTGGCTGGTTATTTTTGGATACTATTATCATCTTTTTAATCGGCTTTTTCATCTTTGGCCCGCAGATGTTGATCGGTATGGTTGCAGCGGAACTTCCTGATAAAAAAGCTGCAGCGACTGCCAGCGGCTTTGCGGGTTGCTTTGCTTATCTTGGCGCAGCTGTAGCTGGAGGCCCCCTCGGTGCTCTTACGGATCTTTGGGGCTGGAATGGCTTTTTTGTTGTCTTGATTAGTTGCGGGTTAGTTTCTCTTGCATTAATGATTCCACTTTGGTCAATAACGACAAGGGCCAAACCTGCTGTTCAACAAATATCTCCTTCGACAGAGATCAACCAAAAAATGACAGTCGAAGAAGCTGAGTGACTTTGTCGGCTTATTTACTGTCTTCTTCGGGGTATACTTCAGGGATATAATGGGCGAAGTTTTTTGCCTCTTTATCGCAGATAAAGACAGAGGTGACTGCCGATGAACTTCCTGTCTCTACCTTGTCATTCTCGTAGCATGCTCCTCTCCATGCATTTTCTATGGCAATTTCTTCAGTAGGAGCCTCAACTTCTACCATGAAATATTGCGTGAAGGAGAGCCCTACGCGCCATTTTGGAAATTTTTTATTCACGAATCACATCCCTGTTGCCTTATGTTACACTGATATTTCCCTGCGAAATTCCCGTACAAGTCCAATCGGTGTTGGCCGCTGTGCAGAGGAGCTGAATCGCATCATATTGATTGGTCGAATCTAAAGAACCACCAATGCCTGTGGTCGTATCTTGATTGCCAAAGTGGATGGTCTGGCCTACATTTTGGGCGATTTGCCATCCACCTACGCCCTTTCCAACGATCCAAACGAGATCACCGACCGATGAAGTAGCGGGGAGAGTAGCGATAACGAGGGCAGGGTTATTGAGGATGTACCCGTTGTTGACTGCCATGGTCAGGGCAGTGCCTGTCATCTCGGTGAAAGAAAAGAAAGAAGCTTGCGGGGTCCACTTAACCCCCTCTGGAGTCGTGGAATCGGTAGTAAGCACCTGGTTGTCTGGTCCGGCTGGCAATCGTGTATTGGCAGTAACCGTTCTGATCAGAAGATCTCCTTTAGTAGTAAGAGGGGAGATATTCCCAAAAGCGATCACAGCATTGGCTACATCAGAAAGATTGTTAGCGACTGCGAGCAAATCAGTGACCTTCTTTCCTGAATCTTGGATGACCTTTCCTGTATTATCGGCATAAGTTGCAATATCATCCTGAACAGAAGAATTGGGGCCGATGACATTGCCCGTGCCACCGCCGCCAGTCCCCGATTTATCCAGGTTGTTCGTGAATGGGTTATATCCGTAAATACTCATGATTTCCCCTATGAAAAATAAGTCGCGCGGTTGGTCCAGCTATAAATGAAGCCAGCTCCCGCATCGGGTATCTGGACTCGATTGATAAAGTTATTGCTGTCGTAACTAAGTTTGCGGATAAACCACGTTGAATTATCGACGTTTTCATTCGGAATGGCGGAAAACCCTACATAAAGCGGCCTTCCTGCGCTGTCATTATCGAGCCTCTGCTCATAGAAATCGTTTGTTCCTAGAGTAGAAGCTAGATTATTGATCTGGTCAAAAACGTTGGTTGGAATAGGCATGAATCACTCCTTTGACCAAAGTCTAAGGCTATTTGACGCCTGTCCAACAGAGAGGGGGGTTCAAACCAAATTACTGGTCTTCTCGATATTGCGACCTGGTGGTACAGCTATCGCTTTTTCGGGCAGCACCATCCTCCTCTTCTTCTTGATGAGATGGAGGAGGCAGGGCGAGAGCCTGAACAAATTCAGGTATCGCAATCCCTTCGAGTGATTCCTCGTGTCTAACATTCGGCATGGCACGGCCTTGCGCAATGGTTGCATTTTTAAAATATGATGTTAGCTTGATCTAGA
>JAGVJP010000012.1 GCA_020051075.1 Parachlamydiales bacterium
CACATTAATTGGAGTGTTCGCTCTTTTTCAAGAAAGATCTTTATAAGATCGACTCGAAATCCAGCATAGCAACTGATGCGTATGCCTGCCTATCCTGTTTTCTTGTTTATCCTGTTGATCTTGCCCCCCCCTCCGTCTTACGTTTTCCCCTCCCTCTATAAAAAATAAAGTGATAGCAAAATCCCTTTCTGGTAGTATCCGGATTGCATCAGAAAAACCGATTAGAGCTGAATTTTGAAACTTGCTAATAATGAGCTGCTTATGACTTTTTGTTCGAAAAAACGACTGACGACACTTCTATCCTCATTACAGAAACTCATGTTATTTATGATGATGTGCAGTCTCCTTGTAAGTTGTGAATCTAGACGGTTTGTTGTTAATGATTTGGATGAAAAAGAAGCCAACGAAATCCTCGTTTTTCTTTCTTCGAAGGGGATTAGCGCATTAAAAGTCCAAGCAATTGCAGAAGGTGCTGGGAGCTCGAAAGGGACTCGTTGGAATATCAGCGTTGAAGAATCTCGAGCGAATGAGGCTATGGCGCTGCTGAACCAGGTTGGCCTTCCTAGACGTCGGGGACAAAATCTATTAGGGATTTTTTCCAATAGCAGTTTAGTCCCTTCTGGCATGCAAGAAAAAATTCGGTACCAAGCGGGTTTAGCTGAACAAATCGCGAGTACAATCCGGAAAATCGATGGCATCCTCGATGCTGAAGTCCAGATCTCATTTCCAGAAGAAGATCCTCTGAATCCGCTCGCACAAAAGCAAAAAATTACTGCTTCAGTTTTTGTCTCTCATTCAGGTGTACTCGACGACCCCAATGCCTATCTAGTGACCCGTTTGAAAAGGCTTGTTGCTGGCAGCGTTCCAGGCTTAGATATCGATAACGTCACAGTCATTGGCGACCGAGCGCGTTCTTCAGAAACTCCTATCGGCGGATTTCAGTCCCTCAATGAAGAAGAACGCCCTTATGTCAGACTCTGGTCGGTTGTTATTGCTAAAGACTCCCTAGGACGTTTTCAAACCATTTTTTTCTCTTTCACTATCGCTATTGTATTGCTAGTCATTTCTCTTATTTGGATGTTATGGAAGATACTCCCTGTGTTGAAGGAAAGAGGGGGATTCCGGAAATTGTTTTCTTTCCACCCCCTGGCTGAGAAACCCGAAGGCAAAAAGGGTGGTAAAAAAGGGGAAAAAGAGGGTGATTCTGAAGACGAGGCAGAAGATTCTGAAGAGGCATCAGAACGCAACGATTAAAACTCACCTTACGCAAAAATTTGCACATTTGGTGAGTTAAAAGCTGAGGATCTAACCGTGTTAGAAAATTCGAAACGATGGATGATGGTCAATATCTTCCTAAACAAATATCATCCACAAAATAAGAAGCTTCTGCTTAAATATTTCCCTCCAGAGGAACAAAAGTCATTAATCGAACAAAATATTGAGTCGACAGACCTTTCATTAGTGTTCGACTATCCCTATACTGTATTAAAGAAAATTCATTACTCATGGATTCAACCAGTTATTGCAAAATTCCCTCTCCAGCTACAGCCAATGGCTATCGCAGCCTTGCCTGAGGAACAAAGGGAAAGGTTGAAAAAAGGGGCAAAAAAAGCTCCTTGTCCGTTTGTTAAATCCTATTACATTAATACGTTCAGTAAACTATTAGAACTCGATCACCACCGTCCTCTGGAATTTCTTCCTCAAACAGAATTGTCAACTCTCATGCAATGGAGTAAAGGGCAGCTGGTAGAATTGATCGATTTTTTAGGCCTCTACGATTTAGCTTCAACAGTTCGTCAAATTGTCGATCGCAACACACTCAACAATATTTACAGAAGCCTTTCGAAGAAGCAATTAGGGTTTCTGAAGATTTGCCTCCATCAAAAAGAGCGCATTTCTTCTCCGAAATTGAATTTTGACCCCTCATCGACAGATCAAGAGCGTATTCGAAGTGTCATTCATCGTCGAGGACTGACCAGATTTACTAAATCTCTTTGTGGGCAACATCCCGATTTTGTTTGGATGATCGCTCATCTCTTTGACAAAGGGAGGGGGGAGGTTTTATTAAAAGAATTTCGTCAGCAGGATGAAACGAGAGTAACCGAAATATTAAAACAGCAGGTGATGGCAGTGATGAACTTTCTACAAGTGGGTGATGTGTGAGCACCAAGAATCTTTTATCATTAATCTATGGCGATAAACTACGGGTTGCGCCGAAGACGAAAATTATCCCTTCTGATGATCTGTCACAGCTCATTGACGCTTTTGAAGTGATGCGTGTTGTGAAAGAAGATGCTGAAAAATATCGCCATACAGTGGCTAAAGAATGCGAACATTTAAAAGAGCAGGCCTTTAAAGAGGGATATGAAGAAGGGTATAAGGAATGGACAGAACATCTAGCAGATTTTGAAACAAAACTTGAAGAGCTTCGTAGAGAATTTCAGAAGATCATTCTTCCGGTTGCATTAAAGGCGGCAAAGAAGATTGTTGGTCGAGAAATTGAGTTGGATGAAACGACAATCGTTGATATTGTCGCTTCGACATTAAAAGCGGTGGCTCAGCACAAAAAAATTACAATCTTCGTCAACAAAAAAGATCTCGATGTTTTAGAAAGCCACAAACCTCGGTTGCGAGAGTTGTTTGAGCATCTTGAAAGCTTATCGATAAGGGCACGAGATGACATTTCTCAGGGAGGTTGTATGATCGAAACAGAGGTCGGCATCATCAATGCACAAATGGAACATCGTTGGAAAGTTTTGGAAAAAGCTTTTGAAAGTCTAGTGAAAATTTCCAAAGACACTATCATAGGGAGCGAATAACATGGCGCGAGCTCTTCGTTTTTTTTCTTTCAAAACAGTCCTTTGGGGACTGCTGCTTATTGGTTTATTAGCTCTAGCCCCAGATACGCTTCATTCACAGGCAGCTCCTAAGCCTTTATCTTCAAGCGGAACTGCGAGAGCGAAACACTCCTCGCAGTCTTCGAACATTTCTAAAACTCCTCCCTCAAAAGCAGAGAGCTTTTTAGAAAGTGCGCCGCCAGAAAGGCCGTCGCTTATCACACAAGCGGTCATGTTGTCGCTATTGTCGCTGCTTCCTTTCTTGATTATGATCCTATCATCATTCATGAAGATTGTTGTGGTGCTCTCTCTTTTGCGTTCAGCGTTAGGGGTGCAGCAGGCCCCTCCTAATCAGGTGATCAATGGCGTTGCTTTTCTCTTAAGCCTCTTTATTATGTATCCTACAGGGATTAAAATGTACCAAGCAGCTGAGGTAGCGATGAATGCAACAGCAGTGCCGGAATCCATCACTTCGCCAGGCTCATCAACATATGTTATTGAGGTTGCCAAAGCAGCTTCTGAGCCTTTGCGTGAATTTCTGAAGAAGAACAGTTCGCCAAAACACCAAGCGACATTCTATCGTCTGGTCTATCGTGGTCTGCCTGAAGAATATCGTGATACTCTAAAACCTGATGGATTCCTCATCCTTGTCCCATCGTATATCACCGGTCAGCTAAAAGATGCTTTTGAAATCGGTGTATTGATTTATATCCCTTTTTTCGTCATCGATCTTGTGACTTCAAACATCTTGCTTGCAATGGGGATGATGATGTTATCTCCTGTGACAATCTCCATGCCGCTAAAATTGTTCTTGCTTGTCATGCTTGATGGTTGGACGATATTGATTGAAGGGCTTGTTAAAACATTTCAATAGGATGATTTATGTTTCAGACCGAGGTTGTACAGCTTGCTTATCAGGGGATGTTACTGATTCTCATTTTATCGGCACCCCCTATTTTAGTCAGTATGTTCTTCGGGATCATCGTTGCGATTTTCCAAGCAGCAACGCAGATCCAAGAGCAAACGCTTTCTTTTACGATTAAACTTGTTGCAGTAACTTTAACATTAATGTTTTTAGGGGGCTGGTTAGGGGCGCAGATCATGTCTTTTGCAGCAGGCATCTTTAATAATTTCCCTCAGTGGACCATCATAAGCGCCCAATAACAGAGGAAGCGAATGTCCGACGATTATGTTTCGCTCTATCTCAACTCCCCATTTTTACAAGATGATCTTGGAGCATTTTTTTCTCTGCTTTTTCTTTTTTTTGCTCGGGTGTTTCCAATTATTACGCTTGCTCCATTTTTCGGAGCTAAGGTTTTGCCGCATTCGACAAAAGCTGCCTTAGGGATCTGCTTCTTCATCATATTCTTTCCACAACTCTCCTCTTCGCTTTCGACTCCTTTGACGTTTTCTTTTACCCTTGTCCTCTTCTTTATTAAAGAGCTTTTTGTTGGCTTTGTCATCGGCTTCTTGGTCAGCTTACCGTTTATTATCGTTCAAAATGCGGGCATATTGATTGACCATCAACGGGGTGGGGCAAGCTTGATGGTCAATGACCCTACGATGCAGAACCAATCGTCGCCTTTAGGAACGATGTATAATTTGCTTCTTATCTTCCTTTTTTTTCAAATCAACGGCCCCTTTCTCGTCATCGATATTATCGAGCAATCGTTTAGAGTTCTTCCTGTCGATCAATTTATCCGCGAGGGATTTTTCAGCTCCAAGTCCGAAATGTATGCGAGTGCTGTTAAAATCCTTGGCAATGTGATGATTTTGAGTACACAGCTGGCAGCGCCAGCATTAATTATGATTTTGATGACCGATTTCTTTCTCGGGATTGCAAACAGGCTTGCTCCGCAAGTTCAGATCACTTTCTTGGGAATGCCATTAAAATCTCTTCTTGCCTTGGTCATCGTCTATTTTGGGTGGGGGCTCTTTAATGAGGAAATTGTCAGACAGACTTATCGGATCCTCAGAATTATTTCCAGCTTGGTCGATAACTTTCAACCGGCAACAGGATAAGCGGCTACTTTCATAACTTCGTCAAGCCAATAGCCCCATTTCCTACCATCCTTCCTATCCTCCTCATCTTGTAAAAATGTACAAAGTCGTGTGTGAAATAATTAAATAAATCAACCGAATATTTTGCGTTTATATTATTATATGATATAATTGTAATTATAATATGGGGTTTTTATGGTTGATGATCTATCTATAACTAATAATAATTCTCCTTTATCAGGAGATTTAGAATCCTTGGCCCAACTTCCTCAAGTTGATCAAGGGCGAGTTTCTGAAAGCGATCGCGTCAGGCAGATTGAGATTGAGAACAGATCTGTGTCCCCAATCGTCATATCAGCAGATTCCAACTTAAGAGGAAGAGTGACGAGGATCCCCAGATCAGTCAAGGGTGTCGTTAACTTCTCAAAAACGGTTTGGGCATTTGCATGGACCATCATTCGCACAGTCGTGGCTTTCACCCTTCTTCCTGTTATCTTCCCTGCATACTCAATTGCAAAAACTTCAAAAGCGGCGATAAGGGCTTTAAGACAGACAGAGGCAGAGCGCACAAATGCCTCTGAACTTCTCCCTCGAGGTGCTTCCAGGGGAGCTCACAAAGACTTGCGGCCTGAAGCTGTGGAATTAGAAAGGTTAAAATATGCCGCTAGGGGAGATCCAGTCATGCGACAACAATGTTTTGACTATTACAATGCCCATGTGGAATCTCTATTTTCTACCCAAGGTGTCCGAGAGTCAGGTGTTGTAGGTGATGAAGTAGATCCCGAAATGGTTAAACTCTCTAGGGAGAGCTATCTTAACTTGAACATTGTTTATCGTTTCGATGGACCTGATATGGTAGGAACAGAGCTTAATTTCATACAGTCTTCGGATAATGGGATGGAACAGCTCGTACGTTATCGGGTGGATCGATACTTTCAAGACGATCATGGTCTCGTCGGCTATGGATTAGTCCCTGTTAGCCCCGATTCAACCGCTCCTCCCCGCTTACTTTTTCAGGGTACAGCAAGTGCGTCTTTCGTCGATCGTTCTGGTATTAGACGCTCTTTGCCGAGTGGAATGAAGGCAGATGCTGCGGGCTCAATCGGCAAGCAGGCTTATAACAATCAGAGAGAGGCACTTCGAAGTTGGCTTAATCAAGTCACCGACCATGGAAGAAAAAAAGCTTTCGTTTCAGGTCATAGTTTGGGTGGTGCGATCACACAACGGGTTGCTGCAGATTATCCACAATTAGTCGGTGAAATTTTCACGTTGGGTTCACCAAGGCTTAAACGGAAAGACCTTCGCAATGTAGACGTTGGCGATATGAAAATTACCCATGTCATCACAAAAAAAGATCGGTTTATTCCACGGGTTGGCGGTGGAAGATTGTCTAGAGGCGCTCTTCTATCGAGTGGAAACCCCGACAATCAGGAAGTGGCTTTGATTAGCGGTGGAGGTCATACTTCGACAATTTTAAATAATTATTGTATGAAAGGGGAATCATTTCACTTCGCACGTTTATCTACCCGTGCCTACATCGCTCGCGATACTTTCTGGCCCCGTATATATAATTTCATCCGTCCGAACATTAATTTCATGTAACACCTCGGCGCAAAGGGACACTCGGGCACGGGCACGAAAAGCGAGTTAGCCGTTTTATGACGCTTCTTTAAAGCTTTCGATCGTCTCTTCGTTTATTCTTTGGAGGAGAGTTTCAATAGCCGAGTCATTTTCTATGCGTATGACAACACTAAGTTCATCGCTTAAAGGTTTAGGTACAACATTGATTATATGTCCATGCGAATGATTAAAAAGAACGAGTAAACGCCTTATTTCAAACTCCTCGTCGGTGTCTTTTGCTTCAAAAACTAGTTCATATTCTCCATCTTGAGTCTGTCGCAGCTCCCAACGTCGGCGCGTTTCGGGGACAATGGTTTGTAACTCTGAACTGCAGCACCCTTCTCGAGCAGGAACCGTCGCAGAAGTCAGCTTTTCAAAACGACTGATTAAATCGAGCTGAGGCGCGGTATAGTCCATTAAGTTCTGATTTTTATACGTTGCAATCGTCCGTTCGTTCATGGCTTCCATAAAGTGTGATAATTGTTCTTCATTTTCGATATCGATTGTCACACGCTCCCCGTTTCTTGAAATTTTTTTGACTAAACCAATGTTACGTGGATCTTTTTGCAAAAATCCTTGAAGAGTCACCCTGGTGCTGATCGCATCTTCTTCGGTTCCTTGATACCAAAGTGCGTAGCCTCCCTCAGGTTTTTGAACCATATGCCACTCTTTACGAGTCGCGGGCACAACCCTCAAGTGCCGCAAACCAACAGGATCATGGTCAGGGCCGACATGGTCGACTGTGTCGGAAGTGAGTTTTTCTACATTGTCGAGGAAATCCAACTTCTCTGGACCCAATTTTAGCAAAGACAATCTTTCTGAAAGAACTTCTTTAAAATATCTCGTTCTTATGAATAATCGCTTGTATGTTTCTCTCAATTCCGCGTTAAAAGAGATGTCATCATCATGATCTGATCCATCGAAAGCTTTAAGATAAGAACTAAAGATCGACCGTGTCTCAATCCAACAATCTAAGACATCTTGCATCCCTTGCATCCTTTCCGATAATAGGGTGTCATCAAATACGGAAAAGTTTTTATACCCTTTTGCTGCCTTGTCTTTGATTGTTTCGTTCGGTTGGTCAAAAGATAAATCGGTATGGAGATTTCTTTGCGTCATCCTGTCTGTTTTCCCGGATGTAAGAAAGGCCGTTCTCGTCGCCTTTCTTGCAGATACGTCATCTTGAGTTATTTGGGGTTTGCTCTCGAGAGATTTTCCAGGATCAATGTTTTTTAACTTTGCCTGGCCATTTTCAACGACAAAGCCCAGATTACCTCCTCCAGAGCCGATCTTATCAAAGTCTCCCATCAGCAAGGCTTTTGCCTTAGCACGGGCCAGTTCCCTTGAGTCAAGAGGATATAACCTCCCGTCTTTATCTCGAACGCAATTCCCTATGAGTTGTCCATATTTGATTTGCCCTTCTAAAGTACTAAAAGGTTCCCCTTGCTTTCCCTGAACATGGGCCCCGTCTAGCAAAAGCTTCGATTGGCCATTTTGATAATGGGCATGAAGAATCCTTAAGTTTTGGCCGCCAAAACCCCAAGCTTCGTAAACATCATTCGCCAAAGCCTCTGTGACGGCTGCCAAATTCATTTCTCTTACAGAACCTGCTCTACTTTTTTGATGGAGACGTTGACCAATGGATTCCAAAAAAGGGAGGCGATCTCTTATGAATCGACTGACTCCAGGGCTGGATGTTTTAAAGGTGTCGGAGGTCTTCTTTGCTCGCTCAAGTGGGATGCTCACGCTTCCTGACTCAGGCTCTGGATAATCAAGTTTGATGTAATGAAGTTTATGGAATTTTAAGAGATGTTCATTTGCATACAATCGCATCGATTCGTTCACGTGAGCATTGCCACTCATCCTGATAAAGTTGATGATACCCGAGAGGTGTTCAGGGTTGTGCTGATCTAAACCCGATAGTTCTGCTAGATACTGATACACTGGATCTGTTTCCAGTTGTGCTCTGATGAACTCAGAAATGGCTTGGAAGTATTTAGGTTTGGTTTCAGCAAGATTTGGATCTTGTAAAAACGCGTTATCCTTCGCAGTCCAGATTTTTACCCCTTCAAATCCAGGTTCCACTCCGAACCGTTTATCTCGGACATACAGATAACGCCCCATGATAACGTCACCGGGTCGATAACTCCGCGGTGTTGCAACAAAAGGGGAGCGGTCACGATTTTCCAAGAACAATTTGAGGCCATTAGGAGGAACAGAAGCATCGCTGTCCGGACCTGAAGGTGATGAAGAGGATGATCGAGGTGTTAGGGGTGGGGAAGGTGGAGGGGATGAAGAGGATGAAGAGGATGATCGAGGTGTTAGGGGTGGGGAAGGTGGAGGGGATGAAGAGGATGATAGTGGTGTTAGGGGCGGGGAAGGTGGAGGGGATGAAGATGAAGAAGAAAAAGGCGATGAAGTAGATTCCTCTACGTTCTGATCTGGGGTGAAGCTTTCCGCAGCAAGTACGGTCACTTTGTTGGTTGGATCTATATCTTGAAGGAGGGGGGTAACTTTGTGTTCTGAGATGTTTCTGGATGTTTCAGAAGGTCTATCTATTCCTTCAATAGTCAACTTGCCAAGATCAGTAGGCTTGTTTTCCTTTTGAGACTCTGTATCTGCCTTGCTGGCTGGAATATGTTGGGGATGAAATGGTACCCCGCTTGGTATTGTGCTCATATTATTCTTTTATTAGTTATTAAAAAACGCTAAATTACTTTATTCTAATTATATACTATTATATAAAATAAACAAAATGAAGTGTGTTAAAAAACAGTAAATTAACTTAACGTTAATGATTTAGCAATAAACTAATAAAAAAATTGAAAACAAAAGAATTAATTCAGAGAACTTACAGGATATGCTGGATGGGAAGGATAAGAGGGATGGTAAGAAATGGCTCTGGAAGTGTTACTTTTGGAATGAAAGACAACGTCCCTTGGAGTCTCCAAAGTTAGTTGCTTGGCGAAGTTATGAAAATAGCCTGTTTTGCTACAGCGAAAGATTTGTTTTGCAAGCGCTTTAAAGCGAGGTTATGGATGTTCTGCTCAAGAGAATGGGTAATTTTCGGAAAGGTCAGATGATTTTCTACAAATTTCGTTTTAGTTTGGTAACCTCGGCTTTTCAGCTCATTTTTTACGGTTTGAATTGTTTCGATCCAATCTTTCTTTTCCGTATAGTCAAGGAAACCTTTAACGATTTCATCTCCGTCTGTCTAGTTCATGGATAAGAAAGAGGGATGTTCCTTCCACCGGTATCCTTCCGGAAAATTTTTCTCTAGCTCTCGAATCAATTTGATTATTGCTTTTCCAAGAATAATTTTATCGTTTGTATTTGCCTCAAAAATATGATGACATTGAGACTCACAATGTTCTAGAGATCTACATTCTTCTGCCGATTGATCAATCTCTGGATTGAATTCTGCCACATATCTTGTTGGGATAACTGGTCCACTTGGGCTTGCCATTATCGCTCCTTATTGAAAGGCTGTTATAGTCAAAGGAATTCCCGGTTTGATTTTATGAGTTTACTTGTTCAACGGGAACGATTCTTCTTTGATATTTAATGTTGATGAGTTCTTATCATCAGTCCGTTAAGGGTCGTTTTTTTTGTTTTTTATAATTTTTTCCCATAGATGATTCACGTAAGACGAATTTTCATTGTGTTTTAATCCCAATAATTCAATAAATAATTTTTGAAAATTTTCCAGGTATCCTTCCTTTTCATTCCATTCACCAATCTTTGTTGTTAAAAATGTTCGATCTGGTGAGGGGGTTCTAATCAACTTATAGAGATGGTTTACCCACCCTTTTTTTTGTTCTATTGATTGGGATGAGATTAAAACGGTTTTACCATTCATTTTTCTTAATTCTTCTTCTAAATTCCCGCTTAGAGGTGCTAATTGGATATCAATATCAACATTAAGAAATCCTACCTGATTAAGCTGTTCTTTGAGTGTTCCTAGCACTGTTCTTTGCTGGCTGGCTATTTCATCGTTTTGTTCCTGAATTGTGACGAAGTACACGATGTGAACTCGTTCCTTTTCGAGTCTTGCAGTTTTCTTTGCTAATACTTGAAGGAAATTGCAAAATGGATTTTCTGCTTTTTTCAAATCTTTTTGAAGTTCTTCTAATTGTGCAAGAACTTTTCTCTCTGGTTCATATGAAATGATTTCCGAAGTTTGACTTTCAATAAAGGTAGAAAGTGTTGATTTAAGTCTCTGATAAGTTTTTGGGATTGAGTTCAAGAATACCGCTAGTTTCTCGGTAGAGTCTTTGAAGGAAAAAGTAGTTGGATTTTCACAAATTTTCTCGATTCTTTCAATACTCTGAATGATGTTATCCGCATTTTTTAGATCTTCTGGATTATCCATTAATTGAGTAACGATATGACTATGGAATCCTCTTATTTGATCCAGTCTCTCTTTTAAGTTATTTCGATTTCTGACACTTTTGAAAATCAGGTCGATTTCTGATTGATAAACAGAGAGATCTATGTTAATGGATTGAATCAAGAAGTCGATCATTGAAGCATAGACCATTGTTTCAAATGGTTTAACGGTTTGCCTACTCTCAACAATTTGTCTAGATGAGATACTTGAGCTCAGTAAAGGGTGGAAATGACTATCCAAGGAAAAATGGCTAGGCGAGAACAAATTTAACAGCTGGTCTTCTTTAGGTTCAACAGCTAAAACTGGAAGGTGTTTGATATTAACTAGTTTGCAAACCGTTTTTATCGGGATTTCTCTGTCAGTCTCGGATATATCTAGCTTAGACCAGGTTAGAGGGCTAGGTAGTAATACATGATCATTGTATATTTGGAAGAGTTGTTTTTGAATTTGAATCACTTTTTCTTGATCTGGCCCCCTATCGTAAATTTGAGATAATAGACTGAGTCCCTGAATGCAACTGACTACACCATCACCTGTTGAGCCTTGTTTTTCTGCTACAGACAATCCTCTTTCAACCCATTGCGGAGTTTGTGAGGGCTGTTGAAGATTGCCTATTTGGTAGCAGATTTCGGCGTAGTATTCATGAGGACCTTCGAGAAGACTCTCTATATAATCCAAGGATTGAAGAAAATGAGATAGTGCTGAATCCTTTTTTTTCTCGATATTCAGATGATATAACCCCAAGTAATAACTAACGGTTATAAGGTGGGATAAAGATTCTTTGTCAACTAAGTCCTTTTTTTCAAGGTGAGTCAGGTTTCGAGCTGAACTCACATCTTCAGTAGAACTAGAACTGCTTGAAAAGGCACCAGTTAGAGTGTTCTCTTGCCCAAGCAACAAATTTTCGAAACGTTTTTTCGAATCAGTCAGACAATTGTGAGCTTCTTCTTTTAATTCTGATTTTTCCTTAGCTTTTTTTGCGTGAGTTTCTAATTTTAGCGCAAGGAATCCGACTGACTTAAGACTTTCTGCTATGCTTGGATGATTCGCGCAGTAGCATTTTTTTCTTATTTTAAGAGCAATTTTTTGATTTTTAAGTGCTTCTTCATATTGGCCCACTTTTTCATAAAGAATGCCAAAATGCTCGTAAATAATTGCCATATCGGGGTGTTTATCATACAAATCCTCTGACGCAAGTTTGAATGCAAGATTTAAATGAATGAAGGCGGACTGGTAACGTTTTAATTTCATTTCAACTGCTGCGATGTAAGTCAGGTTTTTAGCAAGGTCGAAATAATTTGCTTTCAAGTTGATGGGCCATTGGTCTAATAAGGCGATTCTCATCTGATAAGAATATTTTTGAGCTCCTAACGCTTTTGTATAACATCCCAGTTTTGCATTTGCTAGTCCAAGGCGCTCATAAAAAGTTGCTAATTTGAGATGATTGAGTTTGACATTATCCTCCAAGAAAGACACTTCAACATGTTCCTCTCCAAACGGAATCAACTTCTCTAATCCTAGAATTTGATACTGCAATTTAAGGGCCTCCATTTGATATTCAACGGCTATGTTATATTCGCCAAGTTGCATGCATGATAGGCCTAAGTCACTAAAGCAGACTGCCCGGAAACTTGTATCCTTTTGATTTGATCTTTTCAAAGCAGTGCCTTGGAAATCCCATGCTTTTTTGTATTCTCCCTTGCAAAAGTAGAGATTCCCAAAAGCGTGGAGGGTTCGAGCTTCTTCAAGCCCTTGCTTATATCGGGGGATGTTTGATAGAATTTGAAATGCTCTTGCTAGGGTTATTTTTGAGAGATTGCAGGCAGTCTGCGAGTAGCTCAGGTTATGTTGCAGCGTTCCTATGCGAAGGGAGTTGCGGACAACTGCTAAAGTATTTGGATGTTTTAGAAGGTTCAGTATTTGCGCCGCTCTTTGAAAGTAAGCAAAGGCTTTTCGGTAATTCCTACTATCATGGTAAAGGCTTCCTATGTTCTCGTAGCCTTGAGCCAAACCTATCTTTTCAATATCTTGAAGATTATTCATATCTTTTCCTCGAGACATCGATAATCTAAGATCTAGACATTTTTGATAATTCTTGTAAGCTTTGTTGTATTCACCAACTGTTCTGTAGTTGTGACCAAGCCGTTGGCGATATTTTGCAATCCTTTGGTGATTTGAAGCTTGGTGCTTTTTGCTGAGCTTTAAAGCTTTGTTATATGATTCGATAGCTTTTTGATACTGTTCCAAAACCTCTTGGCAACATCCAATGTTGTAATACTCGTCTATAGTGAATGAGTGGTTTTCTCTTAAGGTGACTTCCCATATCTTTTGTGCTGATAAATGAAAAGTGAGCGCTTGTTTTATTTTTCCCATTTCTTGCAACGAGAGAGCAACATTGTGAGCGCAATAGGCAATTCCTGCTAATTTGAGTTTTAGCTTAGATTGTTCTGATGTTGGAGAGTGAGTTGAGCTGGTTGCGCTACTTTGATCAAGCATCTCAGTATTATTTTCTAATCGTTCGAAGATATTTATTAAGCATTCTCCAATGATTTCGTTGGAACGATTAATTTCAGCTTCAGAAAGTTTTATTGATGGCTCGGAAATCTCGGAATCAGAATCTCTTCTGTTTGTGAATGCGTTGATTTCCTCTATAGAGCTTTCGGAAAGAAACTCGGCAGCCCTGATACAGAAGGCACTATATTTAGCATTCAATGCTTGGAATCTATATTTCTCAGTTTCTGAAGCGCTATTTAGAGGGTTATCGCTTAAGGCTTGATAAGTAAAGCCTAAGTTATTAAGGCTTCTTGCCACTTCTTCGCTGTCTGGCGTAAGATTTGATCTAATTTTTAACGCTCGCTCCTTACGGTCTTTTCCTTTCTCATGTTTTCCTAAACGATCATAACTAAGTCCAAGCAAGTCGAGGAATAGTGCCTTTTCGTTTGAGTTATTTGGTAGAATTGTCACTAGATTCTTTGCGATTCCTTTAGCATTACTAAATCTTCCTTCGAAGAAATGGTGACGCCAAACCAGTTTTGGTGCAAGAAGTTCTAGGGAAGTAGATCCTTTTTTATGCTCTCGAAAGCGTGTTTGAATTGTAAAATTAATCATTGCATTGATGTGAATCTTGTGTTTTTGGGGGAACTCGTCTCTACTATCTAATAAATTGTCCGGTTCGAACCCTTTGAATGAATTTTGAAGGTAATCATCTATTGTAGATAAGATTGCTGGTACCATCCTGTCTCTAAAAGAACTGAGTGTTTTACTAGATTCATGAATTAAACTTGCTAATACTGGGTTCATCAAGTATTTTTTCTCCGGTTTCCCCCCTTCTTCCTCTTCAATTGGTTGGCTTAGTCCTGTAAAGATAGGACGATTTTTCTCGATAAAGCCGTAATCTTGAAGCTCTGCGAGCATGTGAGCGAGCTTCTCTCGAGGATAAAATAGCTCAAGAAATTCTTCTGATATTGACGCAGGGCTTAAGATCGCTAGAAAAAGGGGTAAGTCACTTAAGAAATACTCTGCATTTTCTCCTTTGATTCGATCAATAGCAATTCGAATCATCCAAACTATCGCCTGCTCTTGAAGAAGAGCGTCTCGGCTCCTGGATTGGGGGTGTTCAAGGGGTGGATCGATTGAACTTGAAGATGAAAAACTTGAAGAAGATGAAGAACTAGAGGATGAGGGGCTAGATAATAATTCTACCGGAAGAGAGAGGCTGCTAGCCTCACCTGTAGGCATGCCAGAGAGTCTTTTTTTTAAAAATGTTAAGGCATCAATGACTTGGTCCAAGACCCTTCCATCGGAACTAGGATCGATTGTTTGGTTAGGGGAAAGATTGCAGAATTTTAAAATAAAATTTCTCGCAAGACGTATTGCAAGGGGATTGTGCTCTATTTTGGTGATAATGTCCTTTTGCAATTTTACTAATTCTCTTCTTGAAGAAGGAGGGATAGAGAGCAGGGAGTTTGTCAACTTTTCTAACGATAAAGAGTGGAATAAGTACTTTTCTTCTTTTTTGGAGTAACGCTCTAAGGTAATCAAATCTGGAGGATATAGATTGTTATTACAGATGGAAGGATCAATTGTAGTGATAATAAAGGGCAAAGAGGTTTCATTGATTTTTAATGTCTTGGTGATAAATTCCCAGGTCTCTTTGCTATCCAATCGGTCAAAAATGAGCAAATCATTTCCTTCTCGACGAAGATAACTTCGAAATCGCAGAACTCCCTCATCTTCTAATTCGTCTTTGATTTGTTCATCTGGTAGTGGGAGATTTAGTTTATCTGAAATTGTTTTACATCCTTCTGCAACAGCCAATCGTGTTTGAGAAGGGATAAAAAAGCAACGTTGATACTCAGACTGATGTTGTCTGACAAACTCACGAATGAGGATTGACTTTCCTACTCCTCTAACGCCTGTGACGATGCACCTTCTATACTGAGTCATTTTTTCTGAGAGTTCTTTGATTGCTTCCGGCCTTGAGATAAACTCCGGGTCTAGGGACGAAGGATTAGAAGTTGGGATATCTAATATCTGAGGAACTCTGCTAACTAAACGGCTTTCATTTAGAGAATGAACTCCTCTTCTCAGAGAAAATCGAAATGTTCCTTTGTTTGGGCAAGCAAAGGTGATTTGGTTAACAATTTTTAGAAAGCACCTACTGCTCTGCTCGATCCCCCTATTGTAATCGAATCTCTCTTTAAGAGCTGTGAGGTATGCCTCTCTATCTTGGACGGTCATTGCTTCTAGGGGAGAGCTTGCGTAAAATTCCATTAGAGCTTTGTATGTTCTGAAGTCTTTTAAATGAATCGCCCATTCGGGTGAATGAGCCGCCCATTCGTCGGTGTAGTCATTTTCATAATCTCCTTGTTTAATGCTGCAAATCATCTTTTCAATCTCTTGAGTAAGCGGAGGAAAGTATAAATGACTCTCTTTAACGACAGCTTGAACTGCAAATCCTTGTTCTTGCAATTTTTTCTGAACATGAGATCGAATGTTAGAAAAAGAAAATCCTCTAATAAAGGAGGGGTGTTGTTTTGCTAACACAACACCATCTGTCTCTTCTTCATTATGGACGAAAACGACCATAGCGTTCTCATCACACCAATATTTTAGTTGATTTAAGAGAATGTCCATATTGGGTTGGTTAAGGTAGACATGAGAAAGAACAACAATTTGGGCTTTCTCTCTAATCGAGGGAGGGGGGGATTCCATGATGCTGTGAATAACGAATTTAGAGCGAATATGACTGGTGGCTTGGCTGGCAAAAAGGGGTTGTTGTCTGCATTCAGCAATACAATCAGGCATGTTGTCAACACCGATGATTTGTAATTGTTCAGTTAAGTGCTTCGAATGCAATTCAATGGCTAATTCTGCAGATTGACGACCATTTCCACAACCTAAGTCAATTAATATTAGTGGATGATTTCCAAACAGTTTTTCTTCAGAATATCGATGAAACAGTTCAATGCAGCTCGCAACAGTTTCTGCAATTTCTTTTTTTTCCGTTGTTTGTTGTTCAAAAAACTTGAATATCTCCCCATATCCCTTAGCGGATCTTTGATCTTTGGAAATGGCTAATTGAGGAGATGGAGCTGGGCCGGGTCGATAGGCTTTATATCTGTCGAGAAGTAAACCACCTTCCACTGTTGCAGCGCGGATAGTTTCAGCAAGGGCAGGAAAAGGATTGAATTGGAATCTTCTGAATCGTTCGATTGTATGAGGATTCTTAGAAATTCCATAGCCCATTTCATTTAAGCGAGATTCATCTTCGCGTGAGATCGCAACTCCTTCATTCAACTGTCTCTGAATGGCTAATTCAGATTCCCATCTTTCTTGTTGCTCTTGTCGGCTCTCAAGATTTAATACACGCAAGCGCTCTAATCGCATAATCAAATCTGACAACGTATGTTTTAAGATAGGCTCTCCTTCAATAAAGATTGAGGGGGTGATTCTTGAAGAACTGGATGAAATTGAGCTCATAGGATTCACCTTGTTGTGTTATTTTAAAAAATTATGATAAAGATAAACGTTGTCCACTAGTAAAAAGTTTATGATGGGATTTTTTTTGTAAAGCAAAAAGTATCCGTTCACAGGATACTTTTTCCCCCGTTAATTCGAGGGCCATGTTGTTAAGATGAGGGTTTTTAAATTAGCGATGCCTCCGGGGTCCCTCGATGAGAGAATGAGAGGGAAAGGAGTTTTGAAACTCCCTTCTCTTCCATTGTCACACCAAACAAAACGTCTCCGATGGCCATTGTTCGCTTGTTATGTGTGATGATGATAAACTGGCAACGGTCTGTATAGTGTTTAACAACGTTGACAAATCTTTCGATGTTTGTGTCGTCGAGCGGAGCATCGATCTCATCTAAGATGCAGAATGGAGCGGGTTTAACTTCAAAAATGGCAAAAAGGAGAGCGACAGCAGTCAGGCATTTTTCTCCACCCGAAAGAAGGCTGATCGACCGCATGTGTTTGCCTGGCGGTTTGGCTGAGATTTCAATACCGGCCGATAAAATATCATCCGTTTTTTCAGTCAACTGCAAGTCTGCTTCCCCTCCATTGAACAGGATCTGGAAATTCTTTTTGAAGTTTTGTCTGACAGCTTCAAAAGTCTCTGTGAAGAGCTTCCGACTTTCTCCGTCTAACTGCTGAATAATGTCCATTAGCTCTATCTTAGCACTCTGCAAATCTTCAATTTGTGATTTGAGAAATTGGGATCTTACCTGATGTTTTTCCAGTTCTTCGATGGCAGTCATATTGACATCGCCTGCATCCTGCAACAGTTGACGTAGTGTACGTATCTGTTTTTCAATATCCTCTAAGGGGCGGTCGATGGGCAATGGCAGGTCCAAGGCTGCTTGGATTGTTAAGTTAAAGCGTTCGGAAAGGCCATCGGCTACAATGCGGAGAGCTTCTTCTTGATTTGAGAGCTGCATGGACAGCTGAAAACCCTCGTTTTCGATTTTTTTGCATTCTTCATGGCAAACGGCATACTGTCTTTCAGATTGTTGTAGGAGATGGGATAATACC
This sequence comes from Parachlamydiales bacterium, assembly GCA_020051075.1. GTDB lineage: Bacteria > Chlamydiota > Chlamydiia > Chlamydiales > Parachlamydiaceae > JAGVJP01. The sequence continues at coordinate 17,881 of JAGVJP010000012.1, forward strand.
CTGCCTTCTTTTTCGAACTCTCCTAAATCGGTAGATTGGGAGACAAGCTGTTCTTCCAAAGTTTTTAAACGAGATTGTCCTGCTGCTTCTTCCTTCTGCAAAGCCGTTTGATTGTCGTTAATGTCGGCTATCTCACTTAAAATCCTTTTGAGATGCTTATCATGATCTTTCTCTTTTTCTTCGAGTAAGTTCAGGCGATGCAAGAGCTGCTGACGATCATTGGCTAATTGCTGATAATGAGCACCTTTTTCTTTTTGTTCGTGCTGTTGAATCCTCAGAGCCCCTTCTTGCCTTTGAAGCTCTTGTTGGAAAACATCAAGCTCTTCCTGGAGACGAACGAAGCTCAGTCTTGCCTCTTCTTTTCGCTGATCCAAAAGAACCAGCGCCTCTTTTTGCTGAACAATTTCAGCTTGCAGTTTTCCTGATTCATTTTCGCATTTGGTTTGTTCAAATTGGTTTTTCTCTAAATCGGAGACCGTCCTCTGTAGTGAATAGTTGACTTCAACAAGCTTCATCTCATCTTTTCGGAGGATTTTGTCTAGTTCGGTTCTTTCTTTTTGACAGTTTGACCTTTTGCTGGTGATCTGTTGAATCTTTTCTTCGAGGACAAGCAAGCTTTTTTCTTTGATTAGAAGCTCTTCTTCCAATTGTTTGAGTTCGGCTTCCCTCATAAAAAGATGGTTTTCGTTTGGCTTCAGGATGAATAACACACCTCGATGGTCGATGTAAGCACCTTGAGAAGACCATCCTTCAGCGCAATTTTTTGCCGTCCATGCGTTAAACAACTCTTCTTGCGATTCAACCATTGCAACGTCATGGAAGAAATGCTTCAACAGAGGGGAGGCTGCAACAGACCCTTGAAGGGCATTAGAAAGGAGAGAATCTATAGAGATAAGATCTTTTGATAGCCACTCCAAACAAACTAGAGAGTAATCTTGCAGCTGTTTTTTTTCTGCAAAGTCTAGCACAAGATAGAGATCCGCTTCTTTCTCGACAACGAGAGTGTGAGTATAAGCACGTAAGATCACTGCTAAAGCCTCTGGATTGCATTCTGAATCAGGAAAATATTCATAGAGCGGTTTTAATTTGGAATAGAGGATGCTTTGAGGGGTGTTGGCTTCTTCTAACAGCAGCTTGCTGCTTGGGGAAAATCCTTCAAATTCTTCACGCAGGCGAATCAAGACTTTCTGACGCGCCTTAGCTTCGATTGCTTTTCCCCGCTCTTTTTCTAAAGCTCTTTGTGTCTCTTCCCCATCGGTATTCAGCTGTTGGATTTCCTCTTCAATGTCTTTTAGATGGTTCTTATGTTGATCGACAATGTTGGAGATCTCTTGGAGATCCTGCTTTCTGTCTTTCAATTTTTCTGAAAGCAGGGATTGGTCTTGAATCAGTTGTTGATGGCGTTGAGAGACCTGTATGCTCCGCTCTTCCTGATTTTCGCATCTGATTTCTGCTTGTTTTAGATCACTTTGCAGCTGATTGAAAATCTGCATGCTCTTGAGATGGGCATGATGTTTTGCGGCCAAGTCGCTTCTGAGAACTTCTACCTCTTTTTCTTTGAATCTGACTTTATCCTGGTGGCTCATCCATTCAGATTCTGCTTGGTTCCAGTCTCCTTCGAGGGCCTCCCGTTTTTTCTCTATTTCTGCTAGCATGGCTTGTCGAGCTTGCTTCGCAACAGAAAGGTCTTCAATCTCTTGCTTCATTCGCTTCTCGCGCTGTTCGCTTTCTCGCAGACGCTGCTGTAAAGAGCGGCATTCCTGAGTTTGCATTTCAAACTGGCCGCGCATGGTGAGATGTTCAGCTGTTTTAGCCTTTAACACTTCATTGTGTTGCTGAACCAGCTGTTTTGCTTCGATCACTCGAGACTCGAAGGTTTCGTTAGCGGCAAAAGCTTCCTCAAGGCGGCCTTCTTGAGAGAGTTTTTTCTTCTGTAAGTCAGAACATTTTTTTTCTACTCCTTGCCAACGGAGCACAAACCCCGTTTTTTCAAAGATCTCCAGGCGGTTCTTATTTTCTTTATAGATTCGTGCTTTCTGAGCCTGCTCTTCAAGGGTACCGATCTGCTTTTCAACTTCTCGATGAATGTCTGCAACGCGAGAAAGATTGATCTCCGACTGCTCCAGCCGTTTTAAAGCCTCTTTTTTTCTTTGAAGAAACCGGAGTATCCCTGCTGCCTCCTCAAAGATGTATCTCCGCTCCATTGGTGAATAGTTGATCACTTGATCGAGCTTCCCTTGTTCGAAGATAGAAAAGGCGTTGCGGCCGATTCCTGAATCGAGGAAGAGGGATTGGAGATCTTTCAGCCGAACAGAGTTTCCATTGATGAAATACTCTGATTCACCGCTTCGATGGAGCCGGCGAGTCAGGGTAACTTCTTCATAATCGACGGGGAGCGAGCCTTGTATGTCTGTTAAGGTCAGTGAGACTTCTGCATAATTGAGGGGTTTTCGGTGGTTTGTTCCTGCAAAAATCACATCGGGCATCTTAGCTCCGCGAAGAGATTTTGCTGACTGCTCTCCTAAAACCCAGCGGAAGGCGTCGGCGATGTTGGACTTCCCACACCCGTTAGGTCCGACAATACAGGTCAATCCCGCATCAAAGTGAAACGTGGTTTTATCTGCAAATGACTTAAACCCAAAAATGGTGATTTTCTTTAAACGCACAACTTCCTCCAGGAAAAGCAGATCAAAATGAAGGGGAGATTATACCCTGGTTGGGTGAATTTCTGCCATTTTCTTTTGAGGTCAATAGAGAAACCCAAAAAGGAAGAGTGGGATTTCCCCTTTCATGGGGTGAAGGATATCGTCCTTAACCAAATAGGCTGTTTCCAAAACACCCTTGAGTTGGTCTTTAGTTTTGTTCTTTCCTCCAATCTCAAATACAACGTCTGATGTTCTGTAATCAGCCTGTTTGGAATAAAATAGTTCGATCCCAATATTCTGGAGAGATTGAACAAAAAATAGCCCTCTTATCATTTCTTTCGAGATCGATTGACCTAGATATTGATGAAGTGTGTAAATCAAATTGGTATTATTGAGAATTATTTTCATGGGTTTGCGCAATCCAGGACTACCTCCTTCAAATGGCCGCATCTCACGAATCAGACCCACAGAACCTAAGATCGTTAAATAATGTTCGACCGTTTTGTGATCGATCATCAAACTTTTAGCTAAATTGTGTACATTAAGATCTCCAGGAGGAATAGAGGCTAAATAAGATAGTATTTTTTTGAAATAGTGAAGATTGGGTGTTTTTAAATTATAAAAATTAGCGATATCTTCAAATATTGTTTTGTCGATCACTCTGGAAATTTTTTCATAGTAAGAATGAGGGTCTTCGAAAACAAAGGGGTAATATCCTTGTGTGAGATATTCCTCAAAGTGAGGAAGTATTCTTTCGACCCCCTGCAATTTTTTCAGAGCTGTTTTAGGATCATCTAATATTTCTTGAAACGGGATGACTGGGAGTTTAAAGTTGAAAGCAAAGTTGAGATATTCTCTGAAAGATAGTCCATGAAGTCTAAATAGTTTGGCTCGACGAGATAGATCATGGCTTCCCTCAATGAGATCGAGCATTGAGCTGCCTGAGAAGATGATCTTTAAATTTGGAAAAGCATCATAGATATTTTTTAGTTCCTGATTCCATCCTTGGTATTTATGGATTTCATCGATGAATATAATCTGATATCCCTCGATGAGGTGAAGGTCGCTTACAAATTCAAGGAGTTTGGATTGTTGAAAATAAATCAAATCTGCAGAAAAATAAAAACATTTTGGATTTTGAAGAAGCTCGTTTTTAATATATTGCAGCATTAACGTTGTCTTTCCCACTCCTCTTGGGCCGATAAGCCCTGTCAGACGATTTGTTAAATTAAATGTCGAATAAAGATATCTTGTATGAGTCAAGGAAATCCCCTCAACGAGACGGTGAAAAGTTTCTGAAATAAATCGAAACATATTTGGAATGGACTCCAGTATTTTGGCTAAAAATCTGGAGTATACTCCAAAAAAATCGGAAACGCAAGATAATTTGTTACTATTCTTGCTGCAGTTCTGAGATCGACAGAAGCTGCATGAGGTCATCGCGTGAGAACGTTTTTAATAGGTTTTGATCATCGACACCGATGATGTCTTCCATGAGCCGCCCCTTTCTTAAGATCATCTGATCGATTTTCTCTTCGAAGGTGTCTTTGCTTACGAGTTTAAACACTTGCACCCCGCGCGTTTGGCCGATGCGATGAACACGGTCAGTCGCTTGATTTTCCCTTGCAGCATTCCACCAGCGGTCGTAGTGGATCACAACAGAACCTGCGGTGAGGTCGATGCCAAGCCCTGCCGCTTGCAGAGACCCGACGAAGACTTCGCAGGAAGCTTCTTGATTAAACTTCTGCAGCTGTTCTTTGCGGTTAGTTGTAGAACCTCGCAGAGAGGCGAAGCCAATTTTATGTTCTGTTAAGTATGCCTCAATGATGTCAAGCATCCCCAAATATTGGGAGAAGACGACAACTTTTTGTTTGCTCTGTTGAGCCTCGCTGAGGAGTTCAACGAATAGATTCCATTTGCCAGATGAAAAATTTTTGTATTGATCAACCTTCTTTAAGTAGACAGCGGGATGGTCGCAAATTTGCTTGAGGCTGGATAACAAAGCAAAAATATGCATGTAAGGGATAGGCGAAGCTGCATCTTGTAAGTTTTCGATGAGATGCCTTCGCCGCATTTCAAGCACTTCTCGATAGAGTTGATGCTGTTCTTGAGTCAGATCGCAGTAAGACACCTCTTCAGTTTTTTCCGGAAGGTCTTTCAAGACATCGCTTTTCTTTCTCCGCAGGGTGAATGGATGGATCAAGCGGTTAAGGATGACCTTGCGGTTTTCATTGTACTCCTTCTCAATAGGTTTGATGAAGAGTTCCCGGTACTCTTTTTCTCCGGGAAAGTAATTTGGGAGGACAATATCAAAAAGCGACTTCAACTCTCGCAAATAGTTTTCAATCGGAGTACCCGTCAACCCGACCTTCATTCTGACATTCACCCTTTTCAATGCAGCATAAATGCGGCTGGATTGGTTTTTAGCGATTTGTATTTCATCAAAAATCGCTGCTTCGAAAGTGAGTTTGGAAATCGAGTCGCTTTCGTTGCGCAAGACTCCATAAGAGGTCAGGAGAACATCATATTCTTCGTGGAAATCTTCTAAACGTCTCTTTGTTCCGTGGAATGTGCAAACATTCAAACTAGGGAGAAATTGTTTGAGTTTATCTTCCCAGTGATAAATCACTGAGGTTGGACAGACGATTAAGAAATGAAACGGCATCCCTTCAGCGTAGGTGTGGAAAAAATTGGCGATGCTTGTGAGAAGAGCCATCGCTTGGTGCGTTTTCCCCAATCCCATATCGTCGCATAGCAATCCAGACAGCTGCTGCCGATAGAGAAACCAAAGCCATTGCAACCCGATCTCCTGATATGGACGCAGATGGCTCTGCAATCCTGTAATGTCAGGTTGATCGGGAGTGCGCAATTGGGTCAGGTTATTGAGGACCTCAATGGTAGAGGCGGAGACATCTCCTTCGGCTTGTGTTGGATAGGAGATGGGATCAAAAGCATTGAGTCGCATGAATTCGAGTGTAGAGAGGAGAATCGTCTCATTTTTTTTGTCGAAGCGGTCTTTAAGCAACCCTCTCAGCCAATCAAAACGACTATCAGAGACGTTGAGCAACCCTGCTTCAGTGAAAGCAAAAGGGAACTTCTTGTTTATCCTTTGTTTAAGAGTCAATGCTGAGACTGTTCCTAACTCTGTGTTGTAAAAGATTTTAAAGCGATACCATCCACGCCCTCTATCATCAGCCGGTTCAGCAAACGTTGTGGTGAGTTGTAAAGATTGGGGTTTCATGAGTTGAGGGTCTATGCGGAGAGAATATTCTTTTAATTGATCAATTTCATATTGAAGAAACAGCTGTACTTCCTCTCCTTCTATGATAGAGGTGTGTCTGAATTTCTCAGGGAGGCGTAAGTGTGGGGGAAGCTCTGAGAATCCTTCCCCAGCTACGTAGACGTAGTCATCGAAGACGTCAATGGATTTCTCTTGATATTCAGGAAGGAGATCAAAGACAGGAGAGATCTTGAGTTTGATTTTCTCAACCAGTTCGACTTGCAAAGTGATTTTCTTGATGGGGCATTTAGAACTGAAAAATCGAGAAATTAAAGAGAGCTCCTCCTGGTTGATATGGATGAACAGAGGAATCTGTTCTGGACTGATTGAGAGGTTACCTTTGAGGAGGTAGTTGAAGGATCCCGCTGTTTTAGAATAGAATCCATGTTCTCCTAGATAAATCCATGCCCCAAAATCTTGAAGGTGGCTGCTCTCTTCGGAGTCAGCAAGCACGCGCGTGAAGGTCAATCGCTTCTGAGGACTGACTTGGTAGGTCATTTGATATTCGATGCTTCTCAGGTGAGTGTGGAATCCTTCTATCGTATTTAGCCATAAACGGTTTTGAGTGACGAATTCGGATACTTTTTGAATAGGGATCACCGTTTCAACTTCTTCAAAGCGGACATTGTCAAGTGGATAAAATCCATCGCTATCTAAATAAGCCCATTTGCCAATGAGCCACGAGTCTCCGGAGGAGAGGTCGCCAGGTTCGAATAGGTATGCTTCGACATGTAGATTCCAATGCTCATCAAAATGAAGATGGTAAGACAAAGGGATTTCATCTCGATAGAGCGTGCAGTTAGACAATAGGCTGGCGATGAGGCGTGGGTACTCTGTCAACACATAAGCGATTTCGTCTCCATAGATCTCTTGATTTTGTAGCAGGTCGTGTTGGTTTTCGGCATAGAATCCTACCCCTGGAACATAGACCCAACCGTTTATTTTGATCGTTTGGGCTAATTTTGTCTTAGAAGGCTGATAAGTTTTTCGATTTTTTATGGGGTGGACGTGTAAAACATGACTCTTTTTATCATAAGAGATGCTTTCAATGTTTGTTTGGATGTTGTTGTGGACCTTGAGTGGAGAAGATACGGTTGAAAGAGACTCGACAATCAGCGGGAGATTTGCTTCGGAGAGATAAAATCCTACTTTAAGATCGGAAAAATCGATTTGGATCCAATTTGGGAGGTCAGTTTTAGCATATTGAAAAGAGATGGCATAGAGTTCACCAGCTTCCTGTTTCTTCATGAGCCATTTTGCGATGTCGCACCAGAATGAAAGTTGATAACGGAGCTGGGGATTGGGCTTTCCTTGACGCCAAGAGAGGATTTCTTCGGAAGATAAATTTGAAAACTTCAAAGAGGTCTCTTCAGTTTCAGTCTGTCTGTCATGAAGGATCTGCTTGATTTCTTGTTCTGCCTCAGCTGTTGTGGGGTTAAGAGAAAAGATCACTTTCCCCATTTTCGAGTGGCAGGAATAGCCACTTTGGCTCGATTTTTGGAGAATGTCCAGCCTGTCGCCCAAGCGGTCTTCGAAGAGGGAACAGAGGGTATTCCATAATGAGCGACTAAAACGCTGATGGAGTGGGTGTTCAGATTTGTGAAATAAGCTCAAATAGGCGATTGCCAGGTGTAAGCAGCCCAAGGTGTCGTGGATCTCTTCTTTAGAGCAGAAGGCATCTTTGATTTCTCCTTGGTTTTTTAGCTGTAGAAATACCCAGAACTCTTCGTGAGAGGCAGGATCTTCGATCAATATTTGATAAGTCGGACCTGAAAACTCTATATCTTTGACCAGTCCATCTTCAATCGCTTTTTCAGCGTCGCGGTGGAATGGGAGCAGATAATCCGGAAGAGATACACTCACAAAATCGATCTCCAAAATTAATAACGAAAAGGGAAAGGGGTTCTTGGAAGAATAGCATTTTGTGCGATTAAATCTCTAATAAAACTAATTTACCCGAAGCCAGTTATCTAATGCCGCACGGTGTCCTGCCTGCGCACTGGGCTCATTAGGAGAAGAGGGCCGTGCAGCGCCATACCACAGTTCACCACGATCTTCTGGGATTTCGAACCCTTCTGGGAGGTTTCCGTTAGTACTGAAATCAACATCCTCTAAAATTCTCTTACCTACAGAGTGGTGTATATGCTCCACATCAACTTCCAAATGGGTAAATCGATAGAAATTCGGTTGATTGTTGATGACTTCTTGAGTAATGGTAGGAGTGATGTCTTGAGCTCCTTTGACAATCATGCATCGTCCTCTGAGCTCGGGGAGCCGAGATAACGTGTCAAATTTTGTGATGCGGTTATACACGGCTTGTGCAATGCGACGGAGGAATTTAAAGATTCTCATCTCTTTCAGACGGACATTGGCAACGTCCGATGCTTTAGTGAAGGTTCGGTCAAGGACGATGTCAACGTTACGTTCTGTTGCCAGATAGGCTGCTGCAGCACCCCCTAAGGAGTAGCCGATGGCTTTGGTTCTAGCTGGTGGGATGCCTCTCGTTCCTGCTTGTCGTTGCATTTCGTCGAAAGCATTCACCGTATCTTCATAGACATGGTGTTCTGTACGGCTGCCTTCACTTCGACCGAAACCAGAGTAATTAAACACCATCACATCGTGTCCCATTTCTGTTAAAGATTGAATCATGGGCAAAGCATAATTTTCGTAAGACTGATGGCTTCCCGTGCAGAGAAGGATCGCTTGTTTTGTGCTTGCTTCCGAGGCTGACCTCGGATGTGTGCTGCTAAAATAAATTCCTTCCAACGCCCTTGCTGGGGTTCCACTGGAAAATTGAATTTCAGAGGCTTCCCAATGGAAGAAATTTTGATTGATTCGAAGACCTAAGGTTTCAATAGGATCTAACATGATGCTGCGAATATAGTTGTTGCGCTGGCGAGCTGTTTCATCACCGATCGCCACCCGATTGGTAATTCTCTCGAGGAAGCTCATGAATTTCCCTCTCGGGGATACGCGTGTGGTGTGAAGTTGCCGAGGCTGAACAGCTGCTGGTTGTTCGTTTATTTGAAGTGCTGCTTGCCCGATTAGGGGGATATTCGCTTCAATAGTTGGTGTGGTTCTGGGATGAGTGTCATCTGGCGTTAGGGGGGATGTTGTCACCGGTGGATTAATATTATTACTATCTGTTTGCATATAAAACCAATAACTATGTGTTTGTTTAAATATTACATAGTAATTATATATTATAAGTTGTTAATTTATAATTAAGAAAGTGTTGTGTTATATAAATAAAAACATCTTAGCGAATTGGTTCGTTGCAAAAGCGGAAGATGACTGAGTAACACACTATCCTCCCCATCCTGTCAATTTTACAGAATGGGATGGTTGGGAAATTGCTTTAGCCAGTGTTACTTTATGAGTGACGATGTCGTTTGGATGCTCCAAAGGCTTAGCGAAGCCACATTTGGGTTAAGAGAACGTTTGAAGTGGGGGAATTCTCTTATCCGCGGCATAGGAAAATATTGACATGAAAAAAGCCCTCTCAGTTTACCGAGAGGGCTTGTTGTATAGAAGATAATTCGATGAATTCTTACTATTTTACGAAGGGACTTGTCGAATCGCCATTGATGATCGAATTGATCGCATAGATCGAGTTACCTAACGAGGCTCGATTGCGTATGAAACGATCTTTCTCAAGAGTTGCAGTGGTAAGATTAAGATAAATTGCTCCACCATTGAGACCAGCTTGATTGGATGCAAAAGTCGATCTTTCAGCAACCAAGACAGTGCTATCCACTGTGATAGGCAAGGGTGTTGGGAAAGGGTAAGTGCTTGGTAAAGAAGCAATAGCCCCACCGTTTTCTGTGTTAGAACGATTTTTTCTGAAAATGCTTCTAGTGACTTTTGTTTCTGCAATGAAGCCATCAGCTCCGCTGCCGATGATATTTTCACCTGCTGAGTTTCCGTTCAAGATTGCGCCACCAGGACTATTTTGAGCTTCATTCCCAATGAATCTGGATCTGTACACATCAAGGTAGCCATTGGTATAGACAGCGATGGCCCCTCCACCAAATGGGAAGTCAATCCCAGAAAGCACTGGTCCTCCAAACAGGATATCATGTAAAAATTTATTGCCTCGAGCCTCATTTTGGATAAATTTACACTTTGTGATTGTTGTTGTAAAGGGTGTAAATTGACTTTGAGCAAAGGCCGTAACAAAGGTGTTTACGACGTTTGTTGTTGATAAAGCACCACCTGCAACAGAAGCAAAATTCTCTTCAAAAGAGGAATTTAAGACATTCACTTTTAAACTATCTATTGCTACAGCCCCGCCAACTTGAGCAGAATTAGATTTGAATGTACATCCTTTAATTTCTGCAAAAGATTCGCTATGCCCTATAGAGCCTTCAGCCACAACAGCCCCTCCAAAAAGAGTTGCGTGATTTCCTTCAAAGAAGCTTGATTCGATGGTTGCGGTGTGTGGAGAAGTTTCAAATGAATTTAAGACTTGAATAGCACCTCCATTTGGGCCTGAAGTGGAGTTGCTGATAAATCGAGATTTTTCAATATGCACCACTGAATTGTTGGAAAATAAAGCCCCACCAAAATCCGCTGCTTTGTTATTTATGAACAGAACATTTCTGATTCTAACCTTGGAATCAAAAATAGCGTAGACACCACCGCCACTGGAATGATCAAAAGTGAATGGGGAAAAGAGAGGATTAGATCCTATCGGTCCATTGGCATTGCCTTCATTGATGACCAATCCATCTAGTTTGACGTTGACTCCAGTTTGAGTAATGTCATTTCCTAAGGTCACAACGTGCCAACTTGTGCTGCCTCCGTTCAATACCGTTTGGTTCTTCTTTGGGTTACGTTGTCTTAAATTCGTTTCCGTTCCGTTGAAGCCACCAAAAATGGAAACGTTATTAGGAATGTCGAATGTCACTAAGCCAGGGTTAGAAAGACCGAGAGCACCTCCCACAACTCCGCTTGGTGAATAGATTACTGATGGGAAGTAGCTCCCCTTGGCCACCCAAATTGAATGGCATCTGGAGGAAGAGATTGCTGCTTCGTCAAGAGCGCTCTGGAGGCTTACAAAAGCTGTATTCCATGATGTGCCATCTTGGACTGGATTCAAGTTATTTACATTGACATAGATCACTTCAGCTTTTGCTGACCCAGCAACAAACAGCATTCCAAGAAAGAGCATAAAGGTCAAGAGGCCCCGCATTCTAGTGGGGAGTAAATTTCTCATGTAAACGCCAAAATCAGATAGGTTAAAAAACTTCTGGCCCTGGCTCGATTCGTAGCAATTTTTTCTCATAAAAATGTCCTAACTATTCGCGTTAATAAACAAAGAAACTCTCTTCGTTCAGTTGATGATCCAATGAACGTTTCATAGGATGTATGCTGGATGAATAATAGAGTTCGTTGGTTAAAGTCAAATAAAATTTTTAACCCTTTCCTTTAGGTCCCTTGTCCTTTCTATAAAGTTCGCTTAACCTGTTTTTTTTGAAATGAGTGACGAGGGGCGTGGGCTTTTCTACATCATAGTAGCTGGATTACCTTCTTCGTTATGGATGATTACCTCCAAATAGCTGTAGAGCTTCTAACCCAAATGATGGCTAGGAAGTTATTTATTGTCTGTAGATATTAAATCTCTAATATCAATCCTGTGGGAAGCTTATCTCCATAGACCTCTTCTTGTTCTTCTTTTGTCAGCACATGCTCTTCTGTTAAGAGCTGTCTGAGGTGGGGATTGGGGTAAAGATCTAAGATTCTGTTGACGAGCTGTTCGGAGATGTTGAGCTCACGCTGGCCGACTTTTCGTCCGAGCTGTCCGAGGAGAAATTGGATCGATTCCAAAAGTTCCGGGCGGAAGGAAACGCGTAAGATTGATTCAATCCATTGCATGCAAACCTCTTTTGGAATTACCTGTCCCACAGAGCCATAGAGAAGATGGCGAGCGCCAATCCTTCCTAATGCCCAACATTCGTACCCTTCAGGCGACTCTTTAGTGACTTCGTCGATCAACCCTTGGCCAAGACGGATTTTCATCGCCAGGTCGAGCCTTTCAAACGAAGCCAGCATCCTGATTTGTTCTGCATAGAGATAGAGCTTCCCTTTTTTCTTAACCTCAAATCGTCCTGTTTTCTTATCTAAGATGCTGGGGAGGACGTCGCTGGCTATTTGCGCTTGTTGCCCTTTGCTGAGGCCTGCTGCGATCCGTCTGAAACAGATCCATTGCTGAATTTGGCAATCTGAAGAAGCAGGAGTTTTGATGTCAGCTAGAGCGATCTTCCAGAGTTCTTTCACCCGGAAGTCATCTAAGGGATAGCCTAAACCTGGGCGCAAGAAAAACCCAGCAAGATTCCACCACCTAGCTTCGAGTTCGGAGGATAATTTCCTTTGCGCCGCAGCTTTGAGAAGAGAGGAGAAAAGCTCTCGCAGAATATTGGGTCCCCAATCGCGACGAGGTCGACCAATTTGAGCCTCTAGCAGCTCCATGATTTGTCCTGATTTGATCGAAGAGCCCCTTTGAAATAGCTGTTGGATGAGCTGCTGCGAGCTCTCCAATTCCCCTTGCGAAAATATCTCTTCGGAACGGGGTTTTTGGCTGTCCAAGGGGGTCTCAGCCTGGCCAGAGGCTGAGCGGACTTGAAACTCCAGGATCCATTGATGGCTGCTCTTCTGTGATTCAAGCCACAATTCCAGGGTGCCGATGGCCGTCAGCCTCACAGCGAGGAATGCGGGAATTGTCTCTGATTCACTCGTTGTCTCAGTTTTTTTTCCGAAGCGCAGGATTGTCTGTATGGGGGGGAGCGACTGCATTTCTTGAGGGTCTATTTCTACCAGATCTCCTTGACTATCATTTAAGCGCACATGCGAAGTGAGAAGATGAAAGGCAATCGGTTGATTTGGCCGCAGCTGAAAAGGGTGCTCATAGCGAAAATGGTATCCCTCTTCAGCTTTTCTTGGAACGAGTGTGATTGCTTTTGAAGAGAATCCGGAAGCTTCTTTGACATCGATTTTAAGGTAATAGGAGCGGGGCAATCCACCGTTGATCGATATCCCATGGCCGCGGCTAGCTTTGCCATAATAGGCAGCTCCTCTAGAGACGGCGAGGTCTAAGCTTGTTGAGGAGAGGCGCTGAAGTGGATGACCTGGAAACCATTTCTTGATAGCGTTTTGAATAGCTTTTTGAAAAGATTCCGGCTTGATCGCCCCTCCATTGAAAAGGATATAGTCAATCCCTTTTTCTTTTTCTAAGAAATGCGACTGCTGAAGGAAGAGGGCGAGATGCTTAGTGATTGATGGTTCATCTTCATATGGAAGACCCATTGTGCGAAATCCGCGGCTTCGATGGATTTGAAGTGCTTCTTCGAGAGGGTAGTCCTTAAAGAATCCATTGAGAAGCAGGTCTTCAACCTCTTTTCTTGAAATCGATGTCGAAGAACTGCCTTTGATGACCGACGACCCCTTGCCTTGGATAACGATGGGATGGCGTTGTTCAGGGGAGGATTGAGGGCTTAATAAGAATTCTTTAGCTTCACGGGTCTGCGCAAGCAATTGCTGCCATTGACCCGACTCCAGCACAGGTGCTCCTTGTCCTTCTAATTGTTTCTCCAAATAGTGTGCGAGGGTTGCATCCATGTTGTCGCCTCCTAATAGGAGGTGATTGCCAACAGCATTTCGTTGGAATGATAGGGTTCCATCATCCTCTTCTATCTGAATCAGGCTGAAGTCTGTTGTTCCTCCTCCAATATCGCATATAAGGACAACGTCGCCAGGGCGGAAAAGCTTTATCCATTCTGCTTCATGCTCTGAGATCCAGCTGTAAAATGCTGCTTGAGGTTCTTCTAATAGAGTGACATGTCTGAATCCTGCTTGAGTGGCTGCTTCAACGGTTAAATGGCGGGCGATTTCATCGAATGAAGCCGGCACCGTTAAAATGATCTCTTGCTCTTCTAACTCCTCTTCAGGGTTTCCTTTAGCGATGGAGGTATTCCACGCTTCTTTCAAGTGGATGAGATAGCGAGCAGAAACTTCAACTGGACTCATTCGTTGAGAGAGGTCTGCAGCTTCGATAGGGAGGATTTTGTCTCTTCTATTCGCAGCGACATTGCAGAGCCAGCTTTTTGCCGACTGGATTAAGCGGGTGGGAACTTTAGCTCCTTCCGTTTTAGCTAGCCGTCCAACAAAATGGAAGGTTTCTTCTTTCCAGGGCAGTCTAAGGGTGTTTGCCGCCCACTCACCGGTTCCGATGAGATAGCAGAATGAAGGGAGGGTTGTGGAATATTCTACTCTCCCTTCAGCAGCAAGTTGAGGAATCGCAAATTGTTGGATGGAAAGGGAAGGTTGTTGAGTATCTACGAAGGATAAAGCGCTATTTGTTGTCCCTAAGTCGATCCCAATCACATAGCGCATAGGAGGTTATCCCAGTACCGTTTCAGGGGGAACGTAAGGGTAGCCGAGATCATCGGCGACAGGTTCATTGGTCAATTGCCCTAAGCAGACATTTAGACCTTTCCTTAAGCCTTGATGGTCGATTAAAGCTTTTTTCCACCCTTTATTGGCGATCATCAAAGCGTAATTGCCGGTTGCATTTGTCAACGCTTGTGTAGAAGTGCGTGCACAAGCCCCTGGGATGTTTGTCACACAATAATGGATGATGCCGTCAACGACATAGGTTGGGTCTGTGTGTGTAGTGGGACGTGAAGTCTCAAAGCACCCGCCTTGATCAATGGAGATGTCGACGATGAGAGAACCTGGAGCCATTTTTTTTAACATTGGACGAGAAACAAGTTTTGGAGCGGTTTTCCCAGGTATTAACACCGAACCTACCACTAAGTCAGACCTTTCAATCGATTCTTCGATCGACGTCGCAGAAGAGTAGAGCGTTTTAAGGGAAGGGCCAAAGAGAGAATCGAGGGTGCGTAATCGGTTGAGATCCCTGTCTAGTATTGTGACGTCAGCGCCAAGTCCTAGAGCCATTCGAGCAGATTCAGTCCCTGCAACGCCCCCTCCAATGATAGTGACACGGGCGGGAGCGACGCCGGGGACTCCCCCAAGGAGAACCCCTTTGCCATTATTATTGAGCTGCAAATAAGTCGCTCCAATCTGGATGGCGAGGCGTCCTGCAATTTCACTCATCGGAATAAGGAGAGGGAGGCGCCCGCATTCATCGGTGACAGTCTCGTAGGCAATGGCGACGACCTGCGATTCAATGAGATGTTTAGTTTGTATGGGATCTGGAGCAAGGTGAAGATAGCAGAATAAGATTTGTCCTTTCTTGAGCAAAGAAAACTCGCTTTCTTGAGGTTCTTTAACTTTGATGATCATCTCAGCTTCATAGAGTTCTTTAGCTGTTTCGACAATTTTAGCCCCTACAGATAAGAACATCTCATTATCAAAGCCACTCTTCTCTCCAGCATTGGCCTGCACCCAGACTTCATGGCCTGCTTCAACAAATTGGCGCACAAGACTTGGTGTGGCTCCCACACGATATTCGTGGTTTTTTATTTCTTTTGGAATTCCGATAATCATGGCTTCACTTCAACTAAACGTCTATATTCTTTGTCGGGGTGGTGGAAGAGAACCACGACGACCACTGCAATCATCGAAAAGCCACCCAGAAGTAAGAACGGCATTTGGAAGCTTTGCGTGACATCGATGAGCCAACCTGTCACTAGGGGAGCCAAGATTCCTGCCAAGGAAAGGCAGCTTGAGGTGACTCCCTGTGCAGATGCCGAAGCATGTTTGGCGACATCAACATTAATGCTAAAGAATGCAGGCTGCGGCATGAAGCCGAAGCCGAGCCCTAAACTTAAGAAAAAAATGGATAACCCTAGGGAGTCAGTGAAGCTTAAAAGCACAAAGCAAATGCCGGCGAGAAGTTGACTGACCCATATGACATGGGAGCGTGAGATTCTCATACTCCCAGTCTTTTTGTAGAGCCAGTCGCAAAGGAAGCCGCCAGCTTTTAGAAAAATGGAGGCGACGAGCCAGGGGATCACCAGATACCAGCCGACGCTTTTAAGATCGAGGTTATGCTGAGTAAGGAAGTAACCAGGCAGCCATAGCGTAGCGAAGAAAAGCATATACCCGAAAGCAAAATAGGAAATATTGTTGGCGATCAGGGTCGGGTGAGTCAGGATAAAATGCCAATCAATGGGAGTTTTGGCATTTTTTCGGTTTTCTGTGCATGATTTCGCTAAAAGCTGCTTTTCTGCAGGGCTGACGTTGGGGGAATCTTCAGGGTAGTCTCTAAAAAGAAAATACCAGGCAACGGCCCAGAGAATCCCTATCCCACTAATAATGAAAAACATGTTCCTCCATCCGAAATCGCTGACGAGGTAAGAAGTCAGGGGAGAGCCGATGACAGAAGAGAGGGGAATGGCCACTAGTCCAAAGGAGAAAGCTCGGCCTCGTTCGGAAGGAGGAAGCCATCGATTGATCGTATGGGACATCGCAGGGAAGTGAGGGCCTTCCGCGACTCCAAGAAGAAAGCGGAGAGCGATGAAGCCTCCAAAGCCGCCCGCAAAACCGAGAAGAGCGACACAAAGAGACCAGGAGATTGCTGCCGCACACCATGCGTATCTGGCACCCCAAACGTCGACGAGCCATCCACCAAAAGCAGTCAGTAGAACATACCCCAATCCAAAGGCTGAGAGGATCATCCCAAATTGTGTATCGGTGAAATGAAATTCCTGCTTGAGAGATTCAATCACAAAAGAGATGGCTGAACGATCGATGAAATTGACTAATGTAATAAAGAAGACAAGAGCTGTAACAACCCAACGGTAATGATTTTTTAAGATATTCTTCATGCACCTTCTCCTCGATGATTAAAAAGATGAATGATAGTTGATTGCAGAGAAAAATGCAAGGGAAAGGGGGTGACAACACGGATGGACAGGATAGCAAAAGGACAAAAACAGGATAAGCAGGATCGCTTCGCGGCAGGATGGGCAGGATAAGAAAGATGGAATTGGAAAAACAAATTTAGAAAAATTAAATAGAAATCTACTCTAAAATCTACTTCTACTAATTATCATCATTATCTTTCCTATCCTGCCCATCCTGCCGCGAAGCGATCCTGCTCATCCTGTTCTTTGTTTATCCTGTCCATCTGTGTTGTAATTTTTTTGTGGATTTGTATTGGAGTAGTTAATTTACTTTTTCGATATCTATATGAATTCTAATTGTACTTGCTGTGAGATTTGAGTGCCTAGGATCGCGTGCGCTGATCGGTTCAATGCAGACAAAAGACGCTCCTTTGGGATGATAGAGCTGCCAGCTATTTTCTGCACATGGACAGTCATAGTTCACGTGAAGCTTATAGGTTTCAGCATCGAGAACGATCTTTCCTTTCAGACTATCAGGGTGAGAATGAAAATTATAGTCAGCTTCTTCTTTCAAATCGAAGACAAGCCGGTGATGAATGGTATCATATCCCCATTCTGCTGGAATGGGCTCTTCTTTTCCTTCCTTTATCAGCGAGTTTTGCACTTCGCTGGTCACTGTCCCTTTTCCAGAAGGAAGATGGTAGTAATAATGCGTCCCCACTAAAGATGCAGTGTCACTCACGACTGAGAGGGTGAGGAATAGGCCGGTTTCTTCTAAATGCCCTACAAAGTTCATCGCAAAGTTTTGTCCCTCTAGGGAAGCGAGGGAAACTTCATTCCAGAGGTCTTTCCCAGATAATTGTCCTTTGAAGCTGTTCTTGGTCGTTTCGACTTTCCAGGGGGCATAGCGGGCGATTCCATGAGAAAACGGTTCTTTGATCCCCTTAGCTTTTAAACGGGCGATGTGGGGAAAGCGCTCTTCATGGTCAATTTTGGGGATCACCTCTTCTTTTCGATGGTGGAAATGGGGACCGATCAGTGCCCCTAATCCGGCAAATCGTTCGTCGAATAAGGATCGGGTGGACTGGTCGATGACTTCGATATCCCCTTTTTTGTAGCTGATCATGTTCATTCCTCGATCGGGCAAAAAGGTGGCTTGGAGAAGTTCACCATTTTTCAGCTGGTGTTCTAAAATGATTGGGGACATAAAACCTGCCTATGTTAAAAATGTCTGTGCGTGGGTATTCCTAAAGCGCGGAGATGTGAGATTGTATTGGGCATAGAAATCCAGTCTGCAATATCCAAAGGAAGTGAAACACGTTTTTTTTGTTCTTTCTTTGTTCCTTCCGGTCTTCCGGCTCCTTTTCTTTTGCCTCCTCGTCCAATTGTTTTCTTTTTTGTCAATTCACTTAAATTATCGTTCAGTCTTTCTTCGATAAAATCTTGAAGATAGAGAGGATAATTTTTAATGACTTCTTCTCTTGTATCCCCCGAATATTCAACAGGATATGCAGGATGACTGAACACCCAACTTTTATAGCTTTTATCATACCAAGGTTCAATTTGTCCTAATTCTTCTAATGCTATTATTAAATGTTCTTTTATTTCTTTCTTGGTGGCCATACTAACCCTCTTTCCTTGAATTCCTTCGCTGTTTTGTGGACACTCATTGCCACAACTTCTTCTTTTGTGTTTTTTCCATGACTTATCTTTATAGCACAAACAAATTGTTGCTTATCATCATAAAGCTTATAGTCGATAGAACCTTTCTTTATGCTCCATCCAACGATTTTCAAATATTTCAGATAAATTTTTTCGTCGAGGGGTTTGAATCCCATGTCGGTTCCTTTATTTTCATATTAGATTATTTTGGTAAAAAAATCAAACGCTTTCCATAGCATTTATCTATTTTTTGCCAAAAAATGGGTATTGGATTTTCATTCATTTCTTAGGGGCAGTTTGTGTGGAAACCAAACGGAGAAATTCAGCGGGAGGAGGGGATTCAAATCGGAGGAGCTTTTTCTTAGTCGGGTGTTTAAAAGCAAGCAAGTGGGCATGGAGGCAGAGCCTTTTAATAGGATTTGTCCTCGCGCCGTATTTTCTGTCTCCAGCAACTGGGTGTCCAACCGATTGACAATGAACGCGAATTTGGTTTTTCCTCCCTGTTTCAAGAGTCAGTTCTAAGAGGGAATACCTTCTTGAGGAAGCTTTTGTTTTGAAATGGGTGATGGCTAAGCGGCCAAAAGATTCATCTTCTGTTTCGTGAACAACATATTGTTTATCCTCATACTGATAGCTTTGCCAGGTCCCTCCCTTTTTGACAACATTTCCTTCAACAACGGCAGTGTATGCCCGTTCAATCGAATGTTTTTCAAATTGTTCTTTGAGAGCTTCGCAAGTTTCTCGGTTGAGGGCGAACATCATTACGCCGGAGGTATCTTGGTCTAGGCGATGGACGACGTAGATTCTTTTCGGCAGATAATAGGCTCTAAGCCAAGCATGAGCAGTTTCCCCTTGCTCGAAAGCAGCAGAAACACTCAATAGCCCAGAAGGTTTGTTGATGACAACAAGATCTTGGTCGTCGTAGAGGATTTCGATTCCGCATGGCAACAGCTTTTTTCGCTGTCCAATCACAACGTTTTGGCCTTCAAGCAGCTGAGCGCTCAAATTTTTTATCGGTATTCCATCAATGAGGACTCTTCCCTCTTTAATCCAAGAGCGAAGTGTATTTCGTGAGCTCGAAGGAAAAGATTTTATGAGGAAATCGAACAGGTTCGACTCTTCGGTAGCAGTAAATTTCATGGCTGTATTTTGCTGTAAATGAAAGTTTTTTTCAAGTACAAATTGACGAATTAAACGGTTCTGCATTATAATCGGCACTTTCAACATTAAACCCTAGAGGAACAATGGCAAAAGAAGCTCCAAAGAAAGTTAAACGTCCGACTCCTGAGAAGCGGAATCTTCAAAATATCAAAGCACGTTTGAACAATAAGATCTACAAATCTCGAGTACGCACGGCTATCCGGGCCTTTGATGACGCAATAAGCAAAGGGGATCAAGAAGCGACGACTGCAAAATTGAATGAAACTTACAGCATATTGGATAAATGTGTGAAAGTGGGTGTCTATAAAATCAACAAAGCAAGTCGAACAAAATCGCGTTTAGCTGCGCGTGCTGTCGCTAAAGCATAATTTTCTGGGTTGACCATGAAAGGCTTTCTATGTAACTGTTCCCGAGGGTGTAAGCGCTTCCCAAATGGGTTTGAATGGCGATTTGCTTCAAAAATCTGCTCATTAATAGAAAAAAACTATGAATTTCGCCGATTTCTTCCCATCTCATCCATTCAAACACCATTTTGGAAGGCCTGGACCCTCGGGAACGCTTACTTTGTGTTTCTTGTCTTCTTGCTTTCAGCCATCTGTCCTGTTTTCTCAGAGGAGCTAAAGCCTGATCTACAAGTGATGATTCCAATGCGGGATGGTACAGAGCTGCAAACAGATCTCTATCTCCCTACTCCCGATTCTCGGGGCCTACCTTGCATTTTGCTCAGAAGTCCTTCCGGTCGAGATGTATCGTGGAAAGGGATCCTTGAGTTGGCGCAGGCAGGTTATGTGATTGCTGTTCAAGAGACGCGGAGTGCTAAAGATTTGGAAGGCAAAACATTGCCTTTTGTTTCCGATGCATGGGGGAAGCTCCAAGATGGCTATGATGTGGTAGAGTGGCTTGCGAAAAGCCCTTACACTAATGGGAAAATAGGGACTTGGGGCCCTTCCGCGTTGGGAATCACACAGCTGTTGCTAGCTCCAACGCAACCGCCCTCTCTCAAGTGCCAATATGTTATTTTTGCTGCTTCCAGCTTATACCATCACGGGATATTTTCTGGGGGACAGCTCTTAAAAAATCAAGCTGAGGGATGGCTTGGATACTATGCACGCGATACAGGGGTTCTCAGCTACGTTTGTCAACGTCCCTTCTATAACGATTTTTGGAAACAGCTGAATACCTTAGATGTTGTTGAACATGTTAAAGTCCCCGGTTTCTTCGTCGCAGGATGGTACGATACCTTTTTGCAAGGGACATTGGACGCTTTCTATTCTCGTCAATACGAAGGAGGTGAGGGAGCGAAAGGTCATCAAAAGCTTATTATTGGTCCTTGGACTCATTTTTGGCCTCGTTCAACTCATTTTGGTGATTTTGAAATCCCAAAAAATGGAGAGATTCCTCCCTTTGACATTTTGCCAAAGCGTTGGTTCGATTACTATTTGAAGGGAGTCGACAACGGCATGGAGAAGATTCCTGCTGTGATTTATTATGTGATGGGCCCTTTTGACGGAACTCCATCCAGCGGTAATCGTTGGAAAACTTCAGATGTATGGCCGGTTCCAGCGACTAGAACTTCCCTTTATTTGTCTTCGGATCACAAATTACATCGTGACCCTTCTTTAGCAGGGCAGTTGTCATATAAGTATGATCCCCACAACACAATTTCGACAATAGGAGGGCGGAATCTCTTTTTAGAATCCGGCCCGAAAGACCAGCGGAGCATCGAAGGACGAGAAGATATCCTTGTCTTTACGACTGAACCGCTTTCCGATGAGATGGAGATCACAGGCCCCCTTTCAGCTATCCTTTATTTTAATTCAGATCAAAAAGATACCGATGTTGTGGTCCGTCTGTGCGACGTTTACCCAGATGGCCGGAGCGTTCTCATCACTGAAGGAGGATATCGCTTAGGAACGCGGTGTTATCTGACAGGAGAAGCTCGAGAGTTTAAGCCGGGCGTGCCAACGGAAGTCGTCATAGACTTATCAGCGACTAGCCTGGTTTTTGCTAAAGGCCATTCTGTGCGGTTATCCGTCAGCAGCTCTAATTTCCCTCGCCTAGAGAAAAATCTTAACGTAGGGGTATTGGGGGCGAACTCTGGAGAGTCAAAGGTTGCTAAAAATGTTTTGCATGTGGGAGAGAAATATCCCTCTCGTCTAATCTTGCCTGTTGTGCCAACTGAGAATTATTCTCCTAAGTGTTGCTGTCCGAGTCCATGTCAATGCCCAAAGCCATGCCAGTGCTCGACTTCGTGCCAGTGCCAGAGCCCATGCCAGTGTCCGAAGCCATGCCAGTGCTCAACCTCGAAATAAACAGAAACACGCACAGTAAATCAACAAGGATAAGCAAAAGGAACAAAACAGGATAAGCAGGATCGCAAGCGGCAGGATAAACAGGATGGGTAGGATAGGAAAGATGAGGTAATTTTTTTGTTCAGTATATGCCTCAATTCTCCTCTTATCATGCCTATCCTGCCGCTTGCGATCCTGCTTATCCTGTTTTGTCCCTTTTGCTTATCTTGTTTTGTCCCTTTTGCTTATCCTGTTCATCTTGTTTAAAAAATGCTGAAACATCACAACGACATTCCATCTAAAGCCAACCTCATTTTGCATCTGATCTTGATTGCGATGCTTCTGATTGTCGTCCGTATTTGGCATCTCTCCGTCATCCAGTATGATCAACGCCTAGAGGATTCGATTAAACCGCAACGAAAAACAGTCATTGAACCTGCAACACGGGCAACCATTCGCGATCGATTTAATCTCCCTCTTGCAATCAATAAAGTGTCTTATGAAGCGACGCTGCTATACTCGCAGATTCGGGACATTCCTGCGGTGAGTTGGCAAACCAATAGCATGGGTGAAAAGGTTAAAATATTGAAGCGTAGAGCCTATATCCATGATCTAGCTCTTATGCTTGGGAAAGAGCTGGACCTCGATTCCAATCGGTTGGAAGATCTGATCCATTCTAAAGCCTCTTATTATTCTCACGTCCCTTTTGTGGTAAAAAAAGAGCTGTCCGAACGAGAATACTACCGGTTGAAAATCATTGAAGCTGATTGGCCGGGTATCCATATGCGAAAACTTCCGCGCCGTTATTACCCTCATGGCAGGAGTGCCGCTGATGTGATCGGATACATGGGAGCGATCAATAAAGTGGAATATGAAAAAATTCTACATGAAATCAAAGCACTTGAGCAGCTGATTGCCGATCATGACCAGATAGAAGATTCTGAACTTTCAGAAAATGGTGAGACCATTGAGCAAGTTCGGCGGCGATTAGGTGAGTTGATTGCCAAATCTTATTCTATGCATGATTATATAGGAAAAACTGGCGTTGAAGGATTTTATGAAGATCGCTTGAGGGGGTGTTATGGCAAAAAAAGCTATCAATCCGATCCGAAAGGTAACTTTTTGCGGGAACTCCCAGGATCACATGCTCCTCAACCAGGTCATCGGGTGCTCCTGAGTCTATCGGTAGAATTGCAAGAGTATGCTGAACAGCTTTTAGCACAAAACGAATCGCTCCGTATTACAAGAAAATCAGCTTTAACGGCGATTAAAAAGACTGTTATTGCTTTGAAGGAGCCCTGGATTAAAGGAGGGGCGATCGTGGCAATGATACCAGATACCGGAGAAGTCGTCGCCTTGGCCTCTTATCCTCGGTACAATCCCAATGATTTCATAGCTACCGGCCAGGGGAAGCACTTCAAAGAGAAGCAAATTCAGATCAACCGCTGGTTTGAAAATGACCGGTATCTGGCGCTTCTCTGGGATCAACAGCAACCTCTTAAAAGAGAACGGTTCGATCAGGCGTCTAAGCAGTTCTATGATGAAGAGCGATCTCTAACTTGGCAGAGTTACCTTGCCTTCATTTTGCCTGAAGAGAGCGCTCTCAAAAGGGCTATAGGCAAAATTCAATCGCTGGATCATGCGATTCGCTTGCAACTGCTGATCGATCAATTGATGACGTTTAGTCCAACGACACACCTATACGCCATCTTAAATCACTTCTATTGCGAAGACCCTCACCAGCAATTTGGAGAGTCGTTAAAGGGAATAGAAAAACAAACATTTTTGTCAGATTTAGAAAAAGTCGACAGCATGACAAAAAATAGCCTCCTCTCAGAACTCAATGTCTATTTTCAGTCACTTCCTCAAAACTATGACAAGGTTCTTTTAGTCGATTTATGCCGCCTTTCAGTAGATCATCACCGGTTTTCTCCTGAACTTCTTGCAATCAAAGGCAAAGTTTCATTGGCCGATTACCATAATCAGCGGGGGGCTCTGATCTCTGTCATAACTGCTGAGAGAGAGAAGGTAAAAGAACAGCACCATCAAGAGAGCTTTAAAGAATGGCGGCGGATGCATGAAACAGAATTTCTGAAGACAAAACGTCTTGAAGAAAAACAGTCCAAGACATTTCCAAAACCCTATTTAGATTATTTGGATCAAGAAGAGAGAAGGCAGTTTCAGCAATTTTGGGATCACAACAGTTGGAATTTAATCTATGATTATCTGAAAAATACAGAAGAAGACTCTATTGACAGCGCTTCGAGCGTGCTTTTGCAGCATGCAATAGAAGGGCTCAGTCAGCAGCAGGCGATCGATTATTTGAAGACGATGAGGAGCTACGAAGAATTGACCCGTCCTTTGTTGGGACGTTACCGCGGTTTAAGAGGGGCGAAAAAGCCGTTAGAAAAAGATCTGGCAGCAGCGTTTTATCCTCTCTATGGCTTCGGCTTCGGTCGTTCTTATGCTTATCGTCAAGCGTCGATTCAAGGCTCTCTTTTTAAGCTCATCACAGCCTATGAAGCCTTAATTCAGCAGTTCAAAAAGTTGAAAAGAGAGGTGATCTCCCCTCAAGATCTCAATCCACTGGTCATGGTCGATCAAGTCTATGATATAGGTAAAGTTCGTCATGTTGGCTATACAGAAGATGGAAGGCCTATCCCGCAGCTTTATAAGGGGGGGCGTTTGCCTAGAAGCGTTTCTTCCAACTATGGGAGGATGGATTTAACTAGAGCGATAGAAGTTTCAAGCAACCCATACTTTTCTCTCGTCGCAGCCGAATGTTTGGAAAACCTCGACGACCTCTCTAAAGCTGCTAAACTCTTCTCTTATGGGGCTCCGACAGGCATCGATCTGCCCGGTGAAATCGGTGGGAAGGTGCCAACAGATTTAGCGTCGAATCGAACAGGGCTCTATGCGATGGCCATTGGGCAGCATACTCTTGTTGTGACCCCTTTGCAAACAGCAGTGATGCTTGCAGCCTTTGCAAATGGCGGAAAAATCATCCAGCCAAAAATTGTTAAATTGACAGCGGCCGGGAACCAGGAAAACCAAGTGAACGTTGCTCCTGTGGTGATTAAAAGAAAGGTTCCAATGCCTGAAATCATCCGGCAAATTCTCCTCAGAGCATTAAAAAAAGTGAGTTTGCGGACCCATCAGGAAGGGATGACAAGTTTATCGCGGCTCTATAAAGAATATCCCGAAGCAACAAGGCAATTTTCTGAATTTAAAGATCAGCTCCTTGGTAAAACGAGTACCTCCGAGTCGGTTGAAATCATCGACCTCGATCTGCATGACGGAACGAATATTTATACGCATGTTTGGTTTGGGAGCATTGCTTTTCAGCCTACAGACGATAAAAATCGCGTGGCCTTACTGCTTAAAGATGAATTTGGTAAGCCGGAGCTAATTGTTGTTGTCTATCTCCGTTATGGGGGATACGGCAAAGAGGCCGCTCCTCTTGCCGCGCAAATCCTTGCAAAATGGCGCGAAATTAAACAGAAATACGAAGTGGATTAACAATCGGTGGTTTTTTTTATGAACTTTTATTGACATATATCGATTTTATGAGTATGATTTAATTTTTAAATAACAAAATTTTAATGAGGGTGTTTTATGATGCAAGTCGGTTTTAGACCATTAGGTTTACCAAATTTTGACAAGACAGAAATAGTTGCAGCTCGATTGCTTGATGGAGAATATACAGAGGCAGAAAGGCTATCTTCAATAGTTTTGACGGAAGGTTTTCCTGGGGAAAATCTGTTGTCGAAATGTCAGAGCTCTAGAGGACATCTCTGCGAACTGTCTATCAAAGGTTCGTCGGACGCTCCAGTGACAACAATCACTGGCGAGGATTTGAAGCGCTTGAATGAAGATCCCGATCTTTTATTCACACTAGCAAGTGTTTCTATATTTTTGGCCCCAAATATTAATGCAGAAGACGTCACATCATTTCTTTTAGGGCTTGAACCTGTAGCAAATTTAGAAGAATTAGAGCTCTCTATCCCTCTAAATGATGCTCAACTAATCTATATTCTCAACAGACACACCAATCTTAAGAAATTAAGTTTGTGGCATACGGAAAATTTGACAGATCAAGGCTTTTCTGCTCTCGCTGAACGAGGGAGTCAATTTGAAAAACTCATTATCAATGGGATTTCTAGTTCAATCACACATCAACCTGTTAATGAATTATTTTCTTCTTTGGAAAACGTTTCGTTATTTTATTTTAAAGGAAATGCATCAATCGATCCCGTACATTTAAAAAACTTATTTTCTAATTCGATAAAACTAGAAATATGTAATTTATGTCGTTTGACAACCGAAGCTGTGAAACACATTAGTGAAGATACAGAGGCGAGTTGCTCAAAACAGTGGAATTTATCACGAGATGAATTGTATTTCAAAAAAGACAACGATTTAAATATAAAAACTAATTGATATTATTAATTAGTTGATTTGTTTAAAAAAACTTTTGTATAATGTAATTAATAAATCGTGTTAATTATTTATACAGGAGTTTATATGAGCATCAGTTCTTCTAGTGGTTCTCCTGGTAATGTTACTCCAATCCCAAGTCAAGAGGCCACTTCCAGTTCAATTCCTGCAGCAGAACCGATTCTTGAACAAGTCCTCACTACTGAGGAATCTCAAGCGCTGCCTGGTTCTTTATTAAGAGGGGATTATACTGCTTCCTCAGTGACTGTCAATGATCCTCCCTCTCCGATTCCAGCGTCCATCTCTTCTGTATTATCCTCAAGCTCGAGTTCCAGCTCTGCTGAGCGCTCACGTTCAAGTTCAAGCCTTTCAGGACATCTTAGTCCTCTCCCGCCGAATTCAGAAGTCTCCAGTATCTCGAATAAATTAAGCCTACAGATTGCGGGTAATAAGCTGTTTCGAGATTTAAAAGAACTGTTCAATTCGATAAAGAGCAACTTATCAAAAAAAGAAGACGTTGAAAAAATTATTCAGGCAAGGAATGAAGCCTTTATTCAAATTTGCAGAGAAGACCCAGAGCTCGGTGCCAAATTAGAAGAAAGTCGTCAGATAATTACAGAAAAAGAGAACGTAATCAGAGATATCCGGATGCGATTACCCGTCAAACAAGCTGTAAAATCAGCTTATACCCAGGAAATTCAATCGGTTGACTCCGAAGAGCTTTCAAAGGGGATCGAAGAAGATGGTAAAGCCTTAGTAATTAAAGAAAAAGATCTAACCCTAATACGTGAAACAAGAGCGAAATACACACCAACGATCCATGACTTAAGAGAAAAAAGTAAAATCGACCCTGCTCCAAATGATGCTGCTGACATAGAAAAACTTAAAGGAGAGATGAAAAAATTAACGGACAAAGAAATGAAGTTAGTTGCCACCGTTAGCGATCTCAGGCAACGAATAGAAGCGAGAAAGGCAATACTTGATCATGGACAAAGATATGCGAATGATGAAATCAAAATTCAAGAGAAGCAAGCTCAATTTGACAAGTTAACCAGCCCATCAAAAGGCAAAGCATTCTTAAGCATATCTATAAAAAAACGACGAGAGCGCAAGAATTTGGCTATAGAAATTCGCAATTTAAAAGCATCTCAACAAGAACACCTCCGTGCCATTGCAGGTTACCAAGGGGTATTAGAAACTCGAATTTTGCAACAGAACGAAGTGGGCGCACTGCTCCGAGAGATCGAGATAATACAAGCAGACATCAATTTACAAATAAATGCATTAGAGAACTACGAATTAGAAAGAGTTCGTAAGGTGAATCCTGATAGCATCTCTTTTACAGAGCTCAGAAATGAGAGAGCACTCTGCAACAGAGCAATATTAGAAGCAGCTGATAAAATGGAAAATCTTAGCAGTTGGGTAGAAGCGCTCCCTTTAGATATCAAACAACAAATGATACATGATTTGGCTCAAGAGTTTATCAACATTGGAAAATGGCCGCCAAGACCTTCAAATCCCTTTTCCGAACTTCGAACGGCCATCGTTCAAGAAATGGTGAACATTGCATTATCTCGCCGTCCCCCTGAATATTTCGGTGAGACCGGTATCGCAGGAACAGTTGCAACAACAGGGATCTATATCATTAGGGTTGATGTCGATGTTCCTGGACCAGGTGGGAAGATAGAGAAAGAAACGAGAATTCTTGGAGGATTCAAACCAAATGATGAAGCTCCGGGTGGAAGATTTGCATTGAAACCATTGGAAGAAGTGCAGCCAGGACTCCCTTCAGAAACTGCCGACATTCGTCAAAATCTTGTGAGTAAATTAGGTGGAGCGGGGACGATGGATAGCGTGTTAGTGACAGCGCAACATCCGCATTTTAACTATCGTCCTGCTGGTTCAGAAATAGCAGTAGACCCGACGCCGAAAGAGGGGATTTTAATCGAATGGATGACAGCTATTCCAGGCCGACGTCCTCATCTGGTTGAATTTATACATACTGAAAAATTGGATGACGAGATCTATTCTCGTATTTATGAAGATATTGCGTTCGCAAATTGGGACCCGAATGAAGGGAATCAACTGATCTCAAAGTCCTCGGCAGGGAGATTAGGAATCCTGTATTCCTGGAAGCAGTTTGATTTAGATAAGACGTTTCCTGCCGGTTTTGTGTCGATGTCAAATGATCCGGTTTGGGTTCAATCACCGCTGGCAAATAAACCGATGCCTCTTGCACTTAAGATGAGGATAAGTACTCGAGATGTTGAGAAAGAGATTGAACAGGCGAGCCATTTTTGGAATAAGGAAATAGACCGTAAACAAGCACGGATTAATCAAAGTGATGCTACTCCTGAGGATAAAGAGGCTAGGATAACAGCTCTAGAAACATGTCGTTGGAGCGAAGCTCATGCCAATGTCTTAAGAGCGCGCGATACGCTTTTAAAAGTGGCTGTCGATCTCGATGCGACCCCTCTTGAAATTTTTGAGATGACTAAAGAGATAACTATGGAATATCGATATTCGTTCAACTTAATTCAACTTTCAGAATTTCTACGAGCTCGAAGAGTTGAATTCCCATTGGGTTTGATAAGAGAGCTTACTACAGATTTACATTGTTTTTTCTTAAATCAAGAAGAACAACAGCCCTTAGACTTGCCTAATAGGCTGGCTGCGGAATACATTGTAGCGAAGGCTAAAGCCATTTTGATAGTTGACAACGACTTGCAGAATGCACGTGGCTTGACCCTTGAGGAACGAAAACAAGAAGTCGCTAAGCTCACTCAAGAGTTTCTGGCTAAGCAGCTGCACAAACAAATCGAATTTCTGCGCTCTCAACGGCTTTCACACCCCCCAATTTCGTCATCTTCATCTTCTTCATCCTCATCTTCGTCTTCATCGCAGCTCCCCAACCCACCGCCTTAAAGCTTCATAATGTCTAACCACTGAGTTCACAGAGATCACAGAGAGGGGGTAATGCGCAACTGCCTTGAAAAACCATTCTAAAAAGGCCTGTGCATTTCCCCCTCTCCGTGTTCTCTGTGCCTCTGTGGTTCTATCATTTTAGGGTAATTACATGGTCGGACTCATTGCTCGAAATTCTTTATGCTGGGCTGCTGTATTTTTGCAGGAATTTTCAAAAAAACAAGACAGTCGTTGCAAATAATTTGCCGATCGATGATAATGCACCTTTATTTGTCATCATTTTCATATGCGCCTGTAGTTCAATGGTAGAACAGTAGCCTTCCAAGCTACGAGTGTCAGTTCGATTCTGATCAGGCGCTATCAACGTCCAGCTGGCTACCCTTACTGATCACTCATAAAGGGAGTCAACACAGATGTTGTTCTAGAAACAAATATTTTTAACCAAGACCGAAATCTCACTTAGGTGAGATGCCGTCGTCAATAGAAAGGGACAAGGCTTGGCACAGCAGCAAAACAAACCCCATGTGACTTCAGTGTCTATTAAAGACCTGTTAGAAGCCGGAGCCCATTTTGGGCACCAGACTAGCCGTTGGAATCCAAAAATGAAGAGATTCATTTTTGAAGAGCGAAACGGCCTTTACATCATCGACCTTGCAAAAACTCTCCAACAGATTCGCAATGCTGTTGAAATAGTTCGCGATGTCGTTGCCAGACATAAATCAATCCTCTTTGTTGGAACAAAAAAACAAGCTAAAGCCGTGATACGGGACCTTTCCGAACAGTGCGGCGAGTTCTACGTCTGTGAACGCTGGCTTGGTGGGATGTTGACTAACTTGTCGACAATTCGGCAGTCTATCAAAAAACTTGAACGGATCGAAAAACGGATCTCCACTGGCGGAGAAGGATTAACAAAGAAAGAGCTTTCCCTTCTTTCAAAAGATCAGATCAAATTAGACAAAAACCTCTCTGGTGTACGTGCAATGCGCAAGCCTCCGGGTCTTGTTATCGTTGTCGACCCAAGCAAAGAACACTTAGCTGTTGCTGAAGCAAATAAGCTCGGAATCCCCGTCATGGCCCTTGTCGATACGAATTGCAATCCAGACCCAATCGACTATGTGATTGCTTGTAATGACGATGCCTTGAAAAGCATTAAACTCATCATTGAAGCGCTTGCTAAAGCCATTATCGATAAGAAAAACGATATTAGAGTTTATGCAAGTAAAGAAGAGCGGGAAGAAGAAGAGGGAGAGGAAGAAGAGCAAGCAACAGCAGCTTATTCTGCAGCCAGCGACGAAGAAGAATCACCAGAGGAAGGGAGGTAGTCATGGCTAGTATCAGTGCAGCTTTGATTAAAGAATTGCGTGATAGAACTGGTGTCGGAATGGGAAAATGCAAAGAAGCCCTCGAAGAGGCCAATGGCGATATCGAATTGGCTATTACCATCTTGCGTAAATCGGGAATTGCCTCCGCTGTAAAAAAAGAAGGGCGGGAAACTAAAGAAGGCATGATTGGCAGCGCAGAAAATAATGGTGTGATCGCTATTGTTGAAGTGGGCGCTGAAACTGATTTTGTGGCGAAAAACGATCGATTCAAACAATTCGTCGAAGACATTGCTCAAGAAGTTGCGAAGGCTAACCCTTCCTCTATAGAGCAGTTCTTACAGCAAAAATATTCTAAAGAACCGACACTGACGATCGACGAATATCGATCAACCTTTGTTCAGGCAATCGGTGAGAATATTCAGATCAAACGTTTCACGACTTTCAAGAAATCTCCTGAAGTATCATTTGGGCTTTATTCTCACCAAGGTCAGGTTTTTACTGTTGTAGAAATTAAAGGGACATCAGGTGAAGAAGAGCTTGCTAAAGACATTGCGATGCAGGTCGCAGCTTCTTCTCCCGAGTATCTTTCGCCTGAACAGGTTCCTCATGACATTGTCGAAAGAGAAAAAGAGATTGCCAGAAGTCAAATCGAAGGCAAACCTGAAAATATCAAAGAGAAAATTGTCGAAGGGAAATTAGGTGCGTTCTACGACAACGTCTGTTTGGTTCGTCAAAAGTATATCAAAGACGACAGTCTAAATATTGGAGAACTAGTCGCTAAACGAGCAAAAGAAGTCGGAAAGCCATTAGTGATTTCTAATTTCTTTTACTGGTCAGTAAGCTAGCCATATGGAGAAGAAAGCTCCCTTTAGACGAGTATTGCTGAAATTGTCTGGTGAGACAATTTTAGGGTCGCAGTCTTTTGGAGTTAATCCTCTCGCTGTTCAGCAAGTCGCAAGCTACCTCCAATCCATCCATGAAGCCAATATCGAATTGGGTGTGGTGATTGGAGGTGGCAATATCTTCCGCGGCATTGATTTAAAAACAACAGGGATGCCCAAAGTCCCAGCCGACCATATGGGGATGCTCGCCACAATTCTCAATGGAATAGCCTTACAGCAAGCTTTAATAGAAAAAAAGATTCCTGTCTGTTTGATGAGCGCTTTGGAGTGTCCTAAAGTGGCGGAATCCTACAATTGGATGAACGCTGTTGAGTACCTGCAGAAAGGAACTGTTGTCATCTTTGTTGGTGGAACAGGAAATTCTTCTTTCACCACCGACACCGCTGCAGCGCTTCGCGCCGTGGAAATTGACGCGGATGTTCTTCTCAAGGCCACTAAAGTCGATGGGATTTATAACAAAGATCCGTTAAAACATTCTGACGCAATAAAATATGATTGTATTTCCTATTCGCAAATTCTTGCAGAGCAGTTAAAAGTCATGGATGGGACTGCTGTAGCGCTTTGTCGGAGCAGCTCGATTCCTATCTACGTGTTTAACATGCAGCGCTTAGTGGAAGAGCCCATCCATGACGTTTTTACCCAAATAGAAAAAGGGACCTGGGTCAATGAAGAAGGTGTTATACCGGATCGAGGCCATTCGGCCTCTTGTTGATGATATTTAAGAAGGAGTGTTTATGAGTATTCTTGATCAAACAAAAGCTAAGATGGTTGCAGCCATTGAGCATTTTAAAAATGAGTTGAGGAATATCCGCACAGGACGAGCCAATCCTGGAATGGTTGAACATGTGTCGGTTGAGGTGTATGGCAGCTCAATGCGGTTAAAAGATGTCGCTTCCATCTCTACTCCAGAGCCTCGTCAGCTCCTGATTACTCCATTTGATCCTCAGATCACGAACACGATAGGCAAAGCGATTGAGAAGGCAAATCTTGGTTTCATGCCCATTGTCGATGGCAATATTGTGAGGATCAAAATTCCTCCTATGACTGAAGAGCTCAGAAAAAAAATGGCAAAAACCTGCCATGAAGAGCTTGAAGAGGCTAAAATCAGTATCCGCAACATCAGACGTGAAGCAAATGATCTCGTGCGAAAACAAAAGGATGAAATCGGGGAAGATGTCGTCAGAAAATGGGAGAAAGAGATACAAGAATTAACAGACAAATTCTGTAAAGATGCTGAGGAGCTCTCTGAAAAGAAAGAAAAAGAGATTGCGACCATTTAAGCAAAGCGTGGTGTAAAGTCTTCGAAATGAAGACTTTACTACTTTTATATCTAGCGGTTCATTTTGAACTTGCAGAAAATAGGGACTTTAGATAAGATTAGTCCTCTTTAACGAAGGTTAAAGTTCGTTTGTGTTTCAGTCAGAATAGTATTTGAATCTCAGATTCAATTTATGTCTGGCCCCATCGTCTAGTCAGGTCTAGGACACCGGATTTTCATTCCGATAACAGGGGTTCGAATCCCCTTGGGGTCATCAGAGTCTTTAGCTCAGTTGGTTAGAGCACCTCACTTTTAATGAGGGGGTCGATGGTTCGAGTCCATCAAGACTCACATTTCACGCTCCCTTATTTTCATGGATGATGCTTGTAACTTGTAGTTATATTATAAGGTGAACAATGAGGGTTCTTATGTCTCTTTCTTTTTCAATCGTTGGTTCTTCTTGTTTAAGGTTTCAAGAAAGAATCAGCTCTTTAAAAGTTTCTGAAAATACTTTTATTTCTTCGATAGCGAAGATCGTTTTAACTGAATTCGGAATGCGTTTAGCAGCTTTGGCAATAGCTGGAAGTTTAGTGTACTTCGCATTGAAGAACAAGTTTCGAGCTGGGGAACTAATTAAGACCCTTGAACTAGATATAGACCAGAAACTGGCGAATATGGAGGAATCTTCGAGATTAAGCTCTAGAGCAAATCATCAAGCTGTTGTCGCATTCGCAGTTATTGCTTGTGTTGAGGGTGCGATATTTATTTTTAAACGCTAGGCAAATCGATTGTATAGGGTGTATCGGGCATTTGTCACGTTTAGGTGAGAAATTTTCAAGAATTGAAGAAGAGATTTTCAGTCATCCACAATTGCTGATGGTATTTGACTTTACCACTCCAAAAAATAATGAAATACATTCCATACTAGGCCTAAATTAGTCAGGGCTATTCTTATTTGATGGATTGTAGTATGCGTTCAAGGGACCTAAAGGAAAGGGACAAGGGACCTCAAGGACCTAAGGAGGTAATTGCAGAAGTCCTTATCGTGCCCGTGCCCCCATCCTATTACCCATAAGTTTGTGCCGCCCTTACAGGGCTCGCTATTTGGGGCCGAATATCCCCAGGCATGAGACGGGCCGTCAGGCCTGGGAACAGATCCCCCTATGGTAGAACATGGGCTCCTTCGGCAACGTTTTCCCGAAAAGCCAAACCGAGTTGATCAAGCTTATCTAAAAAATGATGACCGAGCTAACTGCCTCTCTAAAAACTGAGCAAAATCGATTGTGTATGATGCATTGGGTAGATGTCTACAGTCCTTAGCATTTTTATCATAACTTCAAGATCTCTGAAGCTGGGCTACCGTGAAGCTCCAGCCTTTTGCCATACTTGGTAAAACACTTCATCACATGGAGGCCAAAGCCAACCACCTGCTTTTGTGTATACAGGCTGAAAACCATGCGTTAGGAATCTCTCTTTGACCTCTTCATAATGGCTGTAATCAGCATGGTCGTTTTCTACGATGGCTATATTGATATCGTCTAAGATACTTTCATCATCGCGGAGAATATAGTATAAGGCTCCTTCACAATCAGCGACTAAAACATTAAAATTTATGTTGTGTTTCTTTTTAAGATCAGCGTAAGAGATCGTATTTACCTTGAAATATCCTGGAATAACTTTTGCGCTTGGTATGGTGTTCCAGCCGGATTGGATGAGAGGCACTTTGGATAAGGCTGAGTTTTCAATCTGAAAGAACAAGTTATTATGATCTCTATTCTCTTTTAGCAGCCTAGCCATGTTAGAATCGCTCTCCAATACGACTAGATTGCTGGATTTCTTAAGCAAGGAACCGATGATGCAGCTATTTCTTCCTAGATTCCCCCCAAGCTCGAGTACACGATCATTCTTTTTGATGAACATCACCGCCATGACTTGCTCTGGATATTCCTCGGCAAACGAACCATGTATGAGGGTCATTTTGGAATGAAGTTTCATCAAACGCTTCTCAGCTTTGCTTTCCGATAGAGCAAAAATCGTCTTGGGGCACACTAACACCAATAAAAATAAAAAAAAGAATAAGCGTCCTGTTTTCATAGGTTTCTCCTTGAGTAAAGCTATTTTTTAACATAAGGTGGTGATTGTAGTCAAATCCACTTCTAGTCTCCTCCTTATCTTTTTGATCCAGAATTATTCCTCCCTTTTTTTAACGCAAAGAAGCAAAAGAGGCGCAAAGGCGCAAAGAAGAAGAACATTCCCCCATGGCTATAAATTCTCCTCTTTGCTTACCCATTAGAGCTAATTGCAGAAGTCGAGCCCGAACCAAATCTGCTAGCTTTCGCCGAAAACAGACTTTTATCAACTCACAGGTTCTTGCCAAAATTGACCATCGAAAAGCGGAAGGGGGCTTCCGCACTCCAAACGCTTCGCGTATTCAAAACGATTTATTGGATACGCGAAGCGTTTGGAGTGCGAAAGCCCCCTTTCGCTTTTCCGCCCAAAGAATGTTGATCAGAACCTGTGCGCTTATAAAAATTGGTTGGGGGCGATAGCTTAGCTCAAGCTGATAAGGCCAGACTTCTGCTTCATTTCATCAAAGGGAATGGATCCCTTTTCATCAACCTCTTTTAAGGCTATTTCAGCTTCTCGAATATCTTCCTCATCTTCAAGTTTTTGCAACAATTTTTCGATTGACTCCCAATCATCAATAGAAATAATTACAGCCATTGCTTTTTTGTGGCGAGCAATTTTATAACGTTTATGACCATAGGCAACTTTATTGAGAACTTCAGCCATGTGGTCTTTAGCTTCTCTGCATGAAATTGTGTCCATCTCCACCTCTTAAAATGTCATACTACCCATTATGTCATTATATGTAAGATGGAATATTTATTCAATCTAAAACTATCCTGCCCAATCCCATACACATCCTGCTTATCTTGCCGCGAAGCGATCTTGCTTATCTTGTTTTTTTATGCTGGGAAGTTGCAGTTTTGCCTATCCTGATCCTGTCTGGGAAGTTTCGTTTCTGTCTACGATGTTTTCGTTGTCAGGGAGCTTGCGGTAAAAATAGCGCATCGCAATCGGAGTGAAAATCGTTGTGATTGCAATCACAATAATCAACGAGGCGTAGAGGTCATTGTTCAAGATCTCTTTAGTGCGGCCCACTTCAGCGAAGATCAAGCCCACCTCTCCGCGTGGAATCATCGCCAGCCCTACCGCCCACTTCACCCACCGCCGCTCATTAAACATGAGAAAACCTGATAGCAATTTCCCCAAAATAGCAGCGAAGAGAAGCGAAAGGGACAACGTCCAGATGAACTGTGAACTCCAGTCGATTTCACGTAAATTTAATGAGAGCCCTACTGTCACAAAGAAAATAGGGGCAAAGAGATAGATAATCGGTTTCATCTGCGATTCAACATGGTGGGCAAAGAGACGGCTATCTTTCAAGTATGAGTCTAAAGGAGCAAGAAATCCCTTGGATAAAGCCAAGCCAGCTGCAAACCCTCCTAGCAATGCTGGGGCGCCAACTTCATGAGCTATCCAAGCAAAAAACAGAATAAGTGAAACGATCATAGTAGGCACTAAACCAGGGATAGCGCTTTTTTCTTCATAATACTTTATTGTATGAGATATGAGCTTAGCCGCTATTGGAGATAAGATGAGGAACGCAACAATGAAAATGACAATCTTGCCGATGTTTAACAGCTGGATTCCTTCGCTGGAAGTAAATTCGTACAGCATAGCGAGGAGAATGATTCCGATAATATCATCGATCACAGCAGCTCCTAAGACGATTTGGGACTCATCGCTTGATTGACGCTTAAGATCGGTCAGTACACGAATGGTGATGCCAATGCTAGTTGCTGTTAAGGTGCTTGCAATGAATAAGGAGATGATCAAACTCAAATTAAACAGGTTATAGCTGATAAGAAATCCTAGAACGAAAGGGAGGATGACTCCGCCGATGGCAACGAGGAATGGTTTAATTCCTGTTTGAGTCAGCCGTGTGAAATCGCTTTCAAGACCAACTTCAAATAAGAGCAAAACGATCCCGATATCGGCTAAAATTTTAATTGTGGCGTCTGGTTCGATGAGATTGAAGAGGCTAGGGCCGATTAATATCCCTGCGAGTAGCTCTCCTATCACAGAAGGAACATCAAAGCGAGCGACAAGTTCTCCACAAACTCTTGCGGCAACTAAGATAATGACAAGTTGAAGAAAGAAATTTGGGATATCCATGATGTTTCTGGAAAGTTAGTTTTTTTCACCATACGTATTCGTTGATGATTTTTCAATAGTTATTTTGTTGCTAAGGACTGATCCGAACGATCATCAATGAGGCACAATATTCTGTGGTTTCATTGTAGCAGACATCGTCGTCTGTAAAAGGGGAGATGTCCGGGTTCACTAATCTTAGGGGAGGGGAGAAAGCAGGATTGCTCAAAGAGATAAGATCCCCTTGCTCTAACATTAAAATAATAGAGATCTCCGTGAATTTGCATTTTTTTTGAAAAGAGACGAAACTTCCAGGGACCGCTGAGCCATTGACCTGCAGTTCAATCCCTGCTCCAGGATTTCTAACAGAAGCGCCGTAGGAGATCAAATAAGCTCCTTTTTCAGGGATTGTAAATATATCTGTAGGGAGGACCGTATGACGAAATCCATCATAGACATCAGCTCGTAAGAAGGTGATAGAATCTCCTGGAGCAATTTTGAAAAGGGGAGAGGGCAAGCATGGGACTTTTTTTAGATAGGCAAAAACATAGTGTGCGGAAACATCGGTTTGATTTTCTCCATGAGCATGAGCAAAAATCAGCTGCTCATGCGTGCCATTCAGACAAAAAAATAATAAATAAGAGTAAAGCCAAAGCTTTTTTAACATGGTTTTCATACTATTCTGAGAATATCAGTGTCTTTGTAAATATTCATCGCTATTCTAATAAAATCATCTCTAAATAAGCTGTCACACCACCAGTAGTTGGTTGGAACAGCGTTAAACTATTTGTTGGAGTGGAATTGATCAACCTCACCCTGTCGTTGACTTTTAAGGGTAGAATAATGGAGTGGGAGCTCATGACCCCCTCTTGGCAAGCTGTTATCGTGCTGTTTGGAATAATCGTCGTCTCATTGATCGTCAATTGAACTGAAGAATACTCCTCTCCCCAATGCATGCCATCCCCTGAAAAGCCATATTTAATCAGATATGTTCCATCGATGGGGATAAAAATCACACCTAAATCCTCAATATAATTAAATATTGATTGGGAAGAGACCTTAAGAAAAGGGATAGGAGAAAGAGGCGCCAATGATTCTTGTCGATCATCATAGACAGAAAGATAAACACCCTTCCCATTGACCAGATGAGGTTGGATAACAGAATTTGTTTTTTCTACAAGACCCATTTCTTGAGTACAAGAGACATTTTTTAGCATTTGTTCGAGGTCTGATAGAGCGAAATCAGTGCTGAGATCAGGAGTATGTTGCTTCACTGTTTCTTTAGCTGGTTTTTGTTGATCTTTGTCTATTTCAATCAAGAACGATGGTTCATTAGGTTCATTCCAATGAGGTGAATGGTTTTGCAAATCCAGCAATTCATGCTCAATCGTTGCGACTTGTTCATCTTTCTGATATCGTTCTGGTATTTGCTCATCAATAGGGAGCGGGGCTGCTAGGGTGTCCAGAGGAGCAGTTGAAGTGATGTGAGAACGGTCCAATGTGAGAAACTTGTTTTCAACTTGTTTATCGACATTAACAATTTTGATTGGTTTTTGGATCACTGGGTTAAATTTTCGTTTGTTTTTTGCATAACGGTTCTGTCTGATCTTTTTGAGATAAAGCGAAACCGAACCATTCTTTGAACGGTCTGCCCATTTCATCCACTGCAGGCGAGATATTTTTGTCGGCAGTGTTTGATAAGAACCCGCCTGCAATGAAGCGGAGTCGAAAACAAGGATTGTTGATAAAGTAATGTAAAAAGAGATAATCCAGGTGTAAACCATTTTATACCTCCTTCTGTTGAGGTGAGCTTTCCCATGAAACAGCCGGGAAGGAGCTCAGCATCATTCACTTTGCTATTCAACCCACACATACAATACCCCCCCTTTTTTTGAAATAGATTTCTGGTTATCAAGGATATGTGTAGAAGATCAATTTTCCTTGATGTAAAGAGCTAAAAACTTAAAACTGGTGTTTTGTGATATGCGGAGACGTTCGTGTCTATATTCATTTATTTATCTTTGATCGGAGGATTTCTCGGGTTCTTTGGGCTTGCTTGCTATGCCTACCGGCGCCTCAATCGAGGGTGGTCATTTCGAACGCTATTTCGCGATTTTAGATCTAAGGTTTATATGACGCTGAGTTTGGGTTTTGTTTTTTTATGCGTCTACTTACTGCTCGTTGCAGTCAGCATGGTGTTTGCTCAGAAATGGGGATCTGAAATCATTGCTCTGTTTAACCAGCATAAAATTGAAATGATTTATGCTGCTCTTGGACTCTTTATTTTGATTTCATTGAGCATCATTGTCGCGCGGATGGTGGTTAAATACCTCTACCTCAAAAGGTGAGAGTGTAGGCGGTGTGATCCATCAATGAATCGACTTCCTTGGGATCAATGAGACGAATCGTGCAGATCCATCCTTCCGTTTCTGCTGATCGGTTGATCAGATCAGGATTTTCAACTAACTGTGTATTGACTGCAACGATTTCACCAGAGATAGGGGAATAGATATCAGCGGCAGCTTTAGTAGATTCTAAAACAGCAACCTCTTGCCCTGCATGGACGACTTTGCCGATCACAGGCAGTTCGACATAGACGATCTCGCCTAGCTGCTTCTGTCCGTAGTCGGTGACTCCAATCCGAGCAATGTTTTTTTCACCAAGCTTAACCCATTCGTGAGAGTCTGTAAATTTCATCATGGATTTGATCCCCATTCACTGTGTTAACAATTTCAGCGATCCCCATAGCGAAGGCTGTTGATCGATCTGATAATCTGACGACACGGCGGAGAAATGTTGCCGTTTCTTCCCCCTTGTGCTAATCCGGTAGGTGAAGCCAAGTCGGTCAAATTGTTTGGGATCATATCCAAATAGACATTCTGAAGGAATAAATATCTGCATCAGATATCCCCCCTTCTTGGATTTAACGCCGCAACTCAGTAAGTGAGGATCGCATAAGGGATGGCTGTCTTCGGTGCGGAAATGGGTTTTTTCACCTTTATTCATTCCATCCACCAGCTGCGGCAAGAAGAAAAAGTGGTGGCAGAATCGGGTGTTAAATCCACTGGTCTTAAGATCTCGCGTGTCTATGAAAAGTTCAACAGCATCACCAAGTTCAACATCAGGAAAACAAGATTCTAGCGGCGGTTCGTTCACGTCGATGTTAAAGGCAAGGCCCTCTTCATGCCAACCTGCAGCGACTTCTGCGAAAGAGGAGTCGCGCGTCAGTTGAGTCGTCACAGGCAAGCGATGGGACTTGGGAGGAGGAACGTCCTCTTTTTTGCGTATCGGGCTGCAGTCCGAGGCGATGGCGAAAAAATGGATGGGATTAATTGAAAATTGATCGCTGCTGATCATGACAATGACTCCTTGACTGGATGAATGCTAAGCAAATACAATAGCATCTTCTGATTAATTTGTAACCCCACGTTCCGGTCGCGGAGCTCCCTACACGCCATACTTGTACCCACATCTTTTGAGTCGACCCTGAAAGGGCGGCACAAGACTTTCCAGGTTATATAAAAAAAATATGGGTGTTATCAAGATTAAATTTTCTTTTTAGTGATTCTGTAAAAAGAATTTATCATACCAAAAATCGATATGATGGTATAAGCAATAATAAAATTCGCTTGCAAAATAATAACCTAATACATTAGACTCTTCTCGAAGTATCAATTACATCAAAATATGTCCGTAAATTTATTATAGAAAAAATGCAAGTCCTTAGATTGGCTTCTAAGAACTTAGCAAACAATCAAATTAAGGAGTCACAATGAGTACAATTGCAAACGCAACACAAGTGGCAAGAGCAGTTCATAATACATCTATCAGTTCAGCCGCGCCTTGGATGTTTACAGGCAGTGCGCTGACATTAGCAGCCCTTGTTGCATACATGTACAAGCAAGGGATGATCTTTCAAGGTCAAGAAAGTTTAGACAAATCAACAACGCGTTTTACGAATATGGCTGCTGGACCTCAAGTCAAGGCTCGTATTGAGCAAGTGTATAAGTATGTCGTAGGAGGCATTGCAGTCACTGCTGGAGTCGCAACAGTTGCGCATATCACTGGCATTTCAAAAATCTTCTTCCGAAGTGGCTTAGCAAGTTTCGGCGTGTTTGTCGGCGCGATAGGTACAATGATTACAGCGATGCTGTCTAAACCAAATTCTGACAGACAGAAAGTTTGTTATGGTCTTTTCACCGCAGCAATGGGTTTGATGATCTCTCCAATCTGTCATCTTGACAAAACGATCATTGCACAAGCAGCAGTCATTACATTAGGCCTTGGTTCTGTTTTATCATTTATGGCTTACAAAGCAGAAGATAAGAGCTTTCTTCAGTGGGAAGGGTCTTTAATTGGCGGTTTGACAGCAATATCTGTAGCAAGCTTCGTGGCTTGGTTTTTCCCGAAAACAGCTTTTGCCTATGGAGTGGATCGTCTTTCACTTTATGTAGGGTTCGCGCTTTTCTGTGGATGCTTCTTGGCAAGCTCTCAGCGTATTTTAGATGATTCGCAAGTTTCAGCAGCGAGAAAAGAGCCAATAGAACGGTTTAATGCAATCAACCCTGCTATTGGTCTTTACCTAGACAGCTTAAATCTATTCTTGAGAATTCTTAGAATGCTTAACGGTAAAAGCGACGATTAATCAACTGATTGTCCTTTCTTAGAGCTCTCCTATATAGAGAGCCGTATTCAAGAACTCACTGAGAGCTTTCCTTTCAGTGAGTTTCTTTTAATTTTTATCCTTTTCCATCATCTTGCTTATCCTGCCGCTTGCGATCCTGCTTATCCTGTTTACCATGATTTGGGTGAGCTCTTATCTCTCTGTGTTGTTTCCATGAATAGTGTGGGCTCGTCACGATAAGGCAATTCGGGCATGGGCACGGGCACGAAAAGGGACAATCGGGCATGGAGAGGAGCACACCCCAAAAAGGACAATACGAAAATGTTCAATTTCCGTATACTGTCGACTCATTGCAAATGATTCTTTAAAAGGCAGTCTATGAAATATCCCAGTGCACCGGGAGTGTTTGATATCATCCCGAAAGATCCTCAGGAACTATGGAAAAGCTCATATTTATGGGCTTACGTCGAACAGGTCATCCGTGAAGTTGCACGGTGTTATGGATTTCAAGAGATCCGTACCCCAATATTTGAACGGACTGAGCTCTTCTTGCGCAGTGTCGGAGCCACTTCTGACATTGTCTCCAAAGAGATGTACACGTTTGAGGACAAAGGGAGCCGCTCGATGTCGCTCCGCCCTGAAGGGACGGCGCCAGTCATGCGCGCCTTCGTCGAACATCAGCTCCATCAATCCAACCCCTTTCAGAAGCTGTTTTACATTGCGCCGATGTTTCGTTATGAAAGAACACAGTCGGGACGCTACCGTCAGCACCATCAATTTGGTGTTGAGGCAGTTGGAAACGACTCTGCTGAACAAGACGTTGAAGTCATCGACCTCCTCTATAGCCTCTACCAGAGGCTAGGAATAAAAAATCTGAAGCTATACATCAATTCTTTGGGAGAGCCGGAATGCCGGGAAGCG
Source organism: Parachlamydiales bacterium (assembly GCA_020051075.1). Classification (GTDB taxonomy): domain Bacteria; phylum Chlamydiota; class Chlamydiia; order Chlamydiales; family Parachlamydiaceae; genus JAGVJP01. Next base: position 60,338 of record JAGVJP010000012.1, read on the forward strand.
TATCGGCAGGCTTTGAAAGATTACTTATCCCCACATCGGGAAGAACTCTCTCCGGATAGCCAAAACCGCTTGGAAATCAATCCTCTTCGCATCCTAGACTCAAAAGATCCCAGAGATCGGGAAATCGTTGCCAAAGCACCATCGATCTTAGATCACCTGAACAGCAATGCAGCAACCCATTTCGCACAGGTTAAGCACCTCCTTGAAGTCATCGGCATCCCTTATGAAGTTAATTCTTCCCTTGTCCGCGGATTAGACTACTACAATAAAACTGTGTTCGAGTTCGTTGCAGGGGAGTTAGGCGCACAAAATAGCATCGGCGGCGGCGGCCGTTATGATGGCATGCTTGCCACCATTGGAGGTCCGGACTTGCCGGCCTTTGGTTTTGGGACGGGGATTGAGCGGATCATTCAAACGATGATCAACCAAGAAGTGCCTCTACCGAAAGAAACGCATCCGACATTGTTCCTGATTCCTTTGGGAGAGCAGGCCAAAGCGGCTTGCTTCAGTTGGATTCATGAGCTGAGGAACCACTCCATAGCGACGCAGATGGATTTCAGCGGAAAGAAAATCGGCAAAGCGATGCAATATGCTGACAATATCAGAGCTTCTTATGTCGTTGTCGTTGGCGACCACGAGTTAACGCAGCAAGAGGTTGAAGTGAAAGAGATGGTGACAGGACATAAAATCAAAATCGGAATGAAAGAGCTTATTCCTGTTCTCAACCTAATGCAAACAAAACGTCTGGAAAATATTCAACAAGCAATGGATAAATTTTATGAAACATGACTATCGAAGAACGGACACTTGCGGAGCTTTGCGCAGCAGCGCCATCGGTTCAACCGTCACCCTATCGGGATGGGTGAATCGCCGGAGAGACCATGGAGGTCTCATCTTCATCGATTTGCGCGACCGCTACGGCATCACTCAGCTTGTCTTTGATCCTGTTTTAGCCCCTGAGGCACACAGTCAAGCAGAAAAGCTCCGAGCCGAATGGGTCATCTCCATCGTTGGAGAAGTGCTCCACCGCGCTGAAGGGATGATAAACCTAAAATTGCCAACAGGTGAGATCGAAGTCAGCGTCAAAGAGATCGCTATCCTCTCCAAGTCAAAGACACCGCCATTTTCTATTTGCGATGAACAAATTGACGTCAATGAAGAGCTCCGCTTAAAATACCGTTATTTAGATATTCGCCGTGGCGACATTGCAAAAAATCTGTTGATTCGGCACAAGACGATGATGGCAACGCGTCGTTATATGGATGAAAACGGCTTTCTTGAGGTTGCAACACCATTGCTGGGGAAATCGACTCCTGAAGGAGCTCGCGCGACTACCTCGTCCCTTCCCGCATTCACCCAGGGACATTTTATGCGCTTCCGCAGTCGCCGCAGATCTTCAAACAACTTCTGATGATTTCAGGGTTGGATCGCTATTTTCAGATCGCACAATGCTTTAGGGACGAAGATTTGCGCGCTGACCGGCAGCCTGAATTTACCCAGATCGATATCGAAATGAGTTTTGGCATTCCAGAAGACATCCAAGCCATTGTCGAAGGGTTGATCAAATCGATTTTTTCTGAAACCGGGATTGAGATATCCACCCCATTTCGAAGAATGACCCATGAAACCTGTATGAGAAACTATGGGACTGACCGCCCTGACCTGCGCTTTGGGATGGAACTTCATGACCTCAACGCCATCGCGGAGCAGACTTCGTTTTCTGTCTTCCTCGAACAATTGCGTGAAGGAGGGATTGTTAAAGGCATCTGTGTAAAAGGAGGCGCTGACACCCCTCGAAGAGCTATTGATGAGTACACGGAGTTTGTTGGCAGGTTTGGGGTTCAGGGGCTTGCCTGGATCAAATATCAAGAGACAGGACTAAATTCCAGTATTGTCAAATTCTTCCCTGAAGCGATTCAAGAAAAACTTATCGAAGAAATGGGGATGGAGAACGGTGATTTGATTTTTATGATTGCCGATCAGCCAGCTCGAACGAACCAAGCTTTAGATCATCTGAGGAGGGAAATAGCTCGCGATAGAGGGATGATGGACCCTTCTCGATATGAATTCCTATGGGTCACCGATTTTCCTTTATTCAGCTGGGATGAAGAAAAGGGGCAGCTCCAAAGCGAACACCATCCCTTCACTTCGCCTAATCCTGACGATTTCCACCTCATCGATGTAGAGCCTTTGAAAATGCGTTCTTCCGGTTATGATATCGTTCTCAATGGATATGAAATTGGAGGAGGGTCTCAACGGATACATGACAGCGATATTCAGAAAAAGATTTTTGAGTATTTGTGTTACACCCCGGAGGAATCAGAAACAGAATTTGGTTTTTTCTTTGAAGCGTTAAATTATGGGACCCCGCCGCACTTAGGCCTCGCCCTTGGTTTGGATCGGATCGTCATGATCCTTGCTCAAACAGACAATATTCGAGATGTGATCGCTTTTCCTAAGACGCAGAAAGCTAGCGATTTAATGTTGGAATGTCCTTCCTCTGTTTCTAAACGGCAGCTCAAAGAATTGGGCATTACTGTAAAAGATTCTGATTTTTCATGGACATAATTGTTCCGATTCCATACATTTATTTTTTCTTTTAAACTGGAGGTTAAACCTATGTCGAAGAATATAAAATTGTTAGTCCTGACATGTCTTGGATTCGCCTTAACGATGACAACGATTCAGGCTGACGATAAAACAAATAACTCAACAAAAATGAGTTCTACGCCTTCTTCAGCTGCAGAGAAAGCTGTTCCTGCTGAGAAGAATGATCAAATTGACATGAAAAAATTATCAGAAGCTTTTGGAAATTTCATTGGTCGGAATCTCCAATCTCCTGGCCTAAGCTTTGATCTCGAAGGGATTATTAACGGCATTCGCGATGGTGCAGCAGGGAAGCCTTCTCCCTTATCTGATAAAGAATACGAAGAGATGATGGCTGCAGTCCAAGAGAAAGCCTTTAAAGAGATGTCGACGACAAATCTGAAAAATGCTAACGATTTCTTATCCAAAAATGGGAAAGAAGCAGGGGTCATTGAAATTCAGCCAAATAAATTGCAGTACATGATCCTCACAGAGGGGAAAGGTCCTGTTGTTGAAGCCCACTCATCGCCAAAAATCCACTACACTGGGAAATACCAAGATGGGACTGTTTTTGGCACTTCTGAAGAAATGGGAGGTCCAATTACAATCCCTCTCGATCAGACGATTCCAGGTTTTAGCAAAGGGATTATTGGGATGAAGGAAGGGGAAAAAAGACGCCTATTCGTCCATCCAGATCTTGGATATGGCACGTCTGGTCAGCTTCCTCCAAATGAGCTCCTGATCTTTGATATCGATCTTGTTAAGGCAAATTCTGACGATGCGAAAAAACCAGGAGCTGTAGGCAAAGGTCACAGCTCTACTGACGACGACGATGATGATTACTTCTTTGAAGAAGATGAAGAAGAGGATATCGAGCCTTCTAAACAGGTCATTCCTTCTACGACAAGTTCTGCAAAACCTGCAGAAGTGAAGAAATAGTTTAGAAATTGATCATTCGATCATTAAATGCGCGTGCTTTCTAGAATGAAAGCCGCGCATTTACTTTTTTTAACCCAAAGAAGCAAAGCTCAAGATTGATCATCATCCTTTATCAACCACAGATCCCTCAAAACGCTGGGAATATTGTCCGAACATGCGCTGTGACAGGCTGCAGCCTCATCATGGTTAAGCCACTGGGATTTCGAACTGAAGACCGCTGGCTCAAACGTGCAGGACTCGACTATTGGGAAGGAGTCGATGTCTCTTTTATCGATGATTTAGAGGCTTATTTAGAGCAGACAACATCCCCATTTTATTTCTTTTCAAGCAAAGCAAAGCATTATTATACAGAAGTCTCCTATCCTTCGGATGCAATCCTGATCTTCGGATCAGAAACGGATGGATTACCCCCTCTTTTTAGAGAGAAGTGGCCCTCACAGTTCGTCAAACTTCCGATGATGCCAGGAAAACGGTGTTTAAATCTCGCCACTTCTGCAGGGATTGCCGTTTACGAAGCGTGGCGGCAAAATGGGTTTGTGCAGGGTGATCCATAGTTTTTATTAAACGCAAAGGCGCAAAGACACGAAGACGCAAAGGAGAAAAAAACAGGATAGAAACACAGAGGCACAGAGAACACAGAGGGGGAGAAAATATCCTGATCTCTGTGTCCTCTGTGCCTCTGTGTTTCAATTGTACTCTAGCAATTTGGAGGAGAAAGAGGAGTTAACCGATGCGTATGCCTGTCTATCCTATTTTTTCTCCTTTGCGTCTTCGTGTCTTTGCGTTTAATAAAAGCTATGGACCGCGCTGGATATGGGGCGTAATAGGGATAAAAATTTGCACGTCGAGGTGCTTTTGCGTTTATTAAAGCAAAAAATCATCCAATGTGATACAATGATTTTAAATGAAACGATGTAAAATAATGAATTTAATTAAATCACTCCTTTTTTTAATTATTGCTCTTTTTCATGCCCATGAAGGTTTTGCTCTATCTGCTCCGTTATCTACAGAGGGAAACCAGATCGTTGATGCCGAACGAACTCCCGTTCGGATTCAAGGGATCAGTTGGTTTGGATTTGAAACCGATCATTATGTTCCCCAAGGATTAGACATCCGCTCCTATCGTTCGATGCTCGATCAGATGAAATCTCTCGGGTTTAATACCGTCAGGATTCCCTATAGCAATCAGATGTTCGATGAGGGAAGCCTTCCTGTCGGGATTGACTTTGAGAAAAATCCTGATCTGGAGGGACTGACACCTCTTGAAATCTTAGATAAGATTGTTTCCTATGCGGGCGAGATCAATCTTGCGATCATCCTCGATCACCACCGGAGTGAAGCAGGCGTCGGCGCTGCAGAGAATGGTTTATGGTATACAGAAAATTATCCTGAAGAACGCTTCATCGAAGATTGGGCCATGTTAGCAGAGCGTTACCGAGAGTCTCCTGCTGTTATCGGCGCCGACCTTCACAACGAACCGCATGGAGAAGCCTCCTGGGGTGAGGGCGAGGAAGAAACTGATTGGAAAAGTGCTGCAGAGAAGGTCGGCAATACTATTCTTTCTATCCATCCTCATTGGCTGATAATCGTAGAAGGAATTGAATTCTACCAAGGTGAAGAGTATTGGTGGGGCGGTAACCTCATTGGGGTTAGAAATGCCCCGATCATCCTTGAAGTGCCGAATCAACTTGTCTATTCTCCTCACGACTACCCCAAATCCATCCACGAAAAACCTTGGCATAACGACATGTACTATCCTGATAACTTGCCAGCACACTTTAGCAATGGCTGGGGCTATCTCTTTGAAACGGAGTCCTATCCTGTGTTGTTAGGTGAATTCGGCAGCAAATTTACAGAGATGGACGACCAGTTATGGATGTCGGCAATCACAAACTACTTAAACGGTGATTTCGACGGAGCCGGAAATGTTACCCCACTAGAGGGAAAACAGGGGATAAGCTGGATATGGTGGGCCTGGAATCCGAATCTAGGCGATTCGGGAGGCATCCTTCTCGACGACTGGCAAACACCTGATGAAAACAAACTTCCATTTTTAGAGCCTTTAAAAACTTATACCGAATCTGGAAATGGGCTGTTGCATGAATAACCACAGAGGCAGTGAGATCAGTGGCTCAGTGGTGATGTAGTATCTAAAGTTCTGGAAACGCATTTTCTGATGAGCATTGAGGGGGAATGGTACGCATGATTTCTCTCTCTATCGTTCGATCGATCTCATAGGCATATTCTAAAGAGATGCCAGCGTGCATCATCACATCATTGACATGTTTCTCCTTATTATTTTCATCATAAGAGCCAATGGCTTTGGCAAGATAATAGAGCTCTCCGATTCGAGACTGCAACATTCGTCCGAGGCGCTCTCTATTAATGTGAGGAAACAGCCTCGCCAACGCGCGGTAGATGCGGTAGTTGGCATGATTCCACCTTGTTAAAAGGGCTTGGGTCTTTTTGTTGATTGTTCCCTTAGAGCCCACAAAAGCGATCGCGATATCAATGGCATAGTTGGCATCGGCATTCAAAGCCTCAATAAGCTTTTGGCGTTCGTTGAGATTTTTTGTCTTGATTTGTTCGGTGATCTTGCCGACTGCTAGAGGAATCTCTCGTTGTTGAAAATGATGAAATTCACTGAAATTACCTTTGTTATTATTGATCTGAAGCACAACATTTTGTAAAAGCTGCTCTAATTCAGTAAAAGACACCCATGGAGGCACTCCAGGATCGCCAACCAACTCGGTCGCATCGACGATATTGCCAAGGAGAATGAGGAAGATCCCGCATAATAGAGGAAGTGATTTTTTCATTTTCATTGATTCATCCTAAAAAGTACTATCTTTTATCATTCTTCATTATCTTTCATATCCTGCCCATCCTGTTAATTGTACAGGATAGGAAAGATGAGAAGGATAAGGGCAACCTACTCATCATTGAAGATGGTTATAAGATCTCAAAGATATATAGTCAATCATTGTCAGAAGCCTAATAAGGCTTTGATGGCGTGGGTTTTAAGTTGTATCTCAAACCACTCCTTCTCATATAGGCTTTCTTTGACCACGCCTCCCCCTGCACCGATAGACAGGCCGTTATGATCCCACTGCACATTCCGGATTGCAACAAAACAGGTGGAGAGACGTTCTTCAGGGGATGCAAAACCAACAGGCGACCCATAGAATCGGCGTGGGAGAATTCGATCTAATTCTTTCAGCCATTTTTTTCCTGAAGCCTTCGGAAACGTTCCCAAAGCAGGGGTGGGATGAAGAGCTTCAACCCAATCCTGAAAGGTAAAAGGTGTTCTTAAGTTGACGGTAATCGGGGTCATGAGATGGGAAAGCTTTGGAAGGGAGATTATTTTCACTTCGGTGGGGCAGACCTCACCAAATTTTGAGCAGGCCTCTTTGATGCCATTGACAACAAGGTTGTGTTCATGCAGAATTGTCTGATTTTGCATCAATTCATGGTTGGATTCTGCTGCTGCACATGTTCCTGCCAGAGCCATCGTCCGTACGATTTGGGGTTCTTGTGTCGAATGGGTGAAAAGAATTTCAGGAGTGACTCCCGCAACCCCAAAATGAGCGTTCCAATATCCATAGAGGTAATTCGAATAGGGTTTGAAGCCTTTCAAACTGGTCGAGATGATCCTGCACAGCCTCTCTTTGGTCATCTGGGCTTTTGATCGACTGAAAACATAAGGAACTCCCTTATGGAGATCTCCTGATTCCAGCATCTCCTTCAGCTGGTAAAAACTTTTTTGGTAAGTTTGTTGAGAGTCTATCGTCCAATCAAAGAGGAGGTGTGCAGGAGGGTGGCCAATTAAGCTGGCAAAAGCATTAACTGGTAGTGTCATCCAATGCTCAAACTGAATCCATGGGGCATCTGCGTTTAAGAAAAAATCGTTGATGTAGAAATAGGGAGCCTTGCGGTTGCTGCACAACGTAGAAAAACAGGCAGTGCTTCCCCATCCGACGAGAAGATGCGTCGGCGACATTTGCATATATGCCCCGGAAATGAGAAATTGTTCGAGAGAAAATTGGTCCATTTGCCCTACAATAAAACACATGTTAGTAAAATGATGTATAATACCTTAAACAGGGAAATTAAATAAAATTTTAATTTTATCGTGTGTTAATTTTTTTATGTATTACTCGATAAGTGGAATTTGTTTGACCAAAACTCTTCTTTGAGATAAAAAAGAAGAAGAAAGTCAGAGAGGTAAACTTATGAATCGTCTTGGAGAATCACCAGTGCTTGTTGTTGCACCAAGCCCGATGTCCTTACAACAGGTGATCGTTAATGCACGGGAATTATCTTCTAGTTTTGACGAAGTCGTAGCAAAACAGCCTCATTCATTCGATGTAGATAAACTGGCATCCTCCTCCTCTTCATCTCAGATCGTTCATTGGTTGGGCATCTTAGGACAAGTGATAGAGAAATGTTCGAGTAATGAAGCGATATCAAATGCAAGTTATCAAAGGTTATTACAAACACATTCTGAACACCAACAACAGACTCGTCTTTTAAGGCAGCAATATCAGACCTTGCAAGGGGAACAGCAACAGTCCTCTGCGGCTATTTCAGCTTTACATCAACAAATTGAAGCGATTGAAGTACAACTCCGCGATAGCCAAGGGCAACATCAGGAGCTTTCTGCTCAACACGAAGCATTGCAACAGTTAAGTGCAAACTTGCAAACACATTTGGATCAAATAGAAACTGAAAAAACAAGAATTGAAGAATCTTTAGAGGCCTCTAACGCACGTATAGAAAGCTTGAGAGAAGAAGTTCAAGCGCTTGTCGAACAGCTCGAAACGGAAAGACAACGAGCGACTGCGTTGGAGGGAAACCTCAGCCAAGCCAAAGACAAGTATAGACGTTCGAAAGGGGATTTACGGCGTTCAGTGGCTGATGTCGATGCGCTCCGGACAAGGCTTGATTCTGCCCAAGAACAATTAACCAACACAGAGCAGTCTTTAACACAAGCTCAAACGTCTTTGGCTGACAATCGGACTCGAGAAGAGCATTTATTTCAATTTATCCCTTCTCTAGACAACAAAATATGGGCGAATATCATTTCAAAACCATGCCACGACATCGAGCGGCCTGTCTTGCGTGCAGCCTATTTAGTTTCAGCCATTGCTCGCTATACGATTTACAAATTATATTCTCTGTTCTCATTAAGAAACGAGCTCGAACGAGTCTATCGCTCAAACCGGAATGATGCAGATTTTCAGCAGGCAGCTTCATTGATTGAAAATAGAGTGTTTCAAAAGTTTGCCAATAAGCCCCTGACAGTTCAAAGGGTGTTATAGAAAATTAATGAAGCAGTCAACACCGATCATTTCAAGCACCGCTGTTTTCGATACTCTCTTGCAAAGATTAGATCAGCTAGACGGTGAACTCTCTGTTTGGAAAGTAAATTTTTCAGACGAGCGCATCGACGATATCGTTGAAGAGGTTTTTCAGGCTCTAGAAGAAGCAACTTCATCACTTCAAAACATATCTCCCTCGTTTGAACGGGCATCTTTGATAAATCCTTTTTCACCTCTTCAATCACAGTTACCCAGACCAGTTCTAAATTCTCAGCAAGTAAGAAATAGATTATTTAAAACAAAGATTTATCTTAGTGATCTAACTAGAAATATTAGAGATCTATCAAGCAGACTTGTTTCTCAAGAAGATGCTCAAACATTTGCTGAAATCAATACGATTTTTGAAACTGTCAGAGATCAGATTCAAAGAGATAGGGAACGGACTGAAAGCGTGGCAAGACAGCAAGAGGATATTCAGTCTAAAGTTGGATTATTGAACCAACAAGCCGCTGCATTGCATACCTTGCAAGGCGAGTGCACCCAGCTATTAGTGCAAATGGGCCACAGGGCAGATCAAGTAGGGACGAGTTTGAGCCAGCTCGCTGCTCAGTCAGATGTCAATGACAGACGAATTGCAACGAATGCTGAAGAAATTTCTCGTATGTTGGAGCAGGTGAACGCTCACATAGAGCAGCTTTCCACCCTTGAGGTTGAATTACAGGGCTATACGAGAGATGTTGATCAACACAATGTGGAAGTGGATGAAACCACGGCTGCCATTTCTGGGTTAACTGAAGAGGTCGTTCGTCATCTTGAAGGGGTAAGCGCTGTTCAGCAGGGGTATTCGAGGTTGCAAACATCCTTGCGGGAGGTGCAACGAACTTTGACGGAACCTCCTCCGCCCTCTAGCAATCCTGCCGCACCTGCGGTCGTGCCAAGAGCGCAGCAGCAAGTTCATGAGCTCTCTGAATCGACAAAAAATAAACACGTTGTGGCCCATAAGTTGTTTTCTTGGATGTTCCATGCGCTGGTGTGGTACAAAGAAGCTTATGATCAGACGTCGGCGGAAGTGTCGACAGCGATGAATGGCGCCTCGCAATATCTAAGACCTAAATTAGCTTCTTGCTTTGGAGAGAATAAGGCGGCGATCATCACCCACCCAAAAGTGTGGGTGACGGCAGGCCTTGTTATCCTGCTTTGGAAAGGGAAGTTGAGGAAGGCGATGATGTGCTATGCCTTAGTGTGTGCAGTCTTCCATACTGTTTACAAACCCACCAAAAACCTGTCCTCTCATTGAACAAGATGAACAGGATATGCAAAAAAAGACAAAACAGGATAGGCAGGATCGCAAGCGGCAGGATAAGCAAGATAGAGCAAAAAACAATTTTACAGGATGGGAAAGATAGGAAAGATATTGATGATAAAAGAGATAAGCTTTTCTTTCATTATCCTCATCTTTCCTATCTTTCCCATCCTGTCAATTTTTAGCAGTATGGGCATGAAAGGAAAGATAGAGGGTTTTTCTTTTATTTTTTATTCTAGGCTTGTACGTAGTTTCTTATTATCTTGCTTATCCTGCCGCTTGCGATCCTGCCTATCCTGTTTTGTCCTTTTTGTCTATCCTGGGTCATATTGCTGTGAATTACACGACATTTAATTTGAGTAAGAGGGTTTCAAAGCAATGTGTGAATCCTGTCGACCGTCTAAGGGTTAATAGTGCTTCTTCAACAGCTACCTGAACCTGTTTGAGAGGTTTGCAAGCTCCCCGTTGAACAGCTTGCTCAAGGACATGGGAGTGGTCTCCATTGATCAGGCCGGAGGTGTCGCCTCCTGCCAGCAGAAGCTCCATATCGCGATACCAAGACAGCACAGACTCAAACACATCTTGAGCTTCTTGCATAAACGCTAAGGAGACTAACCCTTCGAGTTCTTTTTCCAATATCTGCTGTTGCGCGGCGGAGACTTGATCTACAGGGATTTTATAGAGTTCTTCTTTTGCTGATTCTTCCGCCTGTTTTTTCACAGATTCAACCTGTTCGCCGATTTTCTGTACTATCGTTTGGAGGGTTCGGTAACAGCCTATTGGCGCTGCGGACAGTAATTTTAATAATTCAACGCGATAAGATTCCCCTTTTTCTTCTGCTAACCGTTTAGCTCTCCCTATCGATCCTTGGGCTTGCCTCGCTATTGTAGCGCAGATGCCATCGTCGAGTTGGTAATGTAGTTTTAAATAGCCGTTGATGGCAGCGTCGTCAACAGGGTGAAAATGCAGCGTGCGGCACCGTGAGAGTATTGTAGGGAGCAGAGCCGCTTTAGAGTGGCTTGTCAAAATGATCATCGTCCTGGGAGGGGGTTCTTCGAATGTCTTCAACAGAGCGTTAGCGCTATAACTTAACATCCGCTCAGCTTCCTGGATGACAAAAACCTTCCAGCTCGACTCATAGGGAGGCAGATAGACCTCTTCGCTAAGCTGTCGTAACGCTGCAATGCTGTGGAGACCCAATTTTCCTTCCGGACGATAGAGATGCACATCGGGGTGGAGCCCTAATTGTATTTTGGAGAGGTGCCGCTCGGTTTGATCAAATGCTGTCATCACTTCCGCAGCAAGGGCCCAAGCAAAGAGCCCTTTTCCGATGCCATCGGGTCCGGCAAATAAGAGGGCGTGGCCAACCGCCTGTTTGGCAATCATGCATTGGAGCTGTCTTTTGATGTGGTCATTGCCAAGGATTTCATTGAAAGAGACGGGATACATCGGCCGATACCCCTATGATTTTTCTTTGGAGATTTCGTCGGGAAGGAGAACGAGTTCGTCAATAGCTCGTACAGCTTCTTTAAAGACATCGGCAGCTGGTCTGGCAGCATCAATGGTGTATATTCTGAAAGGTTCTCTTTTTGCTAGCAAAACAAAGCCTTGTTGGATCTTCTCATGAAAGTGTAAGTGTTCCGATTCGATGCGGTCGAGTTCGCCGGAGGGAGATTGCTCCTTATGAACCTGTTTAGACCTCTCTAATCCGGCGGCAGGGGAGAGGTTGAGAAAGAGTGTCAACTCAGGAATTGCCTTGCCCGAGATGAGCGCGCAAAGTTTTCCGACATGGTCCATCCCAAGCCCTCTTGCATATCCTTGATAAGCAATTGTGGAGTCGTTGAAGCGGTCGCATAGGACTATCTTCCCGGCTTCGAGAGAGGGTAGAATCACCTCATGGATGTGTTGAGCGCGATCAGCGAGGAAGAGAAGAAGTTCTGCTTCTGGAAAAACTTGCTCAGACTGGTGTTGACCGAGGAGCCATTCGCGTATCGTTCGCCCTAGATGCGTCCCTCCTGGCTCGCGAGTCGTGATGACATCGTATCCCCGTTGAGTCAGCTCTGTTGATAAACTTTGCATCAGGGTGGACTTCCCAGCCCCTTCCCCTCCCTCGAGGGTGATGAAATGCCCTTTAAATGGCATATAACTCCTGATTGGATAGATGAAAAAAAATAGATGCCGGTTCCATCATAATCGAATCATTGTTATCCAACAATAGCTATCCCTAAAGCTAAAGAAAATCTCTGGGACAATGGACATCACTTTTTTTGGCTATTTTCATAACTTCGTCAAGTAACTAACTTTGGAGACCCTAAGCGATGTTGTCTCTCATTTCAAAAAAGTAACGCTTCGAGAGCCATTTCTTACCATCCCTCTTATCCTTCCCATCCTGTCAATTTTTACAAGATAGGGAGGATAGGAAAGATGGGACAGGATAGTTTGTTATTCAGGGGGTAGTGCTTTGACGAAATTATGAAAATAACCCTTTTTTTAACGCAAAGGAGCAAAAGAGGCGCAAAGACGCAAAGAAAAGTCGTCCATAAAGTCCATCAAGTCCATCAAGTCCATCAAGTCCATTATTTTCGTTCATAGTCGACAAGTTGAGTAAAATTTGTTTAAAAATAATATTTGTTTAAAAAACAAACTTAATTATAACCATAAATTTAATAATAATTTTATACTATCTTAACAATGATTTGGTATCTCTAAGCATTGTTTTTTTTATTAAAAATTTAAGAAATTTATTTAAATTGGAGTGTTAATTTTGCAACCAATCTCACAAACAAATTTTGCTCTTGATGGCTACTCAGATCTTTCTTTAAAAGATAAATTAGACACTGTTTATCTCTTTGCGATAGATTTTTTCAATCAAACGGTTGAGCCTTCTTACGATCGTGAGCCTTCTATTGATAAGGAATTGAAATGGCTCAAACACGAAATGCTCTATCTAAAACGATGGTTTGCACATCAAGATAAAATGGCTACTATCAGATCGATAGTTAAAACATTAGAAACCCATGAGTTCCCTCGGTACAATTCGCAGAGCGATAACGAACTTTATTCTTATGACGATGACGACATAGATACTTGTGAAGATACTTGTGAAGATAAAGAGGATGACATGTTTCATTCTCCTACCCACTCCCATTCGTCAGTTTCACCTGAGATCTTGAGTCCGATGAATCAGAGCCCTAGCGATTATCCTACATCGAGTTCCAGTTCAAGCTCAACGGATCGTTTAGCATCGTTATTAGAATCTTATCGGTCCGATCCAAGTCAAGTTTTTGTGATTGCAGCCAAAAATTTGGATAATGAATCCAATCCCGAAACAAGGCGGGTTGCTTTAAAATATCTTCAGTCAGCGATTGATGATCATTCAATAAAAGCTTGGTCGATTTCTGTTGCACAGGATACCCACCCTAGAATAGCAAGAATAACATCTGCGCTCTATATCGCTCGAGCCTATACGGATGGGGAACTTAGAGAAGATAACCAACAATCAACTGATGAAAGAATCGAACATTATTATAAAATAGCTCTAGAAAAATATGGACGAGCAGATGGAGATTATTTAGGGATTTCTTATTATAATCGAGCATGCTTCCTTGAACAACGAATTGCGGAGGCTAGAAATCGAGGCGTCCCTCCCTCTGAGCTTAGGAAACTCTATCAAGAATTTTACAAAACGTATGATGGATGTTTGCGTGGAAATCAACCGATCGAACGAACGTCTGAAATGTTGTATTCCGTTGCTGACATGTACTATCAGATTATCCAATTAAGCGATGAACTAAGGATCAAAAAGGAAGGCGTTTCAATAGCCGTCTGCAAAGCATTTAAGTTATGCTTAGAGGCTCTAACTGCCAAATGCTCGAACGAACGCACTCTACGTAAAACATTACAATCGCTGACATCAGCACGCATGTGTCAATTCGATGAACATCAAATCAAAACCCTTATTTTGCTTGGACATCTTCTGACACAGGATTATTTTATTCCTAGTCTTGGTAGGGAGGGTCATTCGGCAGGATACTTTACCGACTTAGATCGAGAGAGAGAATGTGGATTTTGGTCCTATTTTGCCGCCCTCGCGAATCTTGATAAAGATCGCACAGATTATTTAGATGCGTTATGCTGGGGAGTTGAGGCTTGCGCCTTGATGGAAAACAAACAACATGGACGGGCACTTGTCTCTAATTTGTTTAAACGAATTAGCAACATTTCTGACCGCCTATCAACCGATCATAAGGAAGTTTTGCTCGAAGATTTGAAGAAGCTTGGCTCAAACCAAGCGTTATTAGCTAAACTTCGGTTGAAAAGATAAAAACTTCGAATTTTGATCTTATCGTTTTCCTCGAGATCATGTTGACTGAAGCCTCAATTTTTTTTGATTAGAAACCAAGAAATCGAAACAGCCTAGTCTTTTTGTTAGCAGACACGAGAAACAGCCCCCTCTTTTTATTAGTAGATATCAATAACAGCCGTCTCTTATGTTGAGTTTAATTGATGTATCTTCTAATCTGATGATAGCAAATGTCGATGATAATCTAGAGGAGGGCATGCTATGAAACGGACAAGGATGGATTTTCTTAAAAGCTGGCTAGCTTCTGACCAGCGCAAGCCTCTAGTGATTCGAGGCGCTAGACAGGTAGGAAAAACGTGGGTTGTCCGCGATCTTGCACGATCGCAAAAACGGCAACTCATAGAAGTCAATTTTGAGAAAAACCCAAAAATGGCCTCGTTATTTGGATCGAATGATCCTGGTCAAATATTATTGAATTTAAGTGCGGTGCTTAACGAGTCGATAGATCCCAAAAAATGCCTATTATTTTAGATGAGATTCAGGTAGCACCTGATCTTTTGGCTAAACTAAGGTGGTTTGCCGAAGATTTATCTGAATTGCCTGTCATTGCCGCGGGTTCTTTATTGGAATTTGTTTTAGAGAAACATTCATTTAGCATGCCTGTGGGAAGGATCAGTCATATGCATCTCGAACCCTTCTCTTTTGAAGAATTTCTGTTCGCAAACGATAAAGGTGTTCTTGTCAATTATCTAGAAAATTATCAGTGGGACGCCGATGTTCCGTCCGCAATTCATGAACAATTGAATACCTACTTTAAGGAATATATCATTGTTGGAGGTATGCCAGCGGCTATCTCCAATTGGATACAAGAAAGATCTCTTAAGGGGGTGAATCAGGTGCATCACGAACTCATTGCTACTTACCGTGATGATATCGCTAAATATAGAGGAAGGATAGCCATAGAGAGAGTGGATGAAGTGATGCTGGCTGTTCCAAAACATCTTGGAGAGAAATTTGTTTACACTAAAGTCAATCCTTCCGTTCAAATTAGCACTATCAAACACTCATTGGATTTGCTCTGTAAAGCGAGAATCTGCCATCGCATTGCGGGATGTGCAGCTAATGGTGTCCCGCTCGGTGCTGAAATTCAAGATAGATATTTGAAGGTGATTTTTCTCGATGTGGGATTGTGTTCGGCAGCTTTAGGTCTTTCTTTGGATCAACTTTATTTGGCTCAGGAGATGGTATTCATTAACAGGGGGGGCATTGCTGAGCAAGTCGTTGGTCAAATTTTACGGACTATTGTTCCGCATTATATAGAGCCGGCTCTATATTATTGGCATCGGGAAGATAAGAATTCTAATGCGGAAGTCGATTACGTTGTTCAACATGGTGATGCGGTTATCCCTATTGAGGTAAAAGCTGGAAGCACGGGAAGCTTAAAATCGCTTCATGTTTTTATGGGGTTGAAAAAATTACCAGTTGCTGTGCGCATCAACTCAGATATTCCAAGCATAGCTGACCTGAGCATGAAAGATCATCAGGGAAATTCGGTCAATTATACACTGCTATCCATGCCTTTTTATCTTTTAGGCCAACTGCACCGACTTCTGGGGCCTCCAAGCGACGTCGCCTCTCATTTTAAAAAGTAACACTAACCACTTCTCCCCCATTCCTATCCTCCCCATCCTGTAAAAATTAGCAGGATGGGGAGGATAGGAAAGATAGGGGAAGGATACTGTCTTATTCAGTAACGATAATCTCTCTATTGTGTCTTCTGAGATATCTGTTGAAGTATTTCTCTGACATTTTCTTGCTGTTCTGCAGTTTCGAGATATAAGGTTTGAAAAAGTTCTGTCTCATCGATATGAGAATTGGGTTCTGGGAATTCGGTCATTTTCTCCTTTTTCGAGATTGCTACCACAAATGCTGGATCGATTTTGATGACACGCTCTGTTTCTTCGATGGTGAGGTGCTCGCTTGATATGTTTAACAGTCTTTGCAAATCACTTTGAAGAGACTCAAGAGAAATGTCATGTGTGGAACGAAAACAATAGCAATAGTTGTAGTTCTGTTGTCTCAGATTTAATTGCTCGACAACCAATTCAACAGCTATCGTGTTAGATTCATTGACACGGTCTAAGTCTTCGTCAAATCCTAAAATTTTTATTGTTTTGTCTGGTTCGGCCCGCAGGATTTCCCCTAATCGATCGACTTCTTCTTGATGGTGGGTTCTTATTGATCTTCGACAAAGAGTGCGCTGTTGTTCTTCTTTCAAACTGTGATTGATGCCCTCCACATAGAGAGAGGGAAATTTTTGTTTTCGCAAGTCATCTGCTTGATCCTGCCTACAGAAGCCAAAAAATGATTTAAAGTCTTTGATAAAGCTTCGGTATTGAATTTTCTCCATCAAAATTTTCATGTTTTGCAGGGCGAATATCCCGCAACTCGTTCCATCAAGTTGTTCTGCTTGAGTGTTTTGGATAATCTGTAATTCTTGGAATGTATTTGTTAAAAAATTTCTGAATCTTTGAGGCATTAAATCCCCTTTAGAATCTTTATAGAGGCAGGTTATTGTTGACTCATTCTTGACCAAATAGAAGATGACCCAGTGGGTGCGATCTTTATTGTAGGTGCCTAAGACAGGTTTTTCTTGGACTTTAGAATGAATATCTAACATCATCGTCTCTATGTCTAAGGCAGCGTTTAGCGGGGTTAGGAAATGAATGGAATCGGAGTATTTTTTCAATAGCTTCGATTGAATCGTTGAGATGTCCGCCGCTTGATAGAGGTAACTAGGGTCAAAACGATTCTTGAATGGATTGTTTTGGATTAATAGGCTTTCTGGGGGGAGTTGTGATGACGAAGAAGATGATCTGCTTCGAAGCAATCGTTCACCAATTGGCCTAATCTCATCGTCATCTGTAGTTTGATGACGAGAGAATTTAGTCCCGCTTGGTGAGTTTGACTCGTCTCTGAAGTGTTTCTTACTATGATTTCGTTGGATTTCGCAAATTTTTAGCTCAAACCCAAGATCTCGTACCTCTTTAGCAAGCTGTAGAATCTCCAGCTTGGCAAGAGTACTTCCACTCGTTGTAGCCAGTTTTTTAAGATGGGTATAAATATTTGATTTAGCCTGTTGAGAAAGCTCTATAGCCTCGTATGAGAGGCTAAATTCTTCTTTAAATTTTTCTTGTGTGGTTGAATAAAATTTTATCGTCAAACGCCCTTGTCTATCAAGATATCCTGAAGATTGCAGCGTTTCAAAAAGCTCTTCAGCGTCATTGGATACTTCGTCGATCGATTCTAAATGATTAGCAGTCAGATAAGTGGGGAGGGCGCTTTCTTTTGTTAAGTTCACTTTTTCGGTAGGGGCGTAGGCGTAAACAAAGACGAGTTTTCTTGTAGACAGTATCTGAAAAAAAGCGCTTTTCCCTAGATGCTCAAGTTGAGCCTTTAATGAAGCCCTAAAGTCACCAGCCCTTTTTTGAGCGGGTTGTTCTCTTGTCGCTGCTTCCCATAATTTTGGTAGGAAGCCGCCGGTTTGACTAGGGGATGCGTTTCGAAATTGTTTTGCTGCATTCAAAATTTGAGAGCAGGCATCCCTTGTTTTTTGTCCAAAATCTGCTTTGACATGGATAAGATAGGTTGTTGTCGGTGTATATCGGACAATGTCGCAAGGCTCGATATTAAACGGCAGGATTTGATCTAAAACGATGTAGCCTTGTTCAGGACC
Source organism: Parachlamydiales bacterium (assembly GCA_020051075.1). GTDB lineage: Bacteria > Chlamydiota > Chlamydiia > Chlamydiales > Parachlamydiaceae > JAGVJP01. The sequence continues at coordinate 78,526 of JAGVJP010000012.1, forward strand.
AAAAAACTCTCCCTCATTGATTTCTGTATGCAGATAGCTACGGTTATAAGTTTCTTCTGGTTTTCGTTTTTGTTTTCGATGATAAGCAGGGGGAGCTACGTCCCTCCACTCTAGAGGGAGCAGTGCTTTAGATTCATGTTGAGAATCTAAAAGCAGCGATTGCAAAGTTTGTTTAAAATCTTGCTGTAGGAGCATGTGGTAGTCCGCTTGAAGAAGATACCACATCCCTCTTACTTTAAAGTAAGATTGATTGTTATATCTTATCTCTCCCTCTAGGCAATTAACTAATTTCTCGATTATCTCACCAGAAGCTGTGGAGAAGCTGAGAGCTCCTTTTAAGAGAAGCTCTTCCAAAGAATGATAAAATGACTCCTCAGACTGTTCTCTACTCGAAGATCTTGTGGTTGGTAAGTGTTGTCTTAAATATATGACGATCGTTTCTAATGACGGTGGATCATCGGATAAGGGGTAAAAATGATGCTTTGGCTTTAGTTGTATTTCGAAATCTGTTGCATTGAGAAAATCATGTAAATGTTTATGGCATAAATGAACCTGGTAGTTTTGTTCTTTTATATCCGAAACGATTTTCGAGACAAATTCCTCATTGAGAATAGGGATTAATTCATGGACCTCCTGCAGGAAATTAAGAAATTCAAATTGAGGGTCTGATGTTTCCTCTATTAGCGAACCCTCAGGTTTGGCATAAGTTTCTTCTCCTCTGTCATAGCGTGAAAATAACTTGAGGATTTCAGGATAGCATATAAGAGGAATTTCTTTTTCAATGCGCAATAAACCTGTAGAGATGCTGATGTACTTTGGAGGGGGTTGGTTGAGTTGATCGAACAGGAGATGTAATGATGAAGATGCTTTGACAGAGGCGACAAAAGACTCTATCAAATAATAGAGGGTGCTTGTTTTACGCAGCTCATGTCCGGATGGGTTGGTCAATATTTCTTGGACGTTTGATCCCAATAGACATCTACGGGCAATTTTTATGATTTGATTTGGATCCAGTATTCTCATTGCGACTCTTCTGGTAAATTGATAGTTTACGCAAGGACGGACAATTTTCCACCCATAGTCGTTTGTGGCTGCAAAGATTTCTTTGCGTGGTTCTATCCTATGATAGAAAAGTAGAAAAATTGTATTGATCTGTTTCGGGATTTTTTTGAGAGCTCCATGAGATCCATAAGCGTGTTTAGTGCTTCGAGCCAATCGAGTTTTGTATTGAGTTGTTCTTGTGAAGATCGAACATCCAAAATCCTCTGCGGTTGAAGGTGTGCTGGAGAATTGAGAGAGTTCTTCATCGACGTCTATACCATTCGTTTTATGCTGTTTGTCGTTATAAATCTGGACGATGAGGTCAATCATTTCTTCTAAAGAGTATGTTCTTTTATCGCTTAAACCTGTGTAATCCTCTGTTTTTTCGATATCGAGTAATTGTATGCTTAATTTTTGAACATTTAAAAGTGTTATATCGATCGGACTGCTCGAATCATTGACTTGCATGTTTTCTTCCTGTGAAAATTTTTTTTCTTAACTAAGATGCTTTTGAGAGGATTGTCTGATGGCTTTAATGAGGTCGATTTTTATCTTATAGAGAGATTCCTCCATGCCGACAGTATACTGGTGGGGATTGAGGAAACGTTTGACACCGACGTCAAACTGAGCCAGCTCTTCTTGTGTAAAAGCACGGATGTCCTTTAAGAGAGGGGATTGATAGACGCAGCGTCCGTCCACAAAAATGGGAATGAGAAGGTCGATGCTGCTGAGTCCTCGATTGATCACCTTGATTCGTGTAGGATCGAGTGGGTCGACGAGCTGACAGTCTCCCTGCCAAGGGGTGTTGACGTCGTAAATCACATCGGCAATATTGCTGCCATTGATTTTGAAGCGTTTGACCTGCAAGATTCCAGGATTGGAAATTTTTATCATCTGCTCTGAGAGCTTCAACTTATATTTCCACTTCTCACCTGGTTTGCGGATAGCTGAAAGCTTGTAGACGCCGTCGAGGGCTGGCTGTTCGCCTCCCGTCACAAGATGCGTTCCCACCCCCCAGACGGAGATCTGAGCTCCTTGCCGCTTCAATTCACTGATGAGCGTCTCATCTAATTCATTGCTCGCTACAATCACAGAGTCGTGAAATCCTGCCTGGTCCAACAAGGCACGGCTCTTGATGCTAAGATCGGCAAGGTCTCCTGAATCGAGTCGAATTCCTAGCAACCTTTTCCCTCTTTGACGAAGCCATTTCCCCACCTGAATCGCCTTTTTGACCCCTTCGATCGTATCGTAAGTGTCGACAAGGAAGACGCAATTATTCGGCATCGTTTCAGCATAAGTTTGAAAAGCTTCTAGTTCCTCGTCAAAAACCATGACCCAGCTGTGCGAGTGGGTTCCTCTGACAGGGATGCCAAATAATTTTCCTGCAAGGACGTTTGACGTTGATTCACATCCTCCGATGTAAGCCGCACGGCTTGCTGTCAAGGCGCCATCAAGTCCTTGAGCTCGCCGTAACCCAAATTCCATGATAGGTTCGCCTTTCGTTGCCAGGCACATCCGCGCCGCTTTCGTGGCGATCAAGGTGGGGAAGTTGATGAAGTTGAGGAGGGGGCTTTCCAATAGCTGACATTGTATTAACGGGGCTTGCACCTTTACCAATGGTTCATAAGGAAATACCACCGACCCCTCAGGAACAGCTTCGATCGTGCCGGTAAACTTCAACGTCGCTAAGTAATCGAGGAACTGGAGTGAAAAAAAAGGGGTGTCATCGGGACCAGTTAACGTCGAAAGGTAATCGAGATCAGAAGAATCAAATCTAAAGTGATTCACAAAATGGATCACATGCTCTAGGCCAGCAGCAATAGTAAATCCCCCTTTAAAGGGTGCTCTGCGAAAGAAGAGATGGAAAACAGCTTCGTCATTCTGTAACCCAGCCTTCCAATAGCCATAGGACATCGTCATTTGGTAGAAATCAGTCAGTAAAGCTAAGGATTTATTGTAAATCGTTGGATAAGAGTCGTTTGTTATCATTGAGATGCGGCTTTCTTCTTGAGATAGTCGGCTTTTTCTTGTTTCAGTCTTTCGAGTTCCTCTCGGAGGCTTTTTCTGTTTTCATTGAGCTTTTTGATGTCGTTGAGATCTTCTTGATACTCAGTCCAATTGCCAATAAAATCATCCTGCCCTTGAACTTCCTCCTTGGTTGTATTTCCCCAGTTCTCCACGATTTTTTTATTGATCTGTTCAATCCTTTCGTTTAAGGAGCGCAACGTTGGATCCTGCTCTTCGGCAGCGTCGAGGAGGGGTAAAAAAATCACACTAAGGACCAGGATCACAGAGGCAGAATAGGACATAACGAGAGCTCCTCTCAAAGGGTTCATCTTCTTGTGGACATTACTTGTGGACTTGAATCGTCATTCTATTTATAAAGTAAACACGTAGAAAGGTGAACAAGAATCGTAAAAAATCTAATTTTTTTATGGACTGGTAGATATGAATCGAACTTTATTTTATTTCTTCTGTGTTTTCACATGCCTGATAGGACATGCGCTATTCCTCAACTCGGAAGTGATGGTATTGAAAAATAATCTCTTACAAGCTCGAAAAGGGGATTACATTGTCATATCGACAAATAAGACGAATACACTCATGCATATCGCAGATCGAAATAATCAGTTCCTCACGATTGAAGAGGTCTCCATCCCTGAAAACAGGACCTCTTCCCAGCTTAATTGGAAGGCGTGGATAAGTCAAAATGCCCCAGGAAACACTTCGTGGGTGATGTATGATCTGGATTTGCAAACAGGACAGATGGCCCGTTATTATTCATTTACTAAGCGCAATTGGTATAACATCCCCGATAAGGATAATTTCTTGTTAAAACTTCTCAACTTAAAATTTACCCCAATCCCCGACAACCTCCGCAAAAAAGTGGGACCCAAACCGACTTCAGGTCCAGACTGGCGCCCTTATTGGCAACCTAAAATGATGTTTGAAGGAAGGCCGATTAAAAATGTCCGGTTTGAGGCATGGAGAACACGGTGGCCGAACGACGGGGGCGATCTTGCTGGAAGAACTTTAGAAGTGTATCTACCGCAAGATAGCCAACTGTATCCCGCTTATTTTCCTTATTGGCTGCAAGTCAATGGAGCAGTGGGAAAAGCCAAGATTCGTATTGTGGATTCTGGCACCGGATTGGTGTCTCCTAAACGAAATTTTCCCACATAAAAAGCATTCGCAGGGGATTAGTTATCAACAAGGATTAAAGAATATTGGTGTTTACGAAGATTCATGAATCGGCAATCATGCTGTCCTGTGTAATTTATTGTAAGTCATTTAAATAGAATGATTTACGCCGTTTTTGATACTCGTGAAATTGACTATTGCAAGCCAATTGTTTTCACAATAAACCATAAAAACAATGTTATAGTGAAATGTATGCACAAATTTCCCACAAAATAAGAGAGATTTTCAAGCAATTTTCTGAAAAATAGCGTACATTAAGCGTAAGTTTTAATCCCCTTGTCTAACTTCACAGATGTGAATAATAACCATTGTAATCTACATGAGGATGAGTTATTGTCGTTGCTGCGCCTCCCTAACTACATCTTTACTTCTGTTAAGAACATGATTTTTTTTCGACGAACCTACTCCCTTAGAAAATCCCGTCACATCTTAGAGGGGGCCAACAAGCTCTACCAAAAGAAAAGAGCGAGGCTGAATCGAGACGAGCTCACGCAGCTAGAATTTTTGCTAGGAGCTCTTGACCAAGCTGTTCTTAAGGAGAATCGAGAAGAGGCTGCTTCACTTGCTGTGGAAGTCGAGGAATTTAACAAAATTCACTTCAAGAAATCGATTTTTGACTATTGTAGCGAGATGGTAGTCGCTGTTGCAGTTGCTTTGGCCATTGCAACAATCGTTCGTCAATCATGGTTTGAGCTCTATGAAATCCCCACTGGATCGATGCGACCGACTTTCGAAGAGCAAGACCGTTTGACTGTAACGAAAACCGCTTTTGGCATTAACACCCCCCTTGCCACATCCCACCTTTATTTTGATCCGAACCTTGTTCAACGAACCAGTGTCGTCATCTGGTCAGGAGATGAGGTATCCCATCTCGATTCTGATTCGACATTCATGGGGATTTTTCCTTACACAAAACGCTATGTCAAACGTTGCATGGGCAAGCCGAATGATACCCTCTATTTTTATGGAGGCCGCCTCTATGGGATCGATAAAGAGGGCAACGAGATTCGAGAGCTCTTAGATAACCGGTCGATAGAAAAACTAGAGTACCTTCCATTTACAAGCTTCTCAGGCCGCCTCAACCAGGTTGCTGATCCCCGTTCTGGAACAAGGCCGCAAGTTTTCTTCAACCACTTCAATCAGGCGATTGGACGAATCATTTTTCAAAGAAGTGCTTTCCGCGGAGAAATCTTTAATGGAAAAGAATGGGTGATAGACAACCCTAAAGCTCAGCAAGAGGCACACAAGACCTTGCTAACGTATAGCGACTTCTGGGGGATTCGAAATTTTGCCGAGGTGCGGTTGTTGAATAAAGAGCAGCTGGAAAAACTCACCTCATTCACCAGCTCGGAATTTGAAGATGCTGAACTTTTTCTTGAATTGCGCCATACGCCGAGTTTGAGCTACCCTGATCCTTTAGTGTCAGAGCGGCTGGATGTATTTCTAAAAGGGTTTTCCACAATCATTCCTCTTCAAGAGAAACATCTGCAAGCGCTAATGAAGAATATGTACACCTGTCGTTTTGTCATTCAGAATGGCCGTGCAGCTCCTTACCGAATGGAAGGGACCACATTCAAACCCACCAGCCCTTCTTTTGCACATGTTCCGGATGGGACTTATGAATTCTATTACGGCAAAGCCGTTCGTGTGGGATGGGGAGCGATCACCTCTTCACTCCCTTTAGATCACCCTTTGTATAGTTCTGAACCGAGCCATATCCAGAAGTTATTCAATGTGGGCATCGATATGACAACATTGGTGGAACCAACGCAACGGAATATGCCCTTCTTTCCCAATCGGTATGCCTACTTTAGGGACGGCGATTTCTATCTCATGGGTGGGAAAGTCTTGGATAAAGACGATCCTATCCTACAGAGCTTTAATAAGCGAGAAAAGGAACGAGCAAGCAAGTCAACAACGGCTGCCCCTTATGTCGCTTTCAGGGATTACGGTCCTCCACTCAAGTCGGATGGACGATTAGACGCTGACTTCATCCGAACATTCGGATTGAAGATCCCTTCAGAACACTATTTAATGCTCGGCGACAACCATGCGATGAGCCAAGATAGCCGATATTTTGGTCCTATCCCCGAGGCTAATTTACAGGGGGCTCCCTCTTTGATCATCTGGCCTCCA
>JAGVJP010000015.1 GCA_020051075.1 Parachlamydiales bacterium
AATCAAGCCCTATCCCTACGACCCCGATCTTGCACGGCAAATGCTCCTCGAAGAGGGATGGGTGGACACCACTGGCGACGGGATTATCGATAAAGTCATTGATGGGAAAAGAGTCTCCTTCCGCTTCCAACTGACCTACTATGTGAAAGATCCGACCCTTAAATCTGTTGGAGAGTATGTGGTGACTGCATTGAAAGAAGTAGGAATCGATTGCGAACTACACGGTGTCGACATTGCCGATCTTTCAGCCACTTTCGAAGATAAATCCTTCGATGCGTACATGCTAAGCTGGGTCAATGGCTCCCCTCCAGAAGATCCAAGACAGCTTTGGCATTCAATCGGGGCCAAACAAAAGGGCTCTTCCAATGCGATCGGCTTTGCCAATAAAGAGATCGACCAAATCATCGATGAGCTTGACTACGAAAGCGATAGTCAAAAGCGAATCGCTCTTTATCACCGCTTCGACAAAATCCTCTACGACGAAGCCCCTTACGTCTTTCTTGGTGAACGAAAGCTGGCTCTTGTCTACCGCGACTATCTGCAGAACGTCTTCATCCCCGCAGAAAGGCAAGATCTTATCCCTGGCGCCGATGTCGGAGAACCTAAATCCTCAATTTTCTGGATAAAAAAATAGCTCTTGACAAAATTTCTAAAAAATAGCGAGTAGTCCTTGCGTTTTGAAAACAAAATCGATAATATGTCATTGATGCACGATCTTCAGCGATGATCGGGCCCTGTTATTAAAATAGGAAAGGTTAGAAATATTAATCCTTGCATAGATGTCGAGCGAGTTCTATGAGCGCAGTACCAAAAAAAAAGTTATGTTGGAATTGTGAAGGCAATGTCTCAAGAGTCATTGACAACTGCCCCTATTGCGGGGTTTACCTTCATGCAAACGAAGAAGCGGAAGAAGAGGCCAAATGGCATAAAATCCGGCATTCTGAAGATGATGATATCCCTTCCCCTGTTTATCAAATGCTGCCCGATGAAGAAGCTAGTCAACAACAAGAAGCCAATACAACCTCCCTCAAAGGCAGTGTGGATTGGTCCCACCTCATGCCCCAGCTAAAACAAGATCTGTTTCCTATGCTCTTTCTGATGGCTGGATCGCTTTTCTTCCTTTTCGGCGTTGTCTTACTTCTCTTCTCACAAGATGGAAAACTCATCCTGGAGTGGGACAGCAATTATAGCACTTACTTTCTAGGCGCTGCCTTCCCCTTATTCGCATTAGGCTGGAAATATTTCCAAAGCTTAGAGTAAGTTCTGATTGCCAGCAATCAACTAAAATCACATAATGGTTACTCCTTAATTCCTTTTTAGAGAGTTATCATGAAAACGCCAACGCTCTTTTTAACAATTTTCACTTCTTTTGTGTTTTGTCTCCTTTGTCCATCTGCATCCATCGATGCCGCTCAAGTTTATGCTGTCTTAGTCGGAGATTCCCACCAAAGTACGGCATTTTACGATATGGAAAACAATTTGGATATGATGCAACGAGAAGCAAAGAGAATTGCTGCTTGTAACTATCTCCCTTTGAGAGTAGCTGTTTTTGAGGGATTTGAAGCTCGGTCAGAAAATCTTCTTCACTACCTAGAGGAAATGAACGTCGACTCAGACGACATCGTCCTCTTTTATGCCAGTGTCCATGGAACCCGTTCCAAGAATAAGAGCAATCGCTGGCCTGATCTCGGATTTACTTTAGATGAAATCTTCAATCCAACAAAAATGACGATCGATTTTAATACGATCCACGATCTGTTGAAGGCTAAGAATCCGCTGTTTCTGTTGTCCATCGCCGATTCATGCAATAGCATCCACGATTTTAACCGCACAAGAGAATTTGAAGAAGGCTCGGAGGGTTTTTTTGATGAGGAAGACGATATTGAGATTGACGACGAAGAGGAAGTCCTTTTCGAAAAAGAATCTATCTTCAATCATTTAAATCCACAAGGACCAACGATTGAATACCAGATGAGTGCCAATGATCCTGCACCGATCTTTAATCGAATGATCGAAGAAAGTGAATTTTTCAAAGCCTATCATTTTCTATTCAAGCAACCAGGAAATGTCATTGTGTCCAGCTCAAGTCCTGGTGAAGAATCGTTTGGAGGTTTCATTCGTTTACTCCACAGTTTTTACAAATCCTCAATGAAAGTGCCAACGATGTTTCATTGCACAAATTAAGTTGGGAATTGATTCTAAGAAAAACTCGAAAAGAGGTCGCAGGAGAGTCGCAAAAATTTCTTCGCTATCACTCCCACATGATCAATGAGAATGGAGATTTCCAAACGCAGCAGACGGTGCAATACGAAATAGACCTAAGACCCTAAAGAGGGAATTGAGTGTCGCCCTTTCAGGGCTCATAAATAGGTATGAAGTCTCCCAGGCCTGGGGATACATCCCCCTCACCATTGAGCCCTGAAAGGGCAATACTTAAGAATTGGTTAGATAGAATTCTCATTCGATTTCATCGAGATAATGTTTTCTTATACCCACTCAAACTAGGCCCCCTCGCCAGCAGTCGACAAGGTGATCATTGACCATGCCTACGGCTTGCATGTATGCATAAATAATCGTGGAACCAACAAATGTCATGCCGCGCTTTTTCAAGTCCTTGGAAAGAGCGTTGCTTTCAATCGTCGTTGTTGGAACGTCTTCAAACCGTTGTCTGTGGTTGACGATGGGCTTACCATTGACAAAACTCCAAACATAACGATCAAATGAGCCAAATTCCTGTTGAATTTTTAGGAATATCTGAGCATTCTGCCTTGCTGCATAGATTTTTAATCTGTTGCGGATAATTTTATCATTTTGAAGGAGAGCGTCCAACTCAACATCACTCATAGATGCAACTTTATGAGGGTCAAAATCATGAAAGGCCTCAAAATATCCTTGACGTCTTTTAAGTATCGTCTCCCAACTCAATCCGGCTTGGGCCCCTTCCAGAATGAGCATCTCGAATAAATGCCTGTCGTCATGTGTGGGAACCCCCCATTCATGATCATGATATTCTGCATAGAATTCCTTGCCTGGCTGTCCGCCAAAACAACGTTTTTTTCCATCTTTGCATAATAGACTCATCGTTGTCTCCAGTAATTGTAAGACTTATTGATTTCGCGATTGGGAAATCCCAGACAGTATGAGTTAATAAGCGAAAAAAAACCTTTTATGGATTCAGACTTGGTTTCCGTTCACACGATAAGAAGTTCATTTAAAAACGCTCTTCATATGTTAACTGCACATTTTATCCTGCAATTGAATCTCGAGATAGTAAATAATCGAAGATTTTAAAACAAGTGGGGTTTGTTTTTTTATTCACGGGATAGGGAAGCTGGTCATGTTGGACGCAAGAGGTCCAACATGGTTAGCCCTACCCACTGAACCGGTGATTCTATTGATTTTAATTTGCAACAATGTAACAATAGTAGAAATGAATTTAATTTTCTGAAAAATAAAAAAGGATGTCTAATATGTTACCAAGTGATCCATTTGCTATTAAAAATGCTCTTGAAACTGAAATTAACCAAATTGAAGGACATTTATCCCACGAAACTCAAAGAGGACCCGCTGTCGCTGAAAACTATATATCTAAACTAGGCAGCCTATTGGAATGGATCGTAGAACTGAGGGAACAAGCTTATGAGCCTTTGTCCATTAGAGTGTGTGGCTTGATTGAAAAAGCAAATGCGCTGCGTTCAGGAAAAGTCCCAACTGAAATAGATCTAAAGAGATTTAACAATGGATATCAATATGACAACTTAGTTTTTCAACAAGCACTCCAAACACGCGATATACCTCGGAGAGAAACTCTTTTAAAAAATGCCTCAGACGAAGTTTGTAAGTTCTTAGATGAACTTGAAGGCTTTTTACCTACTCGTGACATCCAAACCGTTAAAAGTTCCTTTGGCCAGCTTCTGGTGGACCTGGAAAATGCATCGGAATCTTCAGCCTCTCCGATTGCTGTCCAATTCTCCTCACAGGCAAGTGCTTCGAGCAGCCAGCCTTCATTAGCACAAACAGCCTCTTCCAGCAGCAGACCTGTGAGCGAGGAGCCAAGGATCTTTCTTCCTACTGAAGCAGAGTCACTTGAAAAAGCCTTTCGAGAGGTGTATCTGAAGTCCGATCGAGACGGTAGAACCGATCTTCAGATATTGCGGAATCAACTTGTAGACATGGAGCAAACCATGGTCAAGAATCAGAAACTAGGTAGCTTATCGAGCGTTTATGACTTGGTGGGAAGAGGACTGACTTTTCTTGGTAATGACATCCTTCGCAGCCAGACACTTCATAACCACATTTGTAACATGGAAAAATTCACATCGGACATTCAAGAGACAATCAGAAACGTGGGAAGTTCTTTAGAGATGATCATCTCTGTAGAGATTGCTCCTGGAATTACTGAAGACATGCAAGTGAGAGATTGGTTAGAAACTTTTGTGGAGACATTCCTAAAGAGAATAGAGCATAGAAAAAATCGTCTGATTGTAGAATATGCACAAAACCAGTTAGATGGAATTGAAAAACAAATTATCCAAGATGAATCCCGAGGACCGAGAGCAGGTTTAAGATATCAAGATGAACTCGCAAAGATTACACATATAATCACACACAACAACATCTTAGATAGTGACAGAAGTGTTTTGTTGGAAAGAGTATATTCTCTTACAATGAAAGTAAAACATTTAGATAGTCACCAAGCACTAGAGGTAAGCGGTTCTTTTTTCCCTTCAACCTCCTCCAGCCAACCTTTTATTCATTCCTCTAGCCTACCTTATATTCATTCCTCTAGCCTTGCTTCATCCTCTTCAAACACTAGCATTTTCGTTCCTCCTCTTCAGGGATTCACGGACGAGAGGGTAGCGATCCGAAGCTTACTCCAAGGGTCGAATGAAGAACTGCAAAGGATCATCACCAACGATCAAACTATTCTTCCTCAACCCGTCGACAACCATTACGTGATGCAAGATATCGTACGCTGGACACCAGAATATATGGTTAATGTTTTAGAAGGACGCGAGGCAGCTCCGACACCTCTTCACTTTCAAGCAGCACAATTTATTGATGCACAGAACAAATGCCAAGAAACGAGAGAACACGAAATCATCCCTCACGTCTATGTGGGAAACTATGATGCTCTTAGGGTTATAGATCCTGCACAAGGGAGTAACCCTGTAGGATTTACGAGAGTGATTAGTGTAACTAGGATGGACCCAAGATCTGGAGATGAATTTTCCAGAGCCAACATTCCTCTGTCAGTCAGAAGGGTTTCTGTTGAAGTGAGCGATGAAGATGAAGCTTGGAACACCTTAGAAGAAAATTTTGAAGAATTCTTCTCAATGATTGATCAGGCACGAGCAAATGGAGAAAACATCCTGATTCATTGTTCTCAAGGTCAATCGCGCAGTGTCACTGTGATGATAGCATATTTAATCAACCGCTGTCATGTGAATCCTGAACGAGCACTACACTATATCCGAACAAAACGATTCCTTGCAGAGCCTATTCCCGGTCTTAATGCTAGATTGATCGCTTATGCTCACAAACTGGGGGTGACATGCCCAAATGCCGCTCCCGGCGCTTAAGGTGAGTTAAATAACGCGAATTGTAGATAAGCGCGCAATCACATGGTACGGATCGCGAAGCAAAATTCAAGACTTTTTCTGAAGGGAATACCTTTTATGGGTATTCCCGAAGAAAAAAGCTTGAAAGATGCGAGCGAGATTTGTGAAGGGGCAGATTAAGGTCGAGATTAAAAATTTATGCCCATTTCCTTTGGTGCTTATCCTGCCACAGTTAGTACTGAGGGGTGATACGGGAGCGGCCTGAATGGCTCACTAAGACATACACTGGCTGGCTGATTTGGAACGCCTGATCCCGTCCCTGCACAACAGTCACTAAGTCACCGTTATCGAGTTCCACAACGTATTCCATCGCCATCTGCTGCTTCATCTTCTTTTCGAGCAACGACCCAGCAACAGCACCGACAATAGCTCCAGCAGCCGTCGGAGCGAAATTTCCTTTGCCAAGAGCGTTTCCGGCAATACCGCCAGCAATACCGCCTCCAGCGATCCCTAATCCATTGTCTCCCAGATTTTCACCCTGTTCGACACGGATTTCACGCATGCTTCTGATGACACCTGCATAAGTCATGGAGACCTCTCCGACCTGTCTCGAGGCGTAGACATCTGAAGAGATCTGCTGAGCACACGATGTGAATAACACTGGAATCGCTAACAACATCATGAGAGCATAAGATTTTTTACTATTCATTTTCAGATTACCTTTATTATAGAAAAGTTTATACAACGATTAACTAGCATAACAACATTTTTTATATTTCTTCCCGCTTCCGCAGGGACATAACTCATTCCGTCCGATTCGCGCACCAGCGACCACAGGGCTTGCCTGTTCCTCATCGGTATCTCCTTGATGTCTACCTTCCTCAGCATCCTCTTCATCGGAGCTTTCTTCGCCATCCATCGACTGGTTAAAAGCGAGTTCTGATTGCATCACATCGCCGAAGAGAGAACGATTCCGTTCTAAACGGACGCCTTGCTGGAGCAGCTGCTGTAGAGTTTGCTGGGGAGCGACGATTTCAAAACGGAAAATCGCTCGTGCAATTTCAGTGCGGAGGTTATTGCTCATCTCATCGAAGAGCTTGTAGGCTTCGTGTTTAAATTCTGTCAACGGATCGCGCTGACCAACTGCCCGCAGAGTCACATCTGATCGCAAGTGATCCATGCGTAAAAGGTGCTCTTGCCATAGCTGGTCAGTTTTTCGGATCATCAGGTTGCGCACAGCATTATGAGCTGGTTTTGCGAAATCCTCATTTTCAATGAGGTGAGCAGGAACCTTCTGATTTTCCCGCGCCAACTTCTCGATGAGTGCATGAACAACCTTTTGAGAAGCGTGAGTCTGAATCTGTTCAACGCTCAGATGTTCTTGATCAAATTCTTGAGCCTCGAACGTAACAGGGAAAATGTGCATCAGCCATTGCCGAAAGCCTTCTGGGTTCCATCCTTCACCATCAGAATGATGTTGGAAAAATCGTTCGACGCCAAGGGCGCAGACATCGTCGATCACCTCAACAGCTAACGCCTCGATGTCATCCATATGGAGAATATCATTGCGGAAAGAGTAGATGGCTTGTCTTTGTTTATTCATGACATCATCATACTCAAGAGTATGTTTACGCATCATATAGTTGCGCTGCTCGACCCGTTTCTGAGCTGTTTCGATCGATTTATTCAACATCCGAGCAGAAATAGGCTCTCCTTCAGGCGGTCGGAATTTTTGCAAAATTCCTGTAATGCGGGGAGAGGCAAAAAGCCTTAGCAGAGAATCTTCAAACGAAATATAGAATTTGGAAGTTCCAGGGTCACCTTGACGGGCACTTCGACCTCTAAGCTGGCGATCGATGCGGCGAGATTGGTGCCGGGTCGTCCCTAACACATATAATCCGCCAATTTCAGCCACGCCTGGTTCGAGTTTAATATCGGTTCCTCTTCCCGCCATGTTAGTCGCAATGGTAATCGCTCCTCGCTTGCCCGCTTGTGCGATGATTTCTGCTTCGCGTTCATTTTGCCTCGCATTCAAAACCGTGTGTTCAAGTCCATTCTGCTTGAAGATGCGCGATAATTTTTCTGAGACTTCGACAGATTCCGTTCCGATCAGGAGAGGACAACCTTGAGCGTGGACCTGATTGACCTCTTTCAAGATGGCATTATATTTTTCCCGTTCAGTCATGTAGATTTCGTCGTTATTATCTGCACGATTGCATTGGCGATGGGTGGGAATTTCAAGAACATCGAGTTTGTAGATCTCTTTAAATTCGCCAGCCTCTGTGGATGCAGTTCCCGTCATCCCAGAGAGTTTTTCATACATCCGGAAATAGTTCTGCAGAGTGATCGTCGCATAAGTTTGGGTTTCTTTCTGAATTTCGACCCCTTCTTTAGCTTCAATCGCCTGATGAAGGCCATCAGAGAAGCGACGTCCTGGTTGAGGACGACCGGTGTTTTCGTCGATGATAACAATCTTATTGTCATGGATGATATAATCGTTATCCTTTTCCATCAGCAGATGGGCCCGCAGCAGCTGCCTTAGGTTGTGAGCCCGTTCTTTTCGCTTCGCATCTTCTTCGCGCACGGCGAGCTTGCGTGCTAATTTTGCCTCTTCGTCTAACTGATGATCTTCATCGATCTTGATATATTCATCGCTGATATCCATCATGATGAAATCTTCAGGGCTTCCTATTCCGCCTGTGTAGGTTTGCCAGGCGCCAATCCCTTTATCAGTGAGTTCGTACTCGCTGCTCTTCTCATCGATGATCATCAATAGATCAGCAAGAGCGGCATGACGCTCCTCTTTATTTTGATCGCCGTGATAATAGAGATCCCATTTATCTATGGCTGCACGGATATCGGGGTTTTCTTTTAACCTCTTTAAGACTTTGTTTTGCGGTGTTCCCTTCCCAACTAGCCAGAGCTTCCGGTAGGATTCTTGCTCGGTCTCTTCCTGTTTTTTGTCTTTTTTTAAGTTAGGGTCGAGAGCAGCGATGAGGTCTAAGCTCTTTTTCGCTTCGGTCGCTAGGCGATTACAAAAATCTCGCTGATGTCTGACAAGTTCTGCAACCCCGCCTTTAAGTTCATCATACATTTGCCGGCTATCAGGTACCGGACCAGAGATAATTAAAGGGGTGCGCGCTTCGTCGATGAGGATCGAATCCACTTCATCGATAATGGCAAAATAATAGCCTCTTTGCACTTGATCTTCGCTGGACATCGCCATAGAGTTATCGCGCAAGTAATCGAACCCAAACTCAGAGGCAGTGCCGTAGACAACATCACAAGCATAAATCGACTTACGTTCATACGGAGGGGTGTCATTAGTCAGAGATCCTGTTGTCAACCCAAGCCAGCGAAGGATAGAACCGACCCATTCACAGTCTCGTTTTGCAAGGTAGTCGTTGACTGTGACGAGATGGACTGGCTTTCCTGAGATGGCATTGAGATAAAGAGGCAACACCGCTGTCAGCGTCTTCCCTTCACCTGTCTGCATCTCTGCGATCGCACCATGAAACATCGCGATACCGCCGAGAAGCTGAACATCGAAGGGGATCATGTCCCATCGTTGGTTATACCCGGAGACGTGGACCTCTGTTCCGCATAAACGGCGGCACACGTTTTTGACAACGGCATAAGCTTCAGGCAGCATTCTGTCTAACGGCTCACCATTTTGATACCGTTGGCGGAACTCTGCGGTCTTAGCCTTGATCTCTTCATCGGATAGTGAGGAGAACTTCTCATCCCACTTATTAATTTCAGGAACGATTTTGCGATATTTATTGACAAGGCGCTCTTGGGCGCTACCAAACAATTTTTTGAGAAATCCAAACATGATGTTACTTCTTTGTTAAAGTCTGATTATCAATGATAATGCAATGCCCTTTTTCTTTCAAAGATTTATACCATCAGACATAAGCAAAAGGAACAATCGGGCACGGGCACGAAAGGTCTTAGCGTGATGCGTATCGACAGGCACTTGCAAAAAAGCGCAAAGGATGATATCATTGTTTTTTAACAAAAAGGATGGTTTCTATGAGATCTTCAAATCCCGCACTCATTTCTAATCCATTTTCTAATTTTGGTTTGCTAGGGGAAACCGACTCGATGACAATCGGAGGCACTGTCAATAAGACAGGGATTCTGTTATTACTCGTTCTCCTCCCTGCAGCTTTTGTCTGGCAACAGTTTTATTCTGCTGGCCAAAACCCGGCAGCCGTCCAATCGTGGATGCTGATCGGAATGATTGGCGGACTGATCTTCTCGTTAGCGACAATATTCAAGATGACTTGGGCTCCAATCACAGCTCCATTATATGCTATCATGCAAGGGCTTTTCTTGGGTGGGATCTCAGGAATATTCGAGCATAGCTATCCTGGCATTGTCATGCAGGCAGTCAGCCTTTCAATCTCAACGTTGTTGGTGATGTTAGCTGCCTATCAAGCAGGTTGGGTGCGGGCGACTGAGCGTTTTAAATGGGGTGTCATTGCAGCAACAGGAGGAATCGCAGTTGTCTACTTAGTGTCGATGGTTCTCGGGTTATTCGGTATTCACCTTTCTTTCATCACTGGAAACAGCTTTTTTAGCATACTGTTTAGTTGCTTTGTCGTTGCGATTGCCGCTTTAAACTTCGTATTAGACTTCGATTTCATTGAACAAGGTTCCCGTGCGAGAGTTCCAAAATATATGGAATGGTATGGAGCTTTTGCTTTGATGGTCACCTTAATTTGGCTGTACATTGAGATTTTGCGCCTGCTATCAAAAATCAATAGCCGACGTTAGACCGGCATCTAGTTGAAATTGCCCATCTGGACTGTGCCAAAGCTCCCGCGGTTGAACGATCGTAAATCACCCAATATTAAGTCAATATGGGTTGATTTACGATC
>JAGVJP010000054.1 GCA_020051075.1 Parachlamydiales bacterium
GGCAAGATAGGCAGGATAGAGAAAAAATATATTTCTCTATCCTGCCTATCTTGCCGCGAAGCGATCCTGCCTATCCTGTTTCTTCTCTCTTGTCTATCCTTGTCTATCCTGTTCCAGACCACTTTCACTTTGCAGAGTGACTACCTCTAGGATGGATCGTCTTTTTGGCTAAAGTAATATGAAAGTCATGACCTAACAGCTTAGGGCTTAAACCATACTTTTCTCTCAGTTTTTCAAGTTCTGGAGACTCCACCACTAAAACGGCATAACGATCATGTTTGGATGGCTTCACGATGACAATGTCTTTGAGTTCAAAATGGAAGGTTTGGCCGGCCTCTTCCGGTACAACGTGCTCATTCTCGTAAAACACACTCATATGAGCTCCAGGAGCTTCTCGAGTACGAAAATAGGGAGGCTCTCTGTAGCCATCTTTTTGGAGTTCAAGCATCGGAAACAAGTTGTGGATGTATGCGTCGTCCACTTTGAGATAGACAAACCCGTCAGATTTTACCTTCAACTGCCCTTCCATCGGCAGATGTTCTCTCGCATACTCCACCACCTGTTGCCAGGATGGATGAGCAATCGCCGAAGAATGCACTTCTGAAGTCTTTTTGGACTCATCAGTTCCCCATTTTGATGAAAAATAACTGATCAGGAGCAAGGCAAAAAGAACTAACGTTAAAATTCTATAGTATTTCATTGTCGCCAATCCTTGTTAACTAAATATCATTTTCTTTAAGAAATTCCCGAATATCGCCCCTCACCTGATCGAAAAAAGCTTTCCTTTCTTCCAGTGTTCCATTGAAATAATGTTCATTCGCGTTGAAGGGATGCGGTGGATCAATATAACCATGATCCATGAAGCTAATATGTTTCGACCCTTGGTAATATCTGACCTTATGGCCACTGTTTTTCATCTCCTCATAAGCTCCAGATCTTCTGTGATAATCATCTCGTTCTTCAGACATGAGTAAAAACAGGGGATATTGACTGTGATGTGGATAGGGAAACCCACCAACATCCAAAACGATGATGACTTCCTTTACTCCCTCTGAATCATGATGAGGCAGCAAGGTCTGGCTAATTCTCTCTTTTAATCGATTAGACGTCCGGTTAGCAAGAAGAAGCAATGCATTCCCACCCATTGAATGACCGATGAGGCCGATATGCTTAAGATCAACTCTATGATTGAATATGATCTCCTCATGATCTTGCAGCCACTGAAACACATAGAGGATATTGTCGATCACTTTTCCATAACGCAAAGTGCTTCGTTCCTTCCAAAATTTTGGCTCCTCTGAATCTGTTTTAAGCTGATGTTGAATCGTTATCACGACATATCCCTGAGAGGCTAAATCTTCAGCAATGAAAGCATAATCCGTCATCGCTACAGTATCACCATGATTGAGAAGAATGACAGGATGCTGCATACCCTCCATCAACAACGATAAATCTGCTTTTTGACTCCATACTTCGACATCCAAAGGGACCCATTTTCCAGGAGTTCTCTCTTCAAAGTGTTTTGGATGTTTGGAATGTTTGCCTTTTTGTATCGGAAAATAGATTTGGATGGGAATCAGCCGTCCTTCTGGATATTCAATTTCTTTGCGATACTCGTCATGCAGATCATACTTAACTATCCCAACCAGATAAGGGCCTGTTGGTTCAGGAAGACTGTGAATTTCCTCAAACACTCATT
The DNA here is from genome assembly GCA_020051075.1 of Parachlamydiales bacterium. GTDB lineage: Bacteria > Chlamydiota > Chlamydiia > Chlamydiales > Parachlamydiaceae > JAGVJP01. Next base: position 1,700 of record JAGVJP010000054.1, read on the forward strand.
TGCTCCCATCATTACCATTAGTTCATTGAATAAATTTTACATTTCAAGACATAATTCTGCAACACCGAGAAGCACTTCACATAGAAACTGTCTGCAAAGGAGGTCATTGCATAAACGGAAGATGCATGCCAAATCAAGCCCTGCTCTGATTGTGATTCGAACAGTAAGAGGCTGTCGATTAATTATAAAATTAGATATGAAATAAATTTATCGAAATGTTAAGATTGTATCATGTTGGTTTGATTTTTAAATACAATATAGGTTTATTATGAATCGATGGAAAAAATATTATCTTTTTATTATTTCTCTTTGGTTAACGTCTATTTTCCCCTCACTTTTAATTTCTGTTGAACCGATTGCAGCAACAGAAATAGTCAACGAAGACAGCCAAGAATCAGTCAGTCTAGATGCTAAATTTGAGCATTTCATTGACTTTGTCAGAGGATTACAAAGAGAGGGATTGTTCGATGGAGAAATTTTAGTTGCTCGTCACGATCAGATCTTGCTCAATCTGCAAAGCGAAGACATCAGCGTAGCAAAAGGGGGCGGTTCGATTATTTCAACAGCAACAGATTTATTAAAATGGAATCAATCCCTGCATCAGGAAAAATCTATTTTACCTGAAGAACTCTACCAACTATTCATCACGGACAATATGGATAAGTATGGGTATGGAATAGGAGTCGAAAATATTGATGGCAAGACAGTTTATGACCATGGCGGTGGAATAGGTACGTATCAAACACTTCTTCTGTATATGCCAGAAGATGAAGTATCGATTATTCTGCTGTCCAATATTGCTTATGACTTCGATAAAGTTGAAGATGAATATAAAACACTGTTAGTGACCTTGCGAGAGACCTTTTCTGACGAAAAAGAACGGGAGATGGAAGCACAAAAGGTGATTCAAGAAAAGTACCCAAATACGAGAGGATTTGAGATGATTGGGAAAAATACGGGAAAATTATTTGAATAGAATAAGAGGTGGGGAAGAGATAACCTTGAGATCCAGACATGCTCAATTCGAATGTGCAAGCCAAAGATTGACGTTTTTCTATTGATTACGTAATCAATAGTTTGGTAAAATGAGATAATGAGACAACAACACCAAACAACATATAAAAATCAGACGTTTTCCTTACCGGAAGAAATCACTCGCGACTTACATTCTTTCATTAAACGAAGAGAAATGAGTCGTTTTGTGGCTAATGCCATCCGAAAAGAGCTAGAAGTTAAAAAACAAGAACTTCGAGATGCTTACGCCGCTGCAAATAATGACCTTGGGCAAATCGAAGCAACGGAAGACTGGCAAGGAACATTAGCGGATGGTGCTGATGACTGGTAAAAAATACCCAAGACGCGGAGAAATCTACTGGGTAAATCTAGAACCAGCAATCGGCGGTGAAACCAAGAAGATACGCCCTGGATTGATCGTTTCTAATGATATGGGCAATGAGGTCTCACGTGTTGTTATGGTAGCTCCTATAACCAGCAAGATCAAACACATCTATCCATTTGAAGTGAAAATACTCCTTGATGGTAAGCCCGCAAAAATTATGTTCAATCAATGTAAAGCTCTCGATAAATCTAGATTGCAAAAAAAAATTGATGAGGTTGATTCTGATACAATGCGAAATGTTGAAGATGCTATAAAAATAGTTTTTGAATTATCTTAAACGTTTATAGACTCTTTTTCA
>JAGVJP010000114.1 GCA_020051075.1 Parachlamydiales bacterium
GAGGAGATTTAAAATCACATTTCCTGCACCGCCAGGTTTGTGCTCTTCTCTAGAAACATTCACAATCGCCACAGGAGCTTCCGGAGAGATCCGCCGCGCTTTACCAACGGTATAGGTGTCGAGGAGCATATCGCCAACAACCAGAACCTTAGAAGGGTTAAGACGGCTTAGCGTATTTGCAAGTTTTACCATATCTTTCCTGGAACTAAGTAGTTTTTTACATAATCAAATACTGAATCTTTTAAACTCATGCAGTTGACACTGTCATTAAGGACTGCTTTAGTCTTCGTCATCTCTGCTCGGCTATAGTTTTGATACTTGCCAATCAATTCTGACGGCATATCGATGTATTCAATATTGGGTTCTTGTCCAAGAGCACGATAGACTGATTCTGCTAATTCTTTCCAAGTTGAGGCAACGCCGCTGCCGATGTTAAACAACCCACCCACATCATTTTCTAGAAAATCGCAAGTCATTCGAACAACATCTTTAACATAAATAAAGTCACGCTTCTGCTCGCCATCAGCGAATTGATCCGGCACATTGGATTTGAAAAGCTTCACCCGCTCCCCTTTCTGTATCTGAGGGACCATGCGAGTAATCGCCGAAGCCATTCGCCCTTTATGCAATTCGTTGGGACCGAATACGTTAAAGTATTTAAGGCCGACAATGCGATCGAAGACCCCTTCATTCAGCGCCCACTGATCAAAAAGCTGTTTGGAAAATCCATACATATTCAAGGGTTGAAGTTCATAAATGGACTTTTCATCATCGTTAAACCCTTGGCCCCCATCTCCATACGTTGCCGCTGAAGAAGCGTAAATAAATCTGTGGCCATGCTTTAGAGCATATTCGGCTAATCGACATGTATAACGATAATTATTTTCAAGAAGATAGCTCGCATCAACTTCCATGGTATCCGAGCATGCCCCCAAATGGATGAATGCTTCGACAATGGACTCTTTTCCTTCGAGCCAATCAAAGAGTTGAGATTTATGCAGGGTGTCGACAAACCGTTTATGGACGAGGTTCTTCCATTTTTCTTTTTTCCCTAGCTCGTCGACAACGATAATATTCGTTTTTCCTAGATCGTTCAAATAGCGAATGATACAAGAACCGATAAAGCCGGCTCCACCAGTCACGATTATGAGTTGGTCGTCATAGTGTTTCATCGCTTTCCCTCATCAATTTTCATAGGAGAGTACGATAACAAAAAAAGAGCGAAAATTCAAGGGTTATATCGAGATTAAACCGAGACGCTGATGTAAAGGGAGGATGAAATACAAAGAAAGTATTTTAATTTATTCAACCAAATCCTCGAAGAAGCGGAAGAGGAACGGTTATAGACAGAACGTTGATTTGATGCGGTTAAGGGTGAGGGAAAGCTCGGGTCGACTGATTCATGTTCGACTTTTGCAATCCCTCGTGATTCCTATTAGTAAAAGGGAGTTGGTACTCTCTTTAATTCTGCTTCAATTTCTTCAAAACTTATTTGGAGAAAATTTCTAGGATCGAACTTCTCATCTTTATTTATAGGCTTGAACAGTTGCACGTTTCTTCCACATATAGGAGATAAACTACTATTGACGAGACCTAAAGTCAATTGTGCGTTTTTAATAAGACACAATGTAATAGGGGTAGGATCTTGTTCGCCGGGCACGTTAATGTCCACATCGAAGATATAGGATGCATTCGTGGTACGATTCAAAGGTGCTTCTGTCAGAAAGTGTCGAATTGAACAATGGGCAATTTCGAACATCGGACCGGCATCTCTCGGCCTCATGTAAATATGTTGAGTCCTATCACACTCAGGATGTTCTACAAACAAACGATTAGCTCCGATCGAGATTCGTCGCGTTGTTGCTGCAGTCTGCACTTCTGATGAAGGCGGCATTCCTATCCAAATAGCGTCTGGCGATGACGAAGTTGAAGGTCTTATAACCGTCGGTATTGATGGAACTGTGCTTGACGTAGGTGGAGTTGATGGAGTTGAACTCGGCAGCGTTGATGGAGTTGAACTCGGCAGCGTTGATGGAGTTGAACTCGGCAGCGTTGATGGAGTTGGTGGATTTGAACTCGGCGGCGTTGATGGAGTTGATGGAGTTGAACTCGGCGGCGTTGATGGAGTTGATGGAGTTGAACTTGGCGGCGTTGATGGAGTTGAAGGTCTTGCAATCGGCAGAGCTGATGGAACTATTCTTGGCGGCGTTGGAGTTGAAGGTCTTGGAATCGTCGTTGATGGAGTTGAACTTGGCGGCGTTGATGGAGTTGAAGGTCTTGGAATCGTCGTTGATGGAGTTGAAATTGGCGGCGTTGATGGAGTTGAACTCGGTGGCGTTGATGGAGTTGAACTCGGTGGCGTTGAAAGAACTGTGCTGGAAGGTATTGGGGTTGAATTGTTGTTCGAACTGCTTGAACCTGTTTGACGACGTGCTTTCCAGATAAATTGTGCAGCAAAGCCAATAACAGCTAATGTTAGTATGGCCAAAGCAGCAATAGTTACTTTTTGTTGCAATGGAGAGATGTTCTTAAATGTGGCTACAATGTTCGTGTAGAACAATCCACAGGGATTTGACAGATTAACAGCGTTTGACATGATAGTTACCTATTTTTATGAATTAAAAAATAATTCTATCATAAAAATGAAATCATTTCTACAAAAATCTTAAACATATTTATAGTTATTTAATTTAACAGCCATTGCATTAACTATTTATGGCCCAACTTCATCAGGGATAGGGCATATGGACTTTATGGACAGGTATGGACTTTATGGACAGGTATGGACTTTATGGACGAAAATTAGATTGATTAACAACAATACATGTCCATATTGTCCATACCTGTCCATATTGTCCATACAGTCCATTTAGACTTCTGCAATGACCTCTTTAGGTCCATTGTGATGACTGATACCAAACTGTACTTTTGCGATTAATCGTTGTTGTCGAATAGATCATCGCCTGTTGGTTTTTTGGAAAAACGCCTTGTCCAAGGCAAAAGAAAGCTGTGCCAGATCCACTCATCAGAACGGATTGAAATCCTCCCTGTTGAAGCTGAAGCTTCAGTTCAAGAAGGGAGGGTTTTGCTTCAAAAGCAGGGCCTTCCAAATCATTGAATGGGGGGATTGAACCTGATAAGAAAGCGTCAAGATCTCTTTGAATGATGTGACTTTCTGTTTTTTGTAATTTGAACCGCTTAAACACTTCAGGTGTGGATAACCCTTCTGGGGGCTTGACGATCCAAATTTGCTGCGCTGGCAGCGCTGGGAGAGAGTGAACTTCCTCCCCTCTTCCTGTGCAATAGGCGGTCCCTTGAGAGAAAAAAAACGGAACATCCGATCCCAATTCCGCTCCCCATTCTTGCAGTATTGCCGAAGAGATGCGCGTCTTGGCTAACTCATTGCAGCCCCATAATGCAGAGGCGGCATTGCTGCTCCCTCCTCCCAATCCAGCTTGCATCGGAATGTGCTTATCAAGGTGGATGTCAAATCCCCCTGTGAATCCTGTTTTCATTTTAAAGAGCGCCACAGCTTTTGCAACCAGATTGGTGTGATCTAATGACAATTCAGCCTGAGGGTGGGATGATGGGAGCGTTGTCAGATGGGATGTTGCTGTTAATCTATCTTCATCGCTTAAGTTTACTGTTAACGTATCGCCTAAACTGATCGTTTGGAAAACAGATGATAGATTATGATAACCGTCTAGTCTCTTGGAGACAACGCGGAGAAATAAATTAATCTTTGCCGGTGAAAATAGTGTTAAACGATCCATCTCAACATTCCTATTTTAACACGAGGTACGAATTTCTAACGAGGCACAGGATAAGCAAAAGAGACAAAACAGGATTGGCAGGATAGGGAGGATCGCTTCGCGGCAGGATAGGCAAGATGATAAGAAATTTCTGGTAACCATCGAATGAAAAATAAAAACGTATCTCATCTATCACCACACTCTTGTCTATCCTGCCGCGAAGCGATCCTCCCTATCCTGCCTATCCTGTTTTGTCCCTTTTGCTTATCCTGTGCCTGTGTCAAAGTCTATTTCTGTTCTTGCTGGGCTAAGCGATGCCCCTCTTCAGAAATGATTTTGAGATGCACAAGCGCAGCAACATCTTCTTTCAGTTTGACATGAATATCATGCACACCAGTTGTTTTCACTGGATGCTTAAGCTGAATGGCCTTCCTCTCCAAGCTCACATGATGATGCTCTTGCAAAAGATGGACGATATCGGCAGCGCTCACGGACCCGTACATATGACCGTCATGATCGACCTTAACGACAACAGTCAATGTAATGCCTTGTAGACGAGAAGCTGTCTCTTCGGATTCTTGCTTATCTTGAATCGCCTTCTTCAATCTCTCTTCTTTCAGCTTCTGCTGCATTCTTAGTGTTCTTTCACTTGCAATCACTGCAACTTTTTGCGGCAATAAGAAATTGCGGGCATAGCCTTCTCTAACAGAGACAACTTCCCCTTGTCTTCCAAGGGTCTCTACATCTTCTGTCAATAATACTTGTGTAGCCATAGTTCTTTCTCCTTCTAATCTTAAACTTCAGCAACGAATGGCAACAATGCTACATGCCTGGCCCGTTTGATTGCCGCAGTGAGCTTTTTTTGATAGCGAGCCGATACACCAGTGATACGTCGAGGGAGGATTTTTCCCCGCTCTGTAATAAACTGTCCTAAAGTATCGATGTCTTTGTAATCAATTTCTTTGATCCCTGAAGCGATAAAAGGACAATGCTTTCGCTTTCTAGAACGACTTTCAGGATATTCAGAATTAAATTTTGGTCTTCTTTGCATCATAATTGAAACTCCTTATTGCTGCTCAACTAATTTTTTAAATTCAATCTTATCCATCACTTTCTCTACTTGCAGGGTGATAAAACGGATGAGATCTTCATTGAGATGATATTCTTGCCACAACTCTGCAATCGCGGAAGTTGGAGCTTTAAAATAGAGGATGTAATAGTAGCCTTCGCGATGGCCATTGATTTCAAAGGCTAAACGGCGTCTCCCCTGCTCGTGAAGTTTTTCAATTTTTCCACCTCGGCTTGTGATGCCGTTTTGAATACGGTCAAGGGCCTTATGACGAGCATCATCGCTAAGTGTAGCGCTAATGACATACATTCCCTCGTAAAGGTTTTCTTTGTTATGAGTCATATTAGTCTCCTCACCCTGTTATAGGGGGTTTAGTTAAATCATTCATCTCTGCTTCAAGCTTTGTCTGCCCATGGGCTTGACTCAGAGATCGATTAGCAAAACTCATCACTTCTGCAAGGCTCTCTTTGAGAAGTCTTTTCAGAATGTTCGAACCTCTGCTAATCACATTAGGTAATTCTTTTAATTCACTTTGATTAAATGTCTCTAAAACATATTCTGCTAATACCTGCTCACCTGGATGTCCCACCCCCACTCGTAAACGAGGATAATCATTTGCTCCTAGATGAGCTTCAACACTTTTCAATCCGTTATGGCCTCCGGCGCTTCCTTGCAACCGAAGTCGCAGCTGTCCAAACGGCAAAGCGACGTCATCTGTCACAACAACCAGCTGCTGGTGCGCGATCCCATAGTAATCGAGGTAGCGTCGAATTGCAGTCCCGCTAAGGTTCATATAGGTCATGGGTAAGACAAGATGAACTGCACACCCTTCGACCTTTCCTTTGGCCACTTTTGCATTAAACTGACCCTCATCCTTAAAAGACCAGTTGAATTCGATGGCTAACGCCTGCACAATGATAAATCCGATATTGTGGCGAGTCATTTCATACTCTCGCCCAGGATTTCCCAATCCAGCGATCACTAAGGCCTGCAAACCAGCGTCTGCCATTTACCGCTTCACAATGGCTGCAACAACTTCGTTTAAATCAACTAAAGGGCGCACAGTCGGTGGAATATCGAGATCATGCAATCTTTTTGTCTGAAACAGAGCAAGATGTTGAACATCGATTTCAAGAAACAACGGCATATCTTTAGGTAGACAACGGATCCGCAGATGCCTAATCGGCTGCCGCAATACCCCTCCAAGCTTAATCCCGACGCAGTCAACTTGTCCGATACACTCAATCGGTACTTTAACATTGATTTTGTGATCCGGTAACAGCTCTTCGAAGTCAAGATGTGTCACATCATAGGTTGTGATAGCATATTGAATCTCTTTAATAATGACGCGGCGTTCTTTTCCGCTTTCGTCGTTTAAAGAAAAAATCGTTGTTGGCAAATGGCCAGGCTTCACATGGCGCAAAATTGCGCTGAACTGGCTTCCATTAACAGCAATATTTTCTCCGGGCTGGCTGCGGCGATATAAGACTGCGGGAATAAATCCTTCGCGTCGTAGCCTCTTGACATCGCTTTTCTTCGTTCCCTTTCGGTCCACAGTTTGCAGTTTCATGAATCCTCCAAAAAAATTAATAAACACAAAAACTCAGCAAAATTCTATCAAGAAATAGTTTTTCGTGTTTGTGAGCATACCTGAAAAGACATACGTTCGAACATGAACACGAAAAATATTCCGTAATTCCTAACGAATGGCGTTAACGATGAGGGGAGCAATAGAAATGGTTTTTATCCATTCTGACCCCTTCAACTGTTCAGTTGAGGGGATGCTATTTGTTATCCACAGTTTTTCTAGAGGAGAATCTTTTAGCACGTTGACTGACTCTCCCACACATAAACCGTGTGTAACAGCGCCAAAAACTTGTTTGGCACCCTTCTCATGGCACGCTTTCGCAGCTGACGCTAAAGTCACTCCAGTGGAGCAAATGTCGTCAGCGAGAAGTACTTTTTTTCCTTTAACATCCCCTATAAGGGTAGTATGGCATTCATTTTGGTGCTCTGCGCGCAATCTGTCTATGACGGCAAAGCCTGCGCCTAGTTCAGCAGCATATGTTCGCGCAACTTGAATACTACCCACATTGGGGGCGACAACAACACAGTCGTCGTCTTGATGTTCTCTGAAGGATTCTAACAAGAGCTGATGCCCTTGCAGATTATCAACAGGAATATCAAAAAATCCTTGCATCTGGCTGGAGTGCAGATCGACAGAAACTAACCGGCTGATCCCCGCGGCTGCCAATAAATTGGCCACCAATTTAGCGGAAATGGCCACCCCAGGCCGATCTCTTCGGTCAGCGCGGCAATATCCAAAATAGGGGATCACCGCTGTGATCTTTCCTGCCTCCGCCCGCTTTAAAGCGTCGACAATAATAAGCAGTTCCATGAGGTCGTTGTTAGGTTCTCTTGCGATTGTCTGCAATACAACAACGTCCTGTTTCGAGACATCTTCTTCAATCTTAACAGCGATTTCTCCATCGGGGAAAGTCTCGATGAAAATTTTTCCTAATTCAATCTCTGCAAGTTGAGAGATTTCATGTGCTAAGGAAAGATGTGAAGTGCCCGAAAAAAATAGAGATCTGCCTTGTCTATTAACCATTTGGGGTGGAAGGATTCGAACCTCCGGATGGCGGTACCAAAAACCGCTGCCTTACCACTTGGCGACACCCCAATAACGTATGCCGAGCTTTCAGATACAAAGACAGTATGCTACACACCGTAGTTTTTTTTTTCAACCACAAAATTAAAAAAAACCAATTTTTTTTCGTGCCGTGCCAGAGCCTTTGCTGCTAACACTATGAGTACAGTATTGATCTTGACTTTACTAAACGCAAAGGCGCAAAGACACGAAGACGCAAAGAAGCGAAAACAGTAAACAGGGATAAGCAGGATAAGCAAAAAGGACTAAACAGGATAGGCAGGCATACGCAGCTAACTTCGATTTCTATCTTCAACTCTTATAAATGACTATATATTTACTATGAAAAATATGGAATGCGCACTTAGAATAATAGAAACACAGAGGCACAGAGAACACAGAGAGGAAAAAATATCTCCCGCTCTCCGTGTCCTCTGTGCCTCTGTGTTTCAATTGTACTCTAGCAATTTCGAGAAGAAACATAAGTTAGTCTGATGCGTATGCCTGCCTATCCATGTTATCTCTGTTTATGGTTTTCGCTTCTTTGCGTCTTCGTGTCTTTGCGCCTTTGCGTTTAATAGAAGCTAAGGACCGCTCTGCACTCACAGATGTCAGCAACTCGGGTTCGGGCTCGAGCCCAGAATAGGGATTGTCTGAAAATTGGATGATAGGTATGATTTTTATTCAAACAAATTAAACGATACGAGCATTTGAGTGTCTATATTTCAGCTTGCGCTTTATTTTTTTGTGGTGACCAATCCAATTGGCAATAGTCCTACAATCGTCGCTTTAGTCAAGGATTACACCCTTCGCGAACAGCAAAAAATCCTGTTTCGAGAAGCGATGTTTGCCCTGGCATTAGCTATATTTTTTCTTTTCCTTGGTAACACGTTTTTAACCAGTCTGTCCATCGATCAATATGCTCTCGAGATTAGCGGGGGCGTTTTACTCTTTCTTGTTGCATTAAAAATGATCTTTTCTTCCCCTGCAGATCATCATGTACAAGCGCCGAAAACGGCCCCATTTATTGTCCCTATAGCCACTCCTCTCCTCTCTGGTGCAGGCCTTTTCGCCACCATCATGATTTATGCATCGCAGGAGCAGAACAACTTAAAGGTGTTGTCTGGAATCCTCCTCGCATGGGCTGGCATCACCCCAATACTTGTCTTTGCACCCTATCTGCAATTGCTCTTGGGAAAAAGGGGGTTATTAGCTCTAGAACAACTTATGGGAATGATTTTAGTAATGATCGCTATCGATTTAATCGTTGGAGGGTCGGCCCATTTTCTGACAGTCCTGATTGCCGCTAGAGCACAAATATAAAGGTTTATCATGTCTTTATTCAGTATCACACTCGTCTTATTGCTGATCATGGATCCACTAGGGAATATCAATTCTTATTTATCACTCGTTAATGGACTTCCCGCTACACGACAAAAATTCATTGTCATACGAGAAATGTGCATTGCTTTAGCGATTATGATGCTTTTCAACTTTGTTGGAGAGCATATTTTTGACTTCCTAGACCTTTCCGAGACAACTGTTCGCCTCTCATCAGGAGTCATTCTCTTTCTCATTGCGATCAAAATTTTGTTTACCTCTAGCGATAACCCTCGTGCAAACTTGCCTGAAGGGGAACCGTTTATCTTTCCTATCGCTGTCCCGTTGATCGCTGGCCCAGCTTTGTTGGCAACGATCATGCTCTACGCGCATTTAGAGCATACTGAGTCAATCATGTTCGGAGCAATCCTCATCGCATGGTTTCTCGCCATCTTGATATTAGTCTGCGGCAAGCAGATAAAGAAAGTGTTGGGACAGAACGGGCTTGTCGCTTGCGAGCGTTTAATTGGAATGGTCCTTGTCCTCATTGCAATTCAACGCATGCTAGAAGGCGTTATCCTCTTTTGGACGACCTATCCTAATCCTGCTTAAGCCGTTATTGCTCAAAAGTACTTGTCCGTAATAGGTGTAAATTTTATACTTTCCCTCTCAAGAGCTCCAATAAAAGCAGGAGAATCTTCAATTTTTTTTATTGGACGCAATTTTAATTGAGCCGCTTATAGAATTGAGCAGAATCTTGCAAGACCTGATATTCAAGAGAAATTAAACGAATATCCAGGTGCTTTGGAGTTTTTCAGAGCAGTCCTCAACTGCAACTCAGATGAACGTCCACTCCCTTCACAAGCACTTCAACAGTGGAATCAGATCGTTACTACTGGTTTCCCCGCTCTAGCCGAACGTCTACTTTTAATTGCACCCTAACTCATTCCTTGAAAAAGAATCGTCAGTTGGGCAATATGTTCGCAAAAACCTGAATTCAAGGAACAATACTCATGCGTAGATCTATCTGTTATTGTGAGCCTACTTACGCACTTGCTGGAGAGGCAAAAACATGGAAGTTCATCTATACCCCATCCACAAACCTTCCTAAAGGGACGAAGCTGAAATTTGACCTACAGACAAAAGGAAGAGAAATTGACTGGGAAATCCCCTCAACGAACTTGAAGCAGGGAGGCGGAGTGATTTACGCTCTGCTAGGAAAAGGCAAAGTCCTCTCTCCCATTGAAATAGACGTCCCCGATAGCTTCGCTCCACAATATGAGTTTACCCTCCCCTCTCCTCTTCAAGCTGGAGAAACCTTCACGATCGTTCTTGGAGCTAAAACTGAAGAAGAAGCCAAAAAGAAAGAAGGCGGAACCATCCGCGCGCAAACCAGCGGACAGCGGCGGCGCCCATTTCTCCTCTATATCGACACCACAGGAAAAGGGCGTTTTGAAGAACCTGAACTCTTTGCGATGGATGTCAGGGGGAATGTCCTTTCAAACATACGAATTGTCGCTCCTTCCTTCGTCATAAAAAACAAACGCTTTGACGTCATTGTCCGCTTTGAAGATGAATTTGGGAATTTAACCAGCAACGCCCATGATGATACGTTGATTGAGCTTTCTCATGAACACCTCAGAGAAAACCTTAACTGGAAGCTATTTATCCCAGAGACGGGCTACATCTCCCTCCCCAACCTGTATTTCAATGATGAGGGAACGTATACGATACAACTGCGCAATACACATACCAAAGAGCTTTTCCGTTCGTCCCCCATCCGCTGCTTCTCGGAAAATTCAAACCTCCTATTATGGGGATTGCTTCACGGCGAATCTGACCGCTTCGATTCGACAGAAAATATTGAGAACTGTTTAAGACATTTCCGCGATGATCGGGCGTTCAATTTCTACGGCGTCTCCCCCTTTGAAAACCAGGAAGAGACTCCAAACGACGTATGGAAGCATATTCTACAACATGTTGCAGACTTTGATGAAAATGACCGCTTCACCACCTTTGCCGGTTTTCAATGGGAAGGGGAGAATAAAATAGAAGGCAGCCATGTCTTAGTCTATGCTAAAGAGAACAGGCCCATCTACAGAAGAAAAGACCTCAAAAGCAATACCTTAAAGAAAATCTATAAGAGCGTCCCGCCGAAAGAGCTCGTTGCCATTCCCTCACTCACAATGGCAAAGGGGATGGAATACAACTTCGAGAACTTCGATCCCGATTTTGAACGAGTCGTTGAGATCTACAACTCCTGGGGCTGTTCAGAAATGACCAAGAAAGAGGGAAATACCCATCCCATCAGCTCTTCAGGTTCTCCAGGCTATCAAGAATCGCCCACCGGTTCTGTCTTGAAAGCTCTCATGGAGAATTACCGCTTTGGTTTCGTCGCAGGAGGCTTGGACGACAGAGGAATGTATTCGAATTTATTTGATAGCGACCAAGAGCAATACTCCCCTGGATTGACGGCAATTATTTCCACGACACATTCGCGTGAAGGGCTCATCGAAGCTATTTACAACCGCTCCTGCTATGCGACAACAGGAGAAAGAATCATCATCGGCCTCTATATCGCCGGCATGCCCATGGGGAAAGAGGTCAGCACCGCTGACAAACCCGGATTAGCCGTCAACCGCCACATCTCAGGGTATGTTGCAGGAACAACAAAATTAGCCAAGGTGGAAATTATCCGGAATGGCAAGGTGATTAAAACCTTGGAATCAGACACCTACCATCTTGATTTCACCTATGATGACATGTCTCCGTTGGAGAAAGTCGTTCAAAAAGCCAAAGATAAGAAACCTCCATTTGTCTTTTATTACCTCCGCGTGACTCAGATAGATGGCCACATGGCGTGGAGTTCACCGATTTGGATCGATTATATCCCGCTGTCGGCGCTGCCTAAGACTCCAAAGAAAGCCCTGCCCGTTAAACCGACTCCACCTAAAGACGATTTCCTTGAGGAAGATGACTTTGAGGATGAAGATGAGGACTTTGACGATTATGAGGATGAAGAATAACCTCTCTAGGATGAAATTCATTCAATTAATTTTCACCATCCTCCTGATGTTGTCGATGTTGCTGTTCGATCCTCTCCATGCTGAAAATAAAGAAGATCAGTATGGTGGGATTCTTTTATTAAAGAATTGGAGAGGATGTGGGATTGACAACATCAATCAATTATTTAACCAACATTTTCACAAGCATTCCTCACACCATTCTCAGTCTGTTAAGGACCATAAAAGGCACCACAAGCACAAGAAACATAAGAAGCACAAGAAACACAAAAGAAAGCGATGTTGTGTGCGAGGCCCGACTGGCACCATCGGTGCAACAGGGCCTACAGCTCCAACCGGACCGACAGGCGCAACGGGACCTGCAGGACAAACAGGCTCAATAGGTGCTCAAGGGTTAACCGGGTTCGAAGGACCCCGTGGCCCAATAGGCTCCACCGGAGACACTGGGGCGACCGGACTGACCGGCCCAACTGGGGCTACAGGCGCAACGGGAATGACAGGAGCGACCGGTGACACAGGACCAACAGGCAATACCGGTGCGAATGGCTCTTCGTTCCAAGAAAATTTTTTCTTCGTTTACAAAACAACCCAATTTGAACAAATAAGCACTTCTCCTGTAGACAATTTCATTTCTTTTGATACCTTTGGAGAGTTCTCTTCGAACTGGGGACCGCCATTAAATCCCTCTCCAAACACCACAACGTTTACTGTCCCCCAATCAGGCGTTTACTTAGTCGCCTATCAAGCGATGGTATTGCTAAATCAGAGCAACAATGTTGATGGCGTTATAAGCAACCAGCTATATCGCCTCAACGTCACCATTAATGGCATCGATATCGCTGGAACAGACGTTTATAAGCAATATAGTGAAACTTCTATGTCGGGATATGGTCTTCCTATAGCTGTAGAACCGTTGACGAAGAAGTGCCTTCTCGCTTTGACCGGAGGCGATACTATCTCTCTGCATCTCATTAGCTATTACCAAGACCAAGTTAAGACTTTGATTTACGAAATCACCTCAGTCACACAATTTGATCCGCCACCGAATCCACCTACTCCACCCCCACCTCAAACGACATCAGCCTCTTTATCAATTGTGTTGATCAACCCATTATAACGTCAGGGAAATGACATGAAGAATTTACGAATTTGCACAACTTCGACTCCCCTTTCAAAAAGTAACGCTGCCAGATCCATTTCCTACCATCGTTCCTATCCTTCCCATCCTGTAAAATTTAACAGGATGGGGAGGATAGGGAAGATGGGGCAGGATAGTATGTTACTAAGGGATTAGGGTAAATGACTTACGAATTTATCAAAATAGTCGTAAATTCCTCCTGCAATTTCACTGATTATAAAATTAATATTGGAAAAAGCATCTAAAATGAAAATGTTCACAATACCACTTTCCACACTCATCTGGACTTTATTCTTGTGCTCTCCTAATCACGTTCAAGCTGAAATTTCGCAAAATCAAAACGAAGTCAAACATCTCATTAAAAAAACAACGTGCAATCAAAATTTTAATGAGAGAAAGCATCATCCCCATAAAAAAAAGCTACGTTGTCCTAAAGGTCCTACCGGCCAAACGGGACCCACAGGGCCGCAAGGGGCAACAGGCTCAATCGGAAGCCAAGGAGAGAATGGCATTCAGGGATCAACAGGTCTGACTGGCGCAACTGGAATAACCGGTCCGACTGGCCCGGCTGGTGCAACAGGTACAACTGGACTGATTGGACAAACTGGACCGGCAGGACTAACTGGAGCGACAGGTAACACTGGTGCAACAGGAAATCCCGGTCCTCAAGGACCCACTGGAGCCACTGCATCCCCTGCTGCTGCAAGCTATCTTTACACATACGCGAGTAATTTCACGTTTCAACAAGATCTTGAAAAAGATATCATTTTAGAGAAATCCATCCGATTTAATTCTTTTGGCCCTATTTCCACCGATTTTCTTACCATCAACCCCAATCCCGGCACCACTTATACAGTCCCTCAATCAGGATACTATTTAGTCACTTATTCCGTCGAAGTATTATCGGATGTACTAACAAATGTGAATTATTTTGCACAACTTCTTGGATTAACAGGGACTGATTTCTCAGTGACAAGTTCTGGCGACATTCTCAAAGAAGTTCATTGCATGGAAAAAACTGCCGTTGTGTTCTTGACCCCTTCCACCCCTGTCGTGCTACAACTATCGGCATATTATACAAATAATGGCTCTCCTTTTACTCCGATTCTCACTATTGCCGCACCATCAAAGAATTATAATCCATACACGTCAGCTTCGCTCACCATGGTCCTTATTGATCAATAAGATTAAACTTTTAGTTACAAGGTTCAGATGATTAGGAATTTAAAATTATATATATACACGATATTAATGACGCTTCCTCTCATATTTTTTTCAACTCCAATTTATTCTGAACCAATGGAAAGTGCTGCTGCTGACAACATTCTAAATGATCGTAAAATCGAAGATGAAATGATTTTCATGCGATCTCGAAAAGAACATCATCAAAAATGTCATCACTGTAAAAAAGTGATTGGACCAACTGGGGTGACAGGAGCAACAGGTCCCCAGGGTATCACTGGAGATCAAGGGGCAACCGGTCCTGTAGGAATAACAGGTGCCAGAGGAGATACAGGCGAGAGAGGTATTAGAGGAGCAACAGGCTCTATTGGAGCGACAGGAGCGACTGGATTAACTGGGATGATAGGGTCTATAGGGATGACCGGAACCACGGGAGGAACAGGACTGACTGGAAACGACGGCCCACAAGGTCCCATCGGCAACACCGGTGCAAATGCTCCGGCCAACGATAACTATCTTTTTGTCTATCTTGGTGCAACTGCTGAATTAAAAAATTGTCAATCTGATGACGCTTGTCGTTTTAATATCGCTTTTGACACAGTGGGAACAGGATCTCCGAATTGGCTGGCTGGAATCACTGGTCCAACTTTTGATACCTTTACCGTTCCACAAGATGGAGTTTATTATGTGTCATATAATGCTCAAGGCTTGCTATCCCAACAACAATATGTCATTCGGTTTATCAACCAAGGTGCGGGTGTGACAGGGCTGGATGGATATACAAGCCTCCAACTTTCATCAGGGATTGCTGAGCAAAATCTTGGAAGATCCGCTCTCGTTCAACTTAATCTAAACGACCAGATTTCAGTAGAAATAAGTGCTCAAGCAATATCAGGTGGACTTGATCTTATCTTACCACAACCCGCGCCGGGAGATCTCTCTGGATCTATTAGCGATACACCTTACTATACCCCTTTTTCAACAGCTTCCTTTTCGATTTTCCTGGTCGATCCCAACCCTCCACAAATGGTTCCTTCACCAGAGAAAAGGGTCAGGGAGCCGTGTCCTTGCCGTTCTGCTTCGACAAAAGAGGGATAAACCGACACTTCGTCGGTTCATAAAAGGAGATCTCCCCCGTTTCGATGCAGTAATACCACCCATGGAGGTTGACTTTGTTTTCTTCCACGAGTTTTTTTACCGTTGGATAACTCATCAGATGATCAAGCTGTAACACAACAGAAACCTGCTCAGCGATTCTGTAGAGTTCTTGCGCTGGAGTCCCTTGCTTAGCCGAAGACATCGTGATCCGTTTAGCCTCCTCTCCCCAACGGAGCCATCGGCGTAAAATCGTCAGCTGACCCGGATCGATTGTTTTAAATAACGCCTCGATAGCGCCGCAGTGAGAATGACCACAGACGATGACATCGCGCACTTTGAGCACTTCCACAGCATATTGAATCGTCGCCGACACTCCATCATCCCCCTCTGGATTATAGGAAGGAACAAAATTTCCTGCTGTCCTCAGGACGAAGAGGTCGCCTGGCCCCGTGCTTAAGATTAAATCAGGGATGATCCTGGAGTCACTGCATCCAATAAAGAGCGTCTGCGGACTCTGGCCATCTTTAACTAAGCGGACAAATTCCTGTTCATGCTGCTGGAATACAACATTTTTAAAGTATTCATGACCTTGAGCATAATTCAGAGTTTGGTTGAGGAGCTCTTCCCGTTCAGCTGGCGTCGGTACATTTGTTGTCGCTTGTTGACTTTCTCCTCGAAGTGGAATGAAACCGATCAACATTCCTATAAACAGATAGATGAACCTTCTCATGAACGACTCCTTTTAATCTGAGTTTTGTTTTTATATTAGATAGAGCATAGACGATAAAAATGTCAGCAAAAATCTATCAAGTTATACTGCACGCGGGTAGGCTTTGGAGTTTTATGCAGCGCGAAAGCTCCCGCGGTTAAACGATCGTAAGTCGGTCAATATTAGCGATATGAACCGACTTACGATCGTTTAACCCCGGGGCTTTGGCGCAGCAGAAAACTTCAAATCCTACCGCTTGCAGTATACTCTTGCACATTCTAAAATGTTCTGATATCCTCCACCCTCTGATAAAAAAGGAGAAACTTGTGTCAAACTTATTCCTCACACTCATCATCGCTTTTGTGATCATCGTCTTAGCAATCGCTTGCTTAGCCATCGGATGGCTCATCACAGGTAAAACCCGTTTACAGAAAGGGGCATGCGGGCGGGACCCCACCAAAAAGCAGGATGAAAGTTGTCAATCGATCTGTGAGATATGTACGCATCCTGAGACAGAACAAACGAAAGAAACACCGCTTGATAAAAAAGATGAAAGCCACGAGTCAACCCAAGACCATGTATAGCAAAGACTCCCCTCAAACCATTCAGTCGATGTTCGATAGCATTGCCGAGGGATACGACCGAACGAATTTCGTCCTCTCGCTCTCGCTGCACAGACGCTGGAATCGAAGCCTCGTCAACGCTGTGAAAGCCAGAGCGCCAGGCCCTTTCCTTGTAGACTTGTGTGCTGGGACCGGCGACATCGCCTTCGATTATCTTAACAACATAACCACCGCTGGACATGCCGTTTTAATCGATTTCTCCCCTAAAATGCTAGATCTGGCCAAAAAGAAGGCGTTGACGCCTTCTCTCAGTCGACATCAAATTGAATTCATCGAAAGCGATGTACAGCAGCTTCCCCTCAGAGATAACCTGGCGGACTGCGCCACCATCGCTTATGGAATACGCAACGTCAAAGAGCCCATCCGCTGTATAGAAGAAACGCTGAGGGTTTTGAAACCAGGAGGCTGCCTAGGCATCCTCGAATTGACTCGTCCTCACTCGCGCTTACTGTCTTGGGGACACCGGATCTACATGAAAATGCTCTCTCCATTCATAGGGAAGATGATCGCCGACAACCCAGACGCCTACCACTACCTGACAAATAGCATCCAGGCATTTGCATCGCCGGACGAACTCGCAGCCATGATGCGTTCGGTTGGATTCACCGACGTTCAATCCACTCCCCTCTTCGGAGGAATCGCCACGATCATCCTCGGGCAGAAGCCCAAAGAGCCAACCCCATGACTTTTCGTTCCTCGATTTATGTTCCTTTTCACCTTGCTGATCCGGGAGGAGTCCTCTTCTTTGGACATGCCTTCTCCCTTGCGCACGAAGCGTATGAACAGCTCGTCCAAAGTGAATGGGGCTTTATCTGGGGGGATTGGTTTCAAAATCCTGATTGGGTTGTCCCAATTAAAAAAGCCGAAGCGAATTATCTTGCGCCGATACAAGCAGGACAAGCATGCCTCATCGAAGTGGAGGTCGCTGCCGTTTCCACCTCTTCCTTTACATTGAAGTCGGTGTTATCTCAGCAGACTCCCTGCTGCGAAGTGTTCACCGTCCACGTTTTCTGCGACCGAGCCACCAAAAAGAAGCAGCCTATTCCCCAAGGTGTGGCAAAACAGATCCAGCTGAACACAACCCCCACGCTCTCATAGTCACTGCATTGCAACTGCCCAGCATAAATAAACAGGGATATACAGGCATACGCATCAGTTGCTATGCTGGATTTCGAGTCGATCTTATAAAGATCTTTCTTGAAAAAGAGCGAACACTCCAATTAATGTGTTTA
>JAGVJP010000005.1 GCA_020051075.1 Parachlamydiales bacterium
AATTTGCAGTCGTAATTGTCGTCGTTATGCAATTATAATTGACGCGAAAGAGACGGAGTGCTCGAATGACTTGACAAATTCACATAGCAGGCTAACTTCGTCGTTCATCTCAAAAAATCCTTGATCGTAAACGGGTGAACTTTATAGAAAGGACAAGGGACCTCAGAGTCAGCGCGAAGCGTTTGGAGTGCGAAAGTCCTCTTTCGCTTTATTCTAGATCAATTTTGAGATGAACTGCGAATTTATCCTGATGCGTATGGGATGATTCTGAAGTTTTATTATCCTTTAATCAAATCCAATTTTTGTGCTAATTTTGAATAGATTAAAGGTAAGGTGTCAATTGTCAAATACAAATCAGAATTGGAATACGATTGAAGAAGTTGTAGATTTAGCCGAAAATTCAACCTCTCCCCCTCCCCTTCCTGAAGGAGGACTGCCTCGTCAGAAAATACCTGGTTGGATTAGATGGCCTATTCGTGTCCTAATACTCCCTTTTGTGATTCTTGATCTCGCTGCCCAGCGGGTTGTGCGATTTTTCATCAAAACCCCCTACAAACAAACCGGAGGCTGCACACAGAGGGGAAACTGTTGCTACTACGTCCTTTTTCCGGCTCCTAATAGCCTTGTCAGCAAGATCTTTTATGTTTGGAATATAGAAATCAATGGATTTTATGCAAGGGATCCCAAGCCTCTCCAAGTCGATGGTGATCAATTCATCGTCATGGGCTGCCGGTATCTCAAGCAAGATGGAAGTTGTTCACACTATCGTTTAAGGCCATCGATTTGCCGCACCTGGCCACAGATTGAATATTTTGGACATCCGAGAATTCTTAAAGGCTGTGGATTTAAAGCCACCCCTCGCGACCCAAACTTTGATCCATTTTCCCTTGGAGAACCGCCCAAGAAAACCAATAAGCTCAACATCATTAAAGAATAAATTCAAAGATGTTGAATTTGCGGATGATTTCTCTTGCTGCATACCATTTTAAACACAGGTATCCACTGTTTCCGTCGTCTGCCTTTTCGATCCATTCAGCGAGTTCGATCCAGTTGCTGATCTCTTCCATGTTTTCATCTTGGAATTCCTTCTCATAGGCTTTAGCACGATAATAGATCTCGCGCAAATTTGGGATATAGGGAAAATAAATTTTCATCCCATTTTTCATAGCCTCTTGATCTAATCGATAACGATATGTCGCATCCAATACCCCCTGCTCATCGTCATCGTTGTCTTGTTCAATTTCAAAAGATTCGAACGCGCTTTGAAGTACCTCGAGTTGATGATCAAAATAATATTCTCGTTTAGCATCATCCCTTTTTAAAGAAGGATCTTGAGGAAACCCGTTCAAATACATCGCATAATCGACATATTGCAATATCGCATAAGCGCAGAAGCGTTTGAGGACATCATGATGATTGTCTTTATCCGAGAGGATCTCATTAGAAAGCTCCAATAAACAATGATCTTCGCGTCCAACAAACCGATTTAAGAGCTGGTGCCAGAGATCATGGGATTCAACATCCCGATTTGCCTGCGCACGAACTCGCTCAAATACTTCAGAAATGCGGTCTGTTTCTTTAGAATCAGTCTCTATAATCACCCGATGAATAAATTCTTCCAAGGCCGATGCTTTCAAAATCGTTTCACCGACTGAGTGTAAATCTTGCATAAGTTGATTGACTCGAAGCGTTTGGTGAAGAAATTTTGTCGCAGCCAAATAAGCTCGACCTCTCCCATCAACTCTCAAAGGGACAGCGCCCCCTCTTTCATAAAACCCCTTCCCAGAGAGATAGACAGTGATAGAACTGAGAGAATGGATCATCTCATGGCTGCATAAGACACCGTCCATTTTACAAGGAAGTGTACAAGCTAAATCAGTCACCTCTAATCGTGGGATCCCATACTCCGCCTGCAGATATTTCACCAATTCGATTAATTGAGAGCCATTTAAACTGTCTGTGCGAGCCATTTCTGAGAGCTCAGGATCGTATCCCACCTCAATTTTCATGAAAGGGATTTTTTGAGGAGCAAGCACTGAATCGGCTGGATCGAATACACGAATGGTCAAAACGTCATTGCTTTGCCCAATTTCCTCAATCACTAAGGGTACTCCCTGGAAAATGAGCTCTCGCTGGTTGAATAGTTTTTTAGATACTGCTTCTAAATGAACGCACAATAGCAAAAAAATAAAAAGGCATCTTAATAAACAACTGATACGCATGACAAATCCATTGATAATATTAACAAAAAAAATTTAAAATACAACCATCGATTAAACACAATTTGATGATTGTTGAAAAGTCATTTTTTAATCTCACGCATGAGAAATCATTTCATTGACTTAAAACCTTACAGAACTTAAAATTATTCAAATATCAAAAATAATCTAACTATCTCAGGAAAATTTATGTTTAAAACATTTGTTCAAAAATTCTTTTTAGTCATTGCGATTACCACCTCGTTATGTTCTACCGGCTTCGCTGCAAATGATTATTATTTCGAAGATCAACCGCTCGTTATAGAAGAGGTTGTTCAGATAGAACAAAAAGGAACTCTCAAACAAAAAGCGAATGGTTATCTCTATCTTGATGTGTCGGATGACTTCATTACTCTGGCAATTCCCTTGATTGATGTTCCAGGAAGGATCGTTCCACCTAGCCACTATACCAATAAAAAAGGGATAGGCGCTCATATCAGTGTCATTTATGAAAATGAAATCATTGCAAAAGATATTTGGGAGATAGAAGAGCTTGGGCAAGAATACACCTTTTCGGTGATGGAGCTTCGGTCAATCAAAATGACCAATAACAACAAGATGCAGAAGCTATGGCTGATCGCTGTCGACGCTCCTGAATTAGAGACTCTTCGGAAAAAATATGGTTTACGTCCTCTCCTCAAAGGACACGATTTTCACATAACAATCGGCACCCAACTTCCTAACTATTATCATAGAGCTAAAATTGTGCCTCTAAACAGCGTTCAAGAAGAAGAACTTCAAGAGGCTGCTTAGAACACAGTAAAAACAGGATAGGGAGGATAGGAAAGATGGGGCAGGATAGTAAATATCTTACTCACCATCACCCCTCTTATCCTTCCCATCCTGTCAATTTTTACAGGATGGGAAAGATAGGAAGGATGGGGAGGCAATCGGGCACGGTTGACTTATGCAATAACTCTTTTCATGTAGACTTGAGTATCATTTCCTTCCAAGCCTCCAATTCTTTTCGCGTAACGCCAAGGCCAGCTAGCCTGCTTTGGTCCATTTCTACAAGATCCTCCATGACATCTTCAACAAACGCTTGCTGTTCAACCTCTTCGATGATCAGCTTTTGCGTTTGCGCTACGATATATTCCTTCATAGCCGTCCCCGACAACTTCTTAAGAATGACTTCACGGATGACATCGCGCCGCTTCTGCCGATAACGCACCCGCAACTCATCAAACCCCATCGCCTTAACCGTTGTATCATACAACGCACAAGTACGCATGTATGAAAACAGATACAAATCCAGTAAGGGGTGGATGTCTTGAAATTCGTAAATCGCAATCATTGCAGATGCATAATCCTCTCGTCCAACATCATTAAATGACAACGGAACAAGATTGCTTTTGACTAAGGGAATATTCGCGCATAGCCGTGCAGTCCGTTTGTTAACGTCTGAAAAGCCCTGCAAATAGGAGATATGGATAAGTAAAAAGAGGCTTTGCTCATAGGGATTTTCAATCAACGCAGCTTTTCCTACAATGTGCCGAAGTTGGCTTGCCAGTAGGTTTTTATCTTCGAAAGGAATATAGGTCGATCCTCCGATGCGGACGCCATGATCTCTGACTTTCCCAGCATAACGTGCTTCCACTAATCCGTCTGAAAGCAGATAATGCAAAGTACATACCGTTTGTTCATTGACATCGAGTCTATGCGCATTATCCACCAAATAGCGAATCGCCTCTTTATGATTAAGAATCATAATTTTTTCTTCGTCCAGCTTTCCCTCAGCACTTGCTCCTTCAAATAAAAGGCGTTGGGTATCCAGCAATGAGTAGGTATTTCCTTCGAGCCTAGAAGAGTTGTATGAAAGATCGATAAGCAAGCGATTAAAAATTTTATGAGCATAAGTTCCTGCAGGATCTTCCCGTTTAGAGCGATTTCCTGCTTTTTGCAATTGAACTCTGAAGATCGTGGGAATGTAAAAAGTTCTATTGGGCTCATAACTATCAAACCATTCCGAGGCGTAGGCAACAGGATTTCTTTCATAGAGGGGACGTTCAACCTTTTCAAGAATTCTTACACTTTCCAATCCAAAGCAGCTGTTTGTACTACCTGCTTCTCGAATAGCTCGACGCTTAACTTGATACTTGGTTCCTCTCTTTTGCCCGATTTTTTCCAATAATCCCTCTTCCATCATTTCAGCAAGCCATCTTCTCACACTGCGTTCAACATAGCCCTCACCTAATTTCTCAAGTAATTCTGATAAAGCAATAGCCTCACCTTCTTGGCTTAATTGATGCAATACAGCCAGTTTTTTATTTTTTATTTCCATTGCTTAACAACTTGGGTTATGACAATTCGATGACATACGGTCAATATTCGCATGAATACGGCCATTTTTCAAGAAGTTTTTGGCCGTATTCATTAAATACGGCCATTTTTTAAGAAGTTTTTGGCCGTATTCATTAAATACGGCCATTTTTTAAGAAGTTTTTGGCCGTAAATACGGCCATTTTTCAAGAGATCCTTTTTATTCCCCTATCGCTTGATTGGAACCCCCAAAATGCCCCTGTGGGGTGATTGGCTTTAATCGTTATAGAATGAGGTGCTATTAAAAGATCATACTCTTCCATCCCAGAAACAGCTTCTTCATCAACGATAATATTGAGGCTTCCTTCTTTCTCATCACAACTGTCAAATACGATTTTTGTCTGTACGCCCCAAGATGCATGAATAAAATCAGACACATAAGAGGCTAATTCCTCCATGTCTACATTTTGAGGTTGGACGATAATTGTTAGCTCATCACACATAAAAGGGACCTCATGACTGAATAAGTGGAACTGTAAAAAGCTGCTTGAAAATAATATCCGTTCCGCCTAAATTACCAAGCTGCAGAGGTCATAGCAACACTCGAAAAGAGAGCTTTTTGAGTTTCATGATTTAAATGATATGCGAGGAATTTGATGCCCACTTCCATCAACGAATTACGAGAACTTGGCCTTATTAATGTCGACTATCCCGATGATTTGCGAGAAGCAGTCGAAGCAGCTGTCGCTTCATGGAAGAGTTTTTGCCACCTTCCTCGAGAAGACAAGTGCGCTTTTGCTTTTCTCGAAGACAGTCATGGCGATGGCGCAGGTTATGAATTGAAGGAAACAAAAGGATCTAAAAAAGACCTAAAAGAGAATTTCCATGTCACACTCTTTCAACATCCCCGACTTGCTGAAATCGCCAATCAACGAACCTTTGCTTTTTTGAATGACGCCAAAATTCTTCTCGACAGAATGGAACCGCTCATTTTGCAATTTGCAAAAAACATTGAAGACGAATACGGAATCATCGGCTTGGTAGATGAAGTAGAGACGAGCAAACCCTATTGGATTCTCCGTTATCTCCATTATTTTGGCGACCAGCCAGAGAATGCTGAGATAGCCGCTCCACATGCTGATAAAGGCGGATTCACCCTCCATCTGTATGAAAGTGATGAAGGTCTCCAATATTATTGCATTCAAGAACGGTTATGGAAGCCTATGCCGGTCAATGAGAAGCAAACTGTGATTATTCCTGCAATACAACTGCAGCTTTGGTCGAAAGGGGATCTAAAAGCGTTATATCACCGCGTCGTTGCAACAGAAAGGACAGCGCAGATTGGCCGCTTCTCAATGGTCTGTTTCATCCCATTCCAGAATATCCCGATGTACAATAAAAAAGCGCATGGAAACATGCAAACTCATGACGTTGGATTCAATTACTCTTTATCACATCAAGAGTTCTCAAATCTATTTTCTTAAAGTAAAATGATGCAAAAAAAAATGGGAGCTATCCTGCTGATCGCAGGCACTTGTATTGGGAGTGGAATGATCGCCCTCCCCATGGTATTAGCCAAATTAGGGCTCATTCCCAGCATCTTGTTGATGTTGTTCATCTGGTATATCATGTATTACACCTCCCTGATCAACCTAGAACTCAACTTGCAGGCAGGTCAAGGGCTCTCCTTAGGGGCATTGGCGAGACGTTTTTCAGGCAGGACTGCAGAGTGGGTGGGGACGATTAGCCTTAAGCTACTCTCCTATTCATTATTGGCTGCTTTCCTCTATGCAGGATCATCTGTCACGAAAGAATTAATCGCCTCTCATCTAGACAAAGAGTACCCTTTCGACAGCATTGCCACCGGCTATACCCTCTTCGTCATAGCAATCCTTTTGCTGCCCATAAAACTGATCGACTACTTCAACCGCATCCTGTTTATCGGACTGCTAACTGTCGTTGCCATCTTGGTTGCCGGCCTCGCAATCACAGTGCAGTGGTCTAACTTGCCATTACTGTCCGAACAGTATAACGACATCTCAGCATGGGCAGCTTTAATCCCTGTTGTATTTACATCATTTGGATTTCAAGTCATCTTTCACACACTGACAAACTACTGTGGAAAGAATGAAAAAATGCTCAAACAGGCATTTTTTTGGGGAAGTTTAATCCCTGCTATCGTCTACATCATATGGACTTCCAGTGTATTGAGCGTGGTCTTCCATGACAATCCAACTTTCTACCAGCAAATGGCGACAGGAAAAGTGGAAGTTGGAGAGCTGATTCACGTCCTTAGTGGCGTTGCTAAAGGGCATTCAGTTCAACTGTTAGTCTGGTCGATTTCATTACTTGCCATCGCCACTTCAGTTCTTGGTGTGGGGGTAGGTCTCTGCGATTCTCTTAAGGTGATGATGTCACAAACAGTGCCTAACGTTAGCTTACGCAACATCCTAGCCTCTCTCATCACCGTGCTTCCAGCTTATTTAGTGGTGATGTTCGTGCCCAATGCCTTCATAGCAGTCTTGGGATTTGCCGGTATGATTTTGACTGTAATCGCTGTTTTACTTCCAGTCTATCTTCTGCTGCAGTTGCATACTGATGCATTATATTATCCTGAACTAAAAAGAAAATTGTTGATTGGACTGTCTGTAGTAGTTGCAGTGGGGGTGATTGCTTGTGAAGTGTACAATATGTCATAGATATACCTGCATTTTCTTCTTTCCATCAGTTTTAAAGTTAAAGAATAAACATATTTTTATTGAAATGAATTTCAAACTCAGATTAACATTCGGCAATTCATAGTGATCTAATATTTTTTAAGAGTATGATATTTAATGACTCACATTTCTTCCACCCCCTCCACCTTTCCTGAAAATAAAACCCCCAAAGTTGTTGTTGTCGGCGCTGGCCTCGCTGGCTTAACAACAGCCTATCGTTTGAGACAAAATGGAGCAGACGTCCATGTCTACGAAGCACACAATCGCGTCGGTGGAAGGGTTTTTTCAGCCCACATCAATAGCAAAGTTATCGAATTAGGAGGGCAAAGTATCAAGGTTGTCGAATTAGGTGGTCAAAATATCACCGATGGTGGAAAGGCCAAGAACTTCCATCGACTCGTTAAAGAATTTGAGCTAGAACTCATTGGAAGAAGCATTAATGTTAATTTCTCTTATTTTACTGGAGAAAAGCTGATCCCCCTTCAACAGCTAATGAACGATCGACTATTTGATCCTGAAGCTCTTAAAAAACAACTAGATGATCTTGTTAAACGTTCTAAAAACATGCGTGAGATATTAAATGGAATTCTCGACCAAGAAGACCCTCTGTATAAAGCTCTTGAAGTCAGATTAACTGGCTATGAAGGAGGGCCTCTTGATGAGTTATCCCCTTTCTATGTAGACACCTTGTACCATATGCTCCTTGGCGGAGTCACGGCAGTCCATCAAGTGGAAGGAGAAGAAAGAAATTATGTCCATTTCCTGCAAATTAAAGGCGGAAATTCATTACTTCCAGAAAAGATGGCTCGAATACTTGATGACAGACTTCATCTAAACACACCTCTAAAAAGAGTTTCAAAAGATTCGAAAGGCTCGTTCGTGCTGACCTTTCAAAACGATAAAAAAATAGAAGCTGATATTCTTATCCTAGCCATCCCCTGTTCAGTTTTTGATGATATCGTATTCGAAGAGGAGATCATTCCACTTGAGAGACTCGAAATGATAAGAAGTGTGCGCTATGGCACAAATTCAAAAATCATCCTCCCCTTCTCCGAGGTACCTGCAACATCAATGGTTTGTATCAATGATCACGTCATGAGTTACTACGATGTTATTACCAAAACTATTACCTTGTATTGTACGGGTGCATTGAGCCAGTTTACAAACGATACCATCCTTGAACCCTATAGCCAATGTAAATCTATGATTGAAAATGGCTTTGGCGATCCCGGCCCATCTTGCGTTGTTCCAACATATGCTAAAGATCAAGCTTTTGGAACCTACGAAGGACCCGTAGGCTACAGTTGGCCAAATGATCCTTATGTCAAAGGGTCATATGCTTACATCGCACACGGGCAAGAAACAGCCTTGACAGCAATCAAAGAAGAGCAGGAAGAACGTGTTAAAACACTGTTTGCACCTGTCGATCAGAAACTCTATTTTGCTGGTGAGCACACTTCTATTTTATTGGACGTCCCTGGAACGATGGAAGCTGCTTGCGAATCAGGAGAACGGGCCGCCCGGATGATTTTAAAAACTCTCAAATAACCGTAAAAATCACTATGAAGAAATTAACATTTGCTCTTTTTGCTTGTTTGGCTCTTTCGCACCATGCTCATGCTGCTGTAGCCCCTCTTTATGAAAGTGTATTAGAATATGAGGCCATCACCTATGGGATAGGAACGAATCATCATTTTCAGGACATTATTAATCCTTCAGAAGTGATTATAACTATCAAGAGGATGACACAGCAAGTGAATACGATTGGAGAAGTCGACTATGAAATTGTGACCGGGAGGCCTCTCACAAGTGAAGAGAGCGCCGAACTCCAAACTAAGACCTATATTGCTAAGCTTAACGTTGGACGCAACCCTGGAATTGGACGCAAACTCATCACTCTCGTCAGCATTACACCCACCTCAAAATAAAAAGGGACAAGGGAACAAAAGAGATAATTGCAAGAGATAATTGCATAAGTCAGCTGTGCCCGATGACCTCCCGCAAACAGGATAGGCAAAAGGGATAAACAGGCCTATCCTGTTCCTCCTCTATTTCATTGACAATAAATTTTACTAAAGATTATCTATCGAAATTAGACGAATTCAATAAACATGATATATTTTTGAGTTAAATCACTTATTGTTTAATCAATTAAGGAGGGAGAATATGAAGAAGTTCGCACTAGCTCTCATTGCCTGCTTGGCAATTGCACAATCGTCTCATGCTGCAACCTCGGCTTTAACTGAAAGCCTACTAGAATATGACGCAATCACCAATGCCATCGGAACCGATCCTGCTTTTCAAAATGTCATCCCGGTCACTGAATTTATCATAGATATCAAGCGGCTTACACGTCAGGTGGACATCACCGGAACGGTAAGATATGAAATTGACACTCGCGTCCTCACCGCTCAAACAGATGAGAATAACAACAGTCACAGACACCATAAACGCAAGCACCATAAACATAAACACAGACATCGCCATAATACGAATATCTATATCGCGGTCCTCAATGTTGCCCCTAATCCAGGCATCGGACCCAATATCGTGACAGTTGTGAGCATTACTCCTGTTGCACAAACACGTTCATTCGCGCCATTAGAAGCAGAAGCTTCTAAATAATCATCGAATCAAGCCATGAGGCTGTGAAAATCGTAGAATCCATCGTTTTTCACAGCCTCTTTTCATTCTTCCCGGTTTATAAATTTGTTTTAATACAAAATCAGGTTTATGTAATGATACACCGATCTATGATTATACTGGGTGCATGATGGAAAAAGAGCCGGTTCATTTGCATAAAGATTCGATTCGTTTGGGTGAATCCATCATCATGGGAGTTGCAGGGACAGCCCCAGCATTCAGCATGGCCGCAACAACAGGCGCTCTAATCGCCGCTATTGGGGCATTGTCAGTTGCAAGTTTATTTTATAGCGGGCTGATTGTATTCGGCATCACTTTAGCGTTTTTGCATCTCAACAAAATTAATACGAACGCAGGAGCCTCCTATGCATGGGTAGGAGATATCTTCCATCCAATACTCGGGTTTTTCGCCGGGTGGTCCTTACTTGTCTCATCTGCAATGTTTATGGTATCTGGGACGATACCCGCAGCAAATGCCACACTCGCATTGCTGAGTCCATCGCTTGTCAACAACACCATCATCGTCACCCTTGTTGCGGCTGCTTGGCTAATCTTAGTGAGTCTGATCGTCATCAAAGGAACGAAACTTGCTGCGATTTTCCAAGTGATCATCACACTCATCGAAGTTGTCATTCTCGTTTTAATTATCGGTCTTATTTTTTATCACTATTACAGCCACCCTGTTGAGGCATTTAGTTGGAATGAGCTATCCCTTGCCGGATTTACTCCTGAAACATTCTCCGCAGGCGCGATCATTTCGTTGTTTTTTTTCTGGGGATGGGACGTGACTTTAAATCTAAGCGAAGAAACTGAAAATGCTCAAGAAGACGCAGGGTGGGGTGCCATATGGTCAATGGCAATCGTTTTAGCATTATTCATGAGTTTTACAGTTGCTGCTCAATTAACTCTTTCAGTAGACGAGATTCAAAAAGCTGGTACAAACATTGTGTTTGTATTAGCAGAAAAGGTGTTGCCAAGCCCCTATAGCTACCTCGCTGTTCTTGCAGTGATGTTAAGTACGGTTGGGACATTGGAGACATCCATTTTTCAATTTACCCGGACAATGTTTGCCAAGGGGCGCGACGGTGCATTACATCCCCGCTATGCGGTTCTGCACTCCAAATGGAAAACTCCATGGCTGGCGACACTCGTCATCATGTCGATTGGTTTGATCCTCTTATTTTTCTCTTCGTTTTCTCCTTCAGTCAACTCGATTATAGCAGTTTCGGTAAATTCAATCGGTTTACAGGTGGCCTTCTACTATGGGCTCTCGGGGTTTGCATGCGCTCGATTATTTTGGAAGGAGGGGACAGAATCTGTAGGCAAGTTCATATCGTTAGTGCTTTGGCCTTTCGTTAGCGCAAGTTTCATGATGTTCATTGCTATTTATGCGATTAAAACGTTTGATTGGTTCACGACGGTCATTGGAATTGGTGGAATAGCTTTGGGGGTGATTCCGCTCATATTAAACAGAATAGCAAAGAAGCAAAGGGGCAAGTAGAACAAGATTTAAGAATGCAAACATGTGTGTGCAGCATTGTCCATAGCTTTTATTAAACGCAAAGGCGCAAAGACACTAAGACGCAAAGGGAACAATTTAACGAGTACAATTGAAACACAGAGGCACAGAGGACACAGAGAGAGGAATATATATTTTCCGCAACATAAGTTCTTAATCTCGATCTTGATCTTAATCTTAATCTGTCCCTTCACACATTTAACTCCGAACAGATTAAGATTAAGATCAAGATCGAGATTAAGAACTTAATAAGAGCTCAGGGATTGCCGAAGACGTCTTTTAGGTTTCTCCCCTCTTGAAGGTTTCCTTGCGGCGGATGCTCTTGCAAATAGCTGTTAATATTTTTTATGCGCAAATCGGGGTTAGGATGTGTTTGCAACATCTCGACAGAACGCCCTTGCTTATCGGCTGCTTTAAGAATTTCCATCACTTGAATCATGGCCTTTGGATCGAATCCTGCCTGCGACATCAATTTCAGCCCCCAAATATCTGCTTCAGATTCATCTTTGCGGCTATAGCGCAATTCCACCATATGATTAACCACCGAAGCGACCATTGCCGCATTCATCGCATATCCTGGATGGTTGGGATCTCTTGCACCAACTCCGACCGCCATGATTAACGCTTGACCCAACTGACTTTTGGCCATTTGTTCGGCAGAATGCCTTTCAATCACATGACCCATTTCATGGCTTAAGACCCCTGCAAGCTGAGCCTCGGTTTGGAGCTTATTCAACAAACCCATCGTGATGAAAACCTGCCCTCCTGGCAAAGCAAAGGCGTTAACAGTTTTTGTATCGGCAAGCAAATGAAACTGAAATTTCCAAGGACTGACCTTTGCAACGGTGTGCGAAACAAGGAAATTGCCAATCTTCTGGACTTCTAAAGCATGCGGATCTGAAGTCGAAACCTCTCCCCCCATTTTCTGTGCCATTGTCGGAGCTGATTGCAACCCTAATCGAATTTCTTGAGACGGAGACATGGAAACATGTTGCTTCTCTCCAGTGACCGGATTTTTCTGCACCTGCATAAAGTACATGACAAATCCTATCGCTAAAATTATTCCTGCTCCTAGCAGTCGTCCGCCAAGTCCACTGTTATTCCCCATAATCCCTCCCCCGATATATTGCCACCTATATCGAAATCTGAATTATTAAAGCTAGTACAAAAAAGCTTCTCGTTTTAAACCAACTCGCCACAACAACCCGAAGAGCAATCCGCTGACGAGTCCGCCAATGTGGGCTGCATTGTCAATCCCACCCGTCAAGCCCATCAATAAATTATAGGCAATAAAGACTGAGGTATTAATGAGGAAAACTTGGCTAAATTCCGTTGAAAACGTCTTTGTCATTAGAAGAGCCAGGAAAATTCCATAAAGTCCGAAAATGGCGCCCGAGGCCCCCACACTGATCGCTGCGTCATACCACCAAATGCTGGCACAACTTGCGACAATCCCTGAAAAAAAATACCCGATGAAATATTTTCCTGGGCCGAGCAAAGGCTCTAACAAAATGCCGATGAAGACGAGTCCATATAGATTGGATAGAAGATGGATCAAGCTGCCATGTAAAAATGTACTTGTCAAAAGCCTCCACCATTCCCCCTCTGTCGTTAGAGGGCGTAAGTTAGCCCCCCAAGCGAGTAAATCTTGCCCTTGGAACGACATGAATCCAAGCCCAGAACACACCATCGCCACAAAAACAGCAATGTTGAGGAAGAGTAAAATTGGGGTAACAAAATAATTTTCCACTGGTTTAAAAAAGAAGATCAAATCACCAAATTCATTTTCAGTGACAGGTTTCCCCCCTTCAAAACGTTTTAACGCCTCTTCATCGAAGTTTGGTTTTAAAATCATCATGAGCAATACCAGAACACTGGCAACAAAGGCACTAACAAGTCCGCGAAACAATGAGTCGGCCCGACTTTCGAAAGGTTCATTTTGGGGGAGCAACACAATGCTATTGCTTGAATTGAATTTCTTGTTTTTCTTAATGGCTTCTATGAACCCTTCTCTATTTCCTGTATAACCAACCCTTTCAAGATAGACAAATTGGTTGACATTCAACTTTTCGAAATCTTGTGCTGTCTGTTTAGTAAATGCCTCGAATCTTGCTTCCTTCTCTTCGTTGGAAAGGTTATCACTCATCTCTTTGGAATATGTCAATCCCAACCAAGCTGAAGGTGTTGATCTACTTATTCTGCTTTTATAAATTGGAACAACAATATATGTTCTGATGTTTATTTTTTTATTACTTCTTTTACTCCCACTCCGATTAAAAGACATGTGAAGACTAAAACCAGATTTATCGACGTAATAATCTTTTAGAGAATAATACTTAGTCAGGTTTTGATTATTGATTTCTTCGATATGATCAAGTTGTGTTAATTGACCAGTGATTTTTTCAAGATAGTCTTGTGCAAGGACGGTTGATCCCATAAGAGCAAGCCATAACAAAACTAAGTAAACATCGCGCCAACATCTCTTCTTAGTATTTAAATTCAATAGTTTAAGCCGGGGTCGAAACACAAAAAAAACTGGGATGGTAGAGAGTAAACAAGGAATCATAAAGTTGACAATGCTGTCTGTCATAGAAAACAGTTCTAACTTTATCAGGAACAGCCAATGAAAATAGGTATAAAGGCCGCAGAAGCCTACTATTGTCAGCAAAATTGGCAAAAAAATGAGTTTAAGTTTTTTTGTTCTCATTCTGCGATCTGCTCTCTTTGCTGATTTCTTCTATTCGAACGCCATGCCTGCAAATAGGGGAGGATAACCGCAGATGCAAAAAACAAGAGGACACTTCCTCCATAGATCAGCGTCTCGGTATCAGTCGTCTCTATAATCTCTTTGAAAATTTGAATGCCCAAAACGACCCCAGCGATGTTTTCCCACTTTGTTTCCGATTTCTTGAAAGCCTCAACATCTTTCCATTGATTGCGATTCCAAGCTAGCCGTCTGCCATGTTTGGTAAAGAAATAGAAGAGCCAACCCATTAATGCAGTGTTTATCAGCAAAAACAGGGCACTTAGGAGGCCCATGTCGTCAGATTGAGTTAACAAGAAATATCCGCCCCCGAGGATAATAAACGCCAATACATTGTCAAAATGTTTGCGCAGAATACAGTTAAAGGGAGCCATCGTCGCCAGAGAAGGCTTAAGTAAATAAGCGACGTCTTCTTCTGTGAGGGTTTCTTTGCCTTTAAGTTCTGTTTTATCAAACCATTTCATCATTTTCTCCTTTTTCTAGTTAACATGACTATTAACCAAGCATAGCAAATTGCCAAACCGCCTAGGACTGCATAATTTTCTTTTTCGAACCCCCACTCACTATCAAGTGAACCATTCATTGGAGCTCTGATTGTCACAAACGTATGATCTTCAATACCTTTCAGAATTTTCCGATGCTCTCCGATATGCTCGACAGGGACATGGTCTTTCTTCGTCATCAACGCATAGATTAAATGGAGAGAGTGACCATCTGACTTTTCTTCATAAAGAAAAGTGATTCCATCGCTATCGAACGATTTTTGCAAATTGGCTTTTGTCCATTCTTTAATGGTATCGACCAGAATGATGTGCTCCACGATATGGGTAGGATGATCTATGGAAAGAGGAGACTGCCGCATCGGGTTGATATTGACGTCCATCGACCCAACAATATGCTGTGGAAATAGATTGACAAAGTGGAGCTGAGATTCGACGTCCTCTTTCCAAATATCCTGAAAAGCATAGCTAAGTTGCACGTTGAGGGTGTTTGTTGATTGATCATCAGCGACTTCTAGCGATGTGATTTTTTTCAATGCTCCAAAATTCTCCGCGAAATAATCATCATAATGTTTCTCGATTTCCTTCAAGCTGTGTCTCCGATAGACCCCTCGCATCCTGTCCGCGTCTCCTCCCCGATAAGAGATTTGTGTTTCGAACAGTGTCGTATCTCCTGGAGAGCCGAATGTATAGGTTGTTTTAGCAAAGATTTGAGACAGCGAACGACGCGGCATGTCAGCGAGACCAGTCGATTTAGGCTCTAGAACCAACCCCTTGCCAAAAAGACCGCAGATATTGTCCTCTAAATTGCTGCATTCTTGATTGGACAGTGTTGGATCGATCCATAGGAAATCGCCATCGTGGGGAATTTGCAAAATGACATGGTCAAATAAATTTACAGCAGGATGCCAATCACTGAGGTGGTCTTTAAGAGTGCTGCTGACCAAAACAGGCTGCGAATCGATGTCCATTAATGCCAGCAGAGCCCTAAGCAATAATGTTTTATCTTTGCAGTCTCCATAGCGGCGTTGCAGCACGAGATTCGGATCCGCAGGCTTATGGGTGCCAGCTCCCATTTCAATCCCTAGGTAACGAATCTCTCTTTGAACAAAGCGAAGAGCTCGTACCACTTGTTCATCAACGCTGGAGCATTCTTTTTTCCAGCCATCCGCCAATTGTTGAATTTCAGGAGAATATGTATCAGGGAGTGAGAAGAGTTCATACCCCCACACTGCAACTTCGGACCAGTTCGCGAATTCGCTAGCCTGAAGCACTGGAGCGCCTAAATACCAGCTGGGTGTCGAGGAATCTAATTGATAGGGCTTGACATCGAACACCTCCCACGACCATTCCTGCCTTCCAT
Source organism: Parachlamydiales bacterium (assembly GCA_020051075.1). Taxonomy (GTDB): domain Bacteria; phylum Chlamydiota; class Chlamydiia; order Chlamydiales; family Parachlamydiaceae; genus JAGVJP01. Next base: position 16,024 of record JAGVJP010000005.1, read on the forward strand.
CAGGTAAGATGCTATGCACTGGCTGCAATGTTGTATCGTGCCCTTTGAAATGAAGGACGCGGTTTTGAGAGCCGATGATACGGCAGGCCGCCTGTTTGATCGGAGTTGTGGATTGCAGTAAGAATGTCTCGTTGTAGTGCCCTTGGAAGACAGGATTTTGACCAACCCTCGAGTAGATGTATTCAACCACATCCCCTCTTTTGACATCATCAAGGAATATCATCCACGCTTTTCGACCGCTATATTGATAATCATCGATGTCCCGCTCTGGCTGGATGATCTGCTTCTGCGAAGAGAGAATTTTATCGATGCGAGTAGAATCCCGATGGATGCAGAGGCTGTGCAGAATAATGGATTCGTAGGAGGGGTCAAATTCTATTTCTATCAGAGACTCTTCTTGAACAGCCTCCGATGTCATCAGAGCTTTAGAGATATGAGAGACCCGCGCGCTTTCATCGAGGTTGATTTGAAAGTCGATCAGGAGATAGTGCATATTCTCACCATCTTCTTCATTCCGGCGATCCAGAGGTTCAAAAGAGATGGGTTTGACCCATTCAGGAGCTTCTGCAATAGAGCACTTAGGATCCTCGATCCCGATGGCAGTGACCAATAATGGCAACTGCAAAAAAATAATTACAACTAAGATTTTCAGCATATCAGCTCCTGAATGGATGAACAGTATGAATGAAAGAACAATTTCATTCAAAACATAAAATTACTAAATAATCCACCCACAGTGACAGCCCAAATTGCAACTTCCCAACATAGAAAAACAGGATAAGCAAGATCGCAAGCGGCAGGATAAGCAAGATAATAGGAAAGTTCAAGCTTTTATCATCACATTCATTCCTATCCTTCCCATCCTGTTAAAAAATGACAGGATGGGAAGGATAAATCAGGATAGTGTGTTACTCAGGAGTGTCGATCCTATTTTGCTTGCATTCGAGGATATTTGACTTCCCACCTGTCTGTTGAGTTGTTGCTCACTTGACCATCGCAGCAGTAGATTCTGCTAGAAGGAGTGTCAGATGAGGATTTGGACTCGCACTCCCTAATGATATGACATAGCCCCTCTGCAATCAACTTACCGCCCTCTCTGTTCGGTTCAATCCCAGAAATGTACAACGCTTCATAGGGGTTGAATGAATTTGGCAAGTCCAATACAGGGAGATTGTCTGCTTGAGCACGCTTTAAGATCGGTCGATAAAACATCTCCATGAGAACTCCCAACATGGTCATTCCACAGTTTTGCCGCTTCAGAATTCCCTTAGCAACCCTAAAAGATCCGAAAAAGGAACTCACTATAGCAACAATGCCCGAAAACAGTATCAAGACAACGCCTAAAGAAATGCTGATTGAGTCCATAGCCATTAAAAACGTGACGACATCGAACATCCCGATGAATAAAAGATTGACAGCGGTTAGAAAGCCGCCAGCGATCCCCATCATCGTATAGACACGATAAGGATCTTTTCTTGCATCCGTGCGATATTGGAACATCAGGATCGGCCTGACATTGCTACCAAGCTTCTGCACCTTATCTAAAATGTCAAAATACCGTTTCTGGATAGTTGAAACGTCTCCAAGAAGTCGGAGAGGGTTAATCAAATTGGCTCTAAAATCATTCCCACCCAAACTAATCACAACATAATGGATCGCATCAGGAGAAGTCGAAATTTCATCGGACAACTTCTCTAGAGGAAAAACAGCTGCTTCCCAATTATCCGGCTGATCTGACTTTTCATTCAAATACCCTTGAAATTTGTTGCCTACAACTGGCAACACGCCCCCTACAATGCCTCCTGTAAGCAACACAGATTCTGTTGTAAATCCATCATACGAATGGCTGACAACTCGATAATGATCGCCTAACTTTGCTTGCAGCTGTCCTTCAACAGAATATTCTTTAGCTTCCTCTATATTGGAGCCTTCCCTATTTAGAAGCCAGTACAGATTATCTAAAGTCGAATCGCCTAATGTATGGACGTAAATTTTATTCATTTAAACATCACTCACTCGTTCGATCAATCAGCAAAATTACTTTCCAAAAAAAGCTCTTTTACGCTCATAGGTTAAATGATTCCCTTCAACAACAATCACCAAATACCCATTACACATATCGTCAAAATTAACGAATTTGACCTTCTGGCTGCTGATGTATTCTGAAAAAATGTTTGTATGCCCTGACAGAACTAATTTTGGTTGCAATCGATCTATTTCTGCAATGACTTGCAAAGCGAATTGATATGCTCTTGAATTTTTATTCACATTCAAAGGAGACTCATGTAGTAACAGGATGTCAATCGTCCTGGGATCGTGTTCTTTTAGATGATCAACGATTAAGGGATTCACTTGATATATCGTCTGTTTTGCACCATAGTTCCCATCAATGCCCGAGAAAGTAATTGATTCTTCATCATGAGTAAATTTGATGATGTCTCCATTGGGGATGCTTGTTGGAAGTGAATCATTGTCTTTTATGAGAGAAATCTTCCTTGGTTCATGATTTCCTCTTATGTAAAAATGTGGTGTTGAACCAAATAGATTCATGATTTGATCATGATCTCCACAGTCTAAGATTAAATCGGGAGATTCAATCATCCAAGCTGCTCTCGCGGCATCGTAAATTTGATGGATATCAGTGATTGCTAAAATTTTCATTTTTTTTATGAAGAGGTAGTTTGAATAGCACCAACAACATAACGTAAAATGGATTATTTGTAAATTTAAGAGTCAAGACCTAATGGACGGGTATGGACAATATGGACAGGTATGGACAAGTATGGACTTTATGGACTTTATGGACTTTATGGACGGGTATGGACAAGATGGACATGTCTTGTGATTCACTAATCTAATTTCTGTCCATATCCGTCCATTTTGTCCATATAGTCCATACCTGTCCATCGTCCATTGTCCATACCAGTCCATTGTCCATATAGTCCATTGTCCATAATCCGCATTTTCCTGTATAAACAGAGACCAAAAGCTAGCGAAGATCCCCTTATGAATGTCAACAGACTCATTATTGACTGCATTTCAGACACCCACAACCAGCATGAAAAAATTGCCTTGCCTGGTGGAGATCTCCTGATCCATGCTGGAGATATTTCTGGTTATGGTCGAATTGGTGAAGTTCTAAGATTCCTCGATTGGTTTGCTCAACAAGACTATCCTCACCTAATTTTAATTCCAGGAAATCACGATTTCATCTTTGAAAAGCAATTTCCCTGGTGTCAAGAAGAATGCACAAAGAGAAAGATAATTCTGTTGAATGATTCAAGTGCAGAGATTAATGGAATTAAAATCTGGGGTTCTCCCATTCAACCTTGGTTCCTTGACTGGGCGTTTAACCGTCAACGCGGAGAGGAAATTAAGAAACATTGGGATCTTATTCCTAACGACACGGAAATCCTTGTGACACATGGCCCTCCGCGCTTAATCTTGGACAATGCTAATGCTGGAGGCTACTCTAACCATGTCGGGTGTGAAGATTTATTTCGTAAAATTGTGGAGACTAAGGTCAAATTACACGTCTTCGGACATATTCATGAAGGGAGAGGCTATAAATCTATTGAAGGGAGAACCTATATCAATGCATCCTCTTTAGACGAGAACTATGAATTTCAACCCCCTGGCTATATTCGGGCAATTAAACAGGGAGATGACTACGAGGCCTCAATGGATGAATCAAGAAGTCATTCCCAATAGCTTAAAACAGTGAATCCGCTCACTAAAAAACCATTTCATGAGAATTTGACAATTAACCCCTCTTGTCATAGAAAGATGATATGACTAAAACCCTTTTTTCTATCGACTTGTGTAAGACACCGGATGACCAGCCGCAGCCGCTGCATAATCGGTGGCATCCAGAAATTCCTCCTGTCGCTGAAGTCAGCCCCGGAGAGACTTTTCGAGTAGAATGCATAGATTGGACCGGCGGGCAAATCAAAGATAATGATAGCCCAGAAGATGTTCGCACCATCGACTTGAGCCGTGTGCATTATTTGAGCGGTCCGTTTGCCGTTCAGGGAGCGGAACCTGGAGACCTGCTCGTCGTCGATATTCTTGATATCGGAGCCCTTCCAAATGCTGAATGGGGCTTTACCGGGATTTTTTCCAAGGAGAATGGAGGAGGATTTCTAACCGATCACTTCCCAAACGCCGCTAAAGCAATCTGGAATTTAGAAGGGATTTTTGCAACATCGCGCCATATCCCTAGAGTGCGTTTTGCAGGACTTATCCATCCCGGAATGATTGGCTGCGCCCCATCTAAGGATCTATTAGGAGTGTGGAACAAAAGAGAAAAAGAACTGTTTGACACCTGTCCTCATCGCTCTCCTCCCCTAGCATGCCTCCCTACTACCCAAGGAGCTCTGCTCGGAGGGATTAAGAAAGAACACTTCGATCGAGTCGCCCAAGAGGCTGCACGAACGATTCCTCCTCGTGAAAATGGAGGAAATTGCGACATAAAAAATCTCTCGAAAGGATCGAGGCTCTTTCTTCCTGTCTATGTAAAAAATGCCCTTCTCTCTTTAGGAGATCTCCATTTTTCGCAAGGAGACGGTGAAATCTCTTTTTGTGGTGCAATCGAAATGGCAGGTGGATGGGTGTTGCTCCATGTCGACCTCATCAAAAATGGGATGGAAAAATATCAGGTCAATAACCCAATTTTTGAAACAGGACCCATTGCCCCTTTGTATTCGGAATATTTGATTTTCGAAGGAATTTCAGTTGATGAGCAAGGCAAACAGCATTATCTCGATGCGCATGTCTCCTATCGAATGGCTTGCCTAAATGCTATTGAGTACTTAAAGACATTTGGCTATTCCGGTGAGCAAGCTTATCTACTCTTAAGCTGCGCCCCATGCGAGGGAAGAATCAGCGGCATTGTCGATATCCCAAACGCCTGCTGCACATTGGCCCTTCCTACACAGATTTTTGATTTTGACATCAAACCAAGTTCAGGGAAGTCCCATCCACAGATTTATATGAAATAAAAATCAGCGATACTTGCTAAAATCTTCCCGTTAAGAAAGGGGTAATCATTTCACTATCCCACGCAGATTTCATCTTTGGGATAGGTATACATCAGATTTTACCCTTTTTGGATTTTTTCGTCCTTTAACGGTACCTAATCCATTCCCTTTCAGGCAAGAAGAATGCTAGGCTGTGATCAAGCATAGTCCCTTAATAATCTCACATGATTGCCAATAGAGGCCTTAAGCTGTTCGACATGCATATATAATACCCGATCTGTGGTCATATCAACAGGAATCTGATCCAAAGCCACTAAGAGATCATTCGCTTGATCAATGAGATTGTTTGCTAAACCTTTCAAATCGGCTCCTTGCTCGCTGTTAGGATCGACGTCTTTGAATGGTACAAAGTTTGTGGTGATCGATTCAGCATAGTAATTGATCGTTGCCTGTAAACGGGCATATTCAGCGTGATTCTCCGGTTTGAATCCCGATTGAATGATTCTGTCCAACGTTCTATTTAACGCTGCAATTTGTACAGGATCGGCAGCTTCTTTCAGTCGATCTGTTGAGAATGCTCCAACATAAAGGACATTAGCCGAAGCAAAAAAATCATTTTCTCGCTCTGCGGGCGTTTTCCGACTCTCAATAAACTCATCGAGTCTATTTAAGTTTCTACTTGATATTCCCTGCATATCAAGTAAAACGGCACGATTGAGTTGAATGACCTCATCGTAACGTCTCATCCAGGCTCCCCCTTTTTTACCTTCTAACTGATTTGTTGCATTAGCTAAATCTGATTTAGCGCTTAACAAATTTCTGAAAGCAGTCTCGCTCCCTTCCTGGTATCTCTGCACCTGCACCGTTAAAGCATGAACTCTTGTTTGATCGCCGCGATCTCTCGCCTGTGATAATTCTTGATTAACCCTTGCGAGAGATTTCTCGTTTTTGTCATATTCTCTGGCATATAGCTCTACAGCACCTTTAAGATCCTGAAAAGCCCCTCGAACAACTTTTGCTTCTCTTCTTCTTCCGATTGGGCTGCGCCTTCTTTTAACACGTGCCACCATTGCTGTTGTTGGACTATCAGGAGCGTTCTCGATCCCCGATGAGCGGCCTCCAGAACTCGCAGCAACGCTTTCTTCACCGGTCGAGGCTGATGAAGGCGCGGCGGATTGTTCTTGTTTGACGCTTCTTTCTCTCAGTTTTTTTGGAGCTCTGGACGAGGCTCTCTCTACTTCTACCTCTATCTTAGGTGTTGGAACACGGCTTGACCCTGCTTGCGGCTTCACCCCTTTCACACCTATTTTTCCTTCCCAGCGAGCTTTTCCTGCTGAAACGGCTCCGTGTGGAATTTCAGGAAAACTTTGACCGACATTTTCGTTTCCTATCTTAGTCATAGACACCTCCGCTTTGTTAGCTGAGAGTAAGATCATTCGAGATAGTTACTCTTTTTTAAAACTAATTTACATAATAAATACTGTTTTAATTCATTTTTATAAAATAAACAAACGCTAATTAAATTATATAACAATAATTAATTATACCTCAAAAAAAAATTAGAATTAAAAAGATGAATTAACACCATTCACGGTACATGACCGAAATGAGTACCTATCGGGAAAAAGATCAAGGCTGATGTGATCCTAATGATAGAAACACAGAGAACACAGAGAGAACCTATGGAGAGGTCTCTCCGTGTTCTCTGTGCCTCTGTGTTTTAATTGCACGTCCTTGGCAAAAGATCTTAGCCATTGGCGATTATCTGGGAATTTGTTAGCATTTTTCTTTTTGAGATTCACCAAGGATTGGCATATGAAATACATCTGTAACTTACTTATTGCATTCAGTTTGATCTCGTTTGCATGTTTTGCTGAGGAAAAAATTCCTACCGTACAAGAAAATAGAGAAAAAGCAGGAGAACTCCTCTCTCAGTTGGAGCTCGATCTCTCCCGATTTTTATCTCGCAGAGAAAAGTATCAAACGGCTTCTGAAAAATTTCTCAGAGAGGAAGGGATGTGGAATGAGTTTGTTAAGGATAATAAAGCACTTCAGAGAAAGATCTTGAGGCAAAGAAGAGTGTTTGTAAATTTTCGAGATAACCTGGTGAAAACCATTTCCCTAGTTTATGGAAAAAACCCTTTAGGAGAGAACGAGGCATCTATAGCAGAGCTAGAAATCACTGAATGGTATGTGAATTTTATGAGAGAAGAGGTATGCCTATGAAACATAACCTCCCACAACACATTATCCTTCTTATCTTTCCCATCCTGTAAAATTTGACAGGATGAGAAGGATAAGAATGATAGCTAGGGATAGTATGTTCCTTAGGTGTGGGGGCTGAACTGTTACTAAAATTTTTTTACTAAACGACGGCATATCTCTTGATAAATACTTGCAAATGGGGTAATAACAATCTATACGCTAAACTATCAGGTTTCTCTATGCCGACCCCCACCCCTTTCGTCAATGTTCTGCAGGAATCAAGCCACTCACAAAAAATCCCCGAATCCTGCATCTTAGTCATCTTTGGTGCTACAGGGGATTTGACGGCCCGAAAGCTTATCCCAGCCCTTTATAATTTAGCCCGTGAAGGGCAGCTTCCAGGACATTTTGCTTGTGTTGGATTTGCCAGAAGGCCGAAATCCCATGAGGAATTTCGAGAGGAGATGTTGACAGCAATTAATAACTTTTCTCGATCAAAACCTGTCGACCAGAAGCTCTGGCAAAATTTTCGGGATCAGCTCTATTATCTCCAATCCGATTTCGACGAAGATGACGGCTATGAACGGCTCAACCAATTTCTACAAAGTCTCGACGCACAGCTAGGAACGAAGGGAAATCGGGTGTTTTACCTCTCAGTCCAGCCGAGTTTCTTTCCCGATATTGTCGAGAAGTTAAGCAAACACCAGCTAGTTTACCCTGTCGACGAGGTTAAAAATAAATGGAGCCGTGTCATTATCGAAAAGCCATTTGGAGAAGACACTGACTCGGCAATAAAATTGCAGCAGGATTTGACGCAACATCTTGATGAAAGCCAAATATTCCGTATCGATCACTACCTTGGAAAAGAAACCGTTCAAAATCTGCTTGTCTTCCGTTTTGGCAACTCGATCTTCGAGTCGATGTGGAATAACCATCATATCAACAACATCCAAATCACCGTCGGAGAAGAGATCGGCATAGGAACGCGCGGCCGGTTTTGGGAAGAGGCTGGGATGTTGAGGGATATCGTCCAAAACCATGTGATGCAACTCCTGGCTCTAGTTGCGATGGAACCTCCCACAAACCTAAGCGCAGACGCTATTCGGGATGAGAAAGTCAAAGTTTTAGAGTGCATCCGCCCCCTTCCGCGAGATCGATTTGATGAAATCGCGGTGAGAGGACAATATGGTCCAGGGTATATCTTTGGACAACCGGTAAAAGGCTATCGCCAAGAAGACAATGTCAATCCAAATTCCACTGTTGAAACCTATGTCGCCATCCAGCTCGCCATCGACAATTGGAGATGGGATGGAGTCCCTTTTTTCATCAGGGCAGGAAAACGGCTGCCAAAGAGAGCAACAGAGATCGCGATCACCTTTAACAGATCCCCAGGCTATCTGTTTCAAGAGTCCTCTGCACAGTTGGATCCCAATGTCCTCGTGATTCGAATCCAGCCTAATGAGGGCATCTCCTTAAAGATGAATTGCAAAGTCCCTGCGTTGAGCACGGTGATCCAGCCCGTCAAAATGGATTTCCGCTACAGCTCATATTTTGGTTCCGCTCCCCCAGAAGCCTATGAACGGTTGATCTGCGACTGCATGGCCGGAGACAGCACTCTCTTTGCAAGGGACGATGAAGTGCTGCAATCATGGAAAGTGCTGACCCCGCTTCTCTATCACTGGCAATCTGTCAAACCCAAGGATTTCCCCAATTATCCATCAGGAACATGGGGTCCAGAAGCTGCTCAGAAGATGTTACTACGGCAAAATAAACATTGGCGGTTAATATGATGGTTCCAATAGATCTCAATGAAGTCATGAAGCTGGAAGCAAAGCAAGATGCCTCCCGAGCCTGTCTATTTAACATCATCATCTATACACATGAGGCAGAGCGTACCAACTATTTCAAAGGGATCCTGAAAATGTTAGCACAGGAGTTTCCCTGTCATATCATCTTCATTCAAGCGGATCAAAACACCAAAGACAGTTACTTGAAAGTTTCTGTCTCGAAACCGGACTCAACCGACAATGCAGCAAGTCCTGATCCTTCTTGCAATTTGATGGTATGCGATCAAATTCTTATTGAAGCTGCCGGCAGCGACCTAGAACGAGTGCCCTATCTCATCCTTCCGCTGTTTATTCCAGATCTACCCATATACTTGATTTGGGGGGAAGATCCCACTCTTGAAAACAAAATTTTCGATGCATTAAAACAACTCGTTAAACGGGTGATCTTCGATTCTGAGACGACGTTAGACCTCTCAAAATTTGCCAAAAACGTTTTAGAAGAGCTTCAACACGATCGATTGAATATCGTCGATATGAATTGGGCCCGCATTGGGGGGTGGCGCGATGTCCTCGCACAAACTTTTGATAGCCCTGAAAGAATTGAGCAGCTGGCAACAGCATCTCGCATTAACATCATCTATAATATTCTCCCAAACAAGAAAATGACTCATCCAGCGAACCGAACCATCTACCTTCAAGCATGGCTGGCTTCCCGATTAAACTGGCGCTTTGAAGAGTTAACCAAAGAAGAGAGAAGCTATATCGTTCGTTATAAACATACTGCAGGAATCGTTGAGATTCACCTCATCCCAGAATCCCATGAATCATTCTCTCATGAAGAGATTATTGAAATAGAAATTTCAGGCCTCGCCGACTATGAATGCCACCTCATTAGAACGGCTCTCCACCAAGTGAAGGTCCATTCATCCAACCAATATCAGTGTCTACTCCCCTTTACGCTTTTGATGCCTACGTTGGAATCGGGGAGAAGTATCATGCAAGAAATTTTCTATCATAAAACCAGTCCGCAATACCCCCCCACACTGCAAATCATCAACCAAACTTCCTGGAGCGAAAATGAAAAACAATGAATGGAAAACAGAAATTTTACCATTCGATGATCGTCGAGACATCATCATCCCAGGAAATCTTGCAGAAACGATCCAATTCTCTGTCGACCAATTGATTCAAATTGCTCAACAGGCAATTGCCGATCGAGGAGTGTTCACGATAGCTCTATCAGGAGGGAGCACTCCACATGCCATTTTTCAGGAACTGAGCCAACCCAAGCATCGGCAAGCTGTCGACTGGACAAAGGTTCTCTTTTTTTGGAGCGATGAGCGAAACGTCCCAGCAGATGATCTTGAAAACAACTACGGCAATGCGATGCGTGCTGGATTAGACAAGCTGCCCGTCCCCTCTGAAAACATCTTTAGAATGGAAGCCGAAGAAAACATTGAAACAAAAGCGCTGCAATATGAAAAATTAATCCAGGAAAAGGTCCCGCACGAGTCGTTCGATCTTGTGATGCTGGGGATGGGAGAAGATGGGCATACAGCATCGCTATTTCCCCATACTCACGCACTCCACACCAAGGATCGCCTTGTCGTTGCGAATTTTGTGCCACAGAAAAAGACGTGGCGCATGTCATTCACTTTCGATTGCATCAACAATGCTAAAACAATCTCCATCTATGTCATGGGCGAGCCCAAAGCTGACAAGGTCGTTCAAGTCTTGACTGGGGCATATACACCAGATGAACTCCCCATTCAACGGGTTGGCACCCCCATTCACAAAGCTCTGTGGATCTTAGATAAAGCTGCGAGCAGAAAACTAGTCACCACAATCGAGCCTAAAGAATTTCATTAGCGAGGTTGCGTTTACAATAGCTTGACATCAAAACTCCGAGCACACAGCGGGTATTTTGTTCCTTTTGGAGGCTGCCATGTTAGCTTCTTCTGAATTATCATTTCAGCAAATTTTTCAGATTCCTCTAATAACCTTGGAATAAATAAACTCGCCATAGAAGGACTAAATCGACTTTCCAACGCGCAATTATCAAGCTGTCCAAGCCTTAGATGCACTTCTTCATACATTATCTCAGCCTGAGCAATGCATTTTATTCTAAGACTGATGGCTGCTTGACTCCTTTTTGCTCGACTACAATTATAGCGTCTAGCGAAACTTGTCATACGACAATCTATTAAATAAGCCCCTCTGATGTAATAGTCTATGATGATGTTGATATTCCGTCGAAATTTCTTAATGGATCCATCGCTGAAATGATTTCGCTTTAGGCAACCTGAAATTTCATTGACCACCTTAAACCTTTCTTCCTCTATTCTCATGAAGATGGCACTGGTTGTCCTTCTGACCGGCAAAACAAGAATCAGATTAGTCATGGCATCAATTTTATATGGATCAATATTTTTGCCCTGATCTTGTCGAAATGAACGTAATTGCGAAGAGAAACTAGTTGATATTTTTGGCATGGAACCCCTGAATATTAAATTAAAAAAAATTTCAAAATATTAATTAAAATTATTAGCAAAGAAAATAATATTAGTCAAGATTAAATTGATTATAACGCCGCATTTCTTATCATTAAAAGGGATCTTGTGGGGAATTGCATGGCGTTGTTCCATAAGTCAGACTCCAAGGAGCTAAGAGGAAAAAGACAAGGAACCACAAGTATTGGGAATGACTCCACATCCTCTAAAAAAAGAATATTATTTGTTTTATGTTTATATCTAATGTTATAATGAGGGAAACAAATCTGGTGACTGTATGATTCGCAAGTATCACCTCATGACCCCAGGTCCAACAGAGATTCCCCCTGCAGTTCTCGCTGAATCGATTCTTCCAATCTTACATCACCGAACGCCTGAATTTCGCTTTATTTTGGGTGAATTGTCACAAAACCTTAAACAAATCTTTTTCACAAAGGAAGATATAATCATCCTGAGCGCCGGGGCAACAGGCGGGATGGAAGCTTGCATTGTTAATCTTACCGATCCAGGTGAAACGGTTTTAACTGTCTGCGGAGGAGTATTCGGTGAAAGATGGGCAAAAATAGCAGAAAGCCTCGAAAGAAAAGTGATACACATTGATGTTCCTTGGAATGAACCGGTAAATCCGAAGGAAATTGAGCAAAAATTAAAAGAAAATCCCGAAATCAAACTAATAACAACAACATTATGCGAAACATCAACAGGAGTAGAACACCCAATAAAAGCGATTGCTGAAATAGCCAATAAGACAGAGGCCCTGATTGTCGTAGATGCTGTAAGCGGCTTATGTGCTTGTGAGTTCAAAATGGATGAGTGGGGAATAGACGCTGTTGTCGGAAGCACACAAAAAGGGTTGATGTGTCCCCCAGGTTTATCGCTGATTGCATTATCAGAAAAAGCTAAACATTCCATGAAAGCAAAAAAATCCCCCAAATTTTTTTGGTCTTTTGAAAAAGCTTTGGAGTGCATCCATACTCATTCCTTGCCAGAGACTCCTTACACACCGAATATCTCTTTGATTATTGAATTAAATAAGGCCGTAAAAATGATCCTCGCGGAAGGTATAGAAGCTGTCTGGGAAAGGCACCAACAGCTAATGGGTGCCACAAGAGATGGAATTAAAGCAATGGGACTCAAACTCTTTGTCGAGGAGGGATATAGTCCTGTTGTGACAACCATCCACTCTCCTGACGGAGTCAAAAGCTCAGATATTATTAAAAAGATGCGCTGTGAATGGGGTGTCGCGCTCGTGGGCGGCCAAGAAAAACTCAAGGAAAAGATCTTTAGAATCGGCCATATTGGCTATTGCGATAGAGGGGATATATTGATGACCCTAGCGATTTTAGAAATCGTGTTAACAAGTTTGCAAGTTCCTATCCATTTAGGGGCCGGAGTCAGAGCAGCGCAAGAATTCTTCCTTAAACAACTAATCAGTGATCCATATGCATAAAATAATGATTGCAGACAAAATCGATCAAGAAGGGATAGAGATTTTAAAGAAATCTCTATTTTTCGAATTAAGAATAGATGATAAAATCTCGCGGGCAGAACTATTAAGTTGCATCGGAGACTATCATGTCCTAGTGGTTCGCTCGAGAACAAAGGTTGATGAAGAACTCATCCGAGCAGGAAAGAACCTAAAAATCATTGCCAGAGCAGGCGTTGGGCTCGATAATATCGACGTTCCAATTGCACTAGAACACGGAATCAGAATTCTAAATGTAGAAGATAAAAACAGCATTTCTGTGGCAGAACACACGATAGGATTGCTCATTGCTCTAGCTAGACATATCCCACAAACTCATAGAAAATTGAAAAACAATGTTTGGGAACGTGAGAACTTCATCGGAATCGAAATTAACAATAAAACACTGGGTGTCATTGGTTTAGGAAGAATTGGATCAGAAGTAACAAAACGGGCCCAAGCGATGGGAATGCAGGTCGTTGCATATGACCCTTACTGCAGTGATAGCCATGCAAAAGAGCTTGGTGTTAGACAAGTGACGTTACATGACCTCCTAGCAAACTCCGATTTCTTGACTATTCATATTCCAAAAAATGCAGAAACGACAGATCTTATTTCCCACCGGGAGTTTCAATGTTGTAAAAAAGGGATTCGAGTGATCAACACAGCGAGAGGGGGAATAATCAATGAAGCTGCCTTATTACAAGCAATCGTCGATGGAACTGTTTCTGGAGCTGCTTTAGATGTATTTGAAAATGAACCAAATATCAAAAAAGAATTTCTAATTTTCAACCAAATCATTCTCACTCCGCATATTGCGGGAAATACCCAAGAGGCACAAACCAGGATAGCGATTTCAATTGCACATCAAATCGTCAACGTATTCGAGACTGAACCACTTCTTTCAATGCTGAAGTGATCATTTGGTTTTCTTCATTTTTTCTAGAAGCGATACGGATAAAATTACCCTTTAAACCAATTTTGTCTCGACATGAACGGCAATAAATTCCATGATCCAATAACAACCGAAATGTCATCTCATCAGGCTCTAGAGAATTTAACAATTCAATCAAAAAAAAGTTTGCTTTACTTGGATAAATTTTGATTTCTGGTATTTTTTTTAATAATTCGTAAAAGTTTCTCGTTTCTTTAATATACCTTACCCTAATTTTTTCATATTTCTCCAAGAAAGATTGATCAGCTAAAAGACGGAAAAAATACTCTGCTAAACTAGAAACATTCCATAAATAACCATGTCTTAGAAGGTGATCAACCTTTTCTTTTGCCATCAGTGCATAACCGGCTCTTATCCCAGCAATACCAAAATCTTTAGAAAAACTCTTGACGATGATAACGTTGGGATATTTTTCGACGAAAGAACCATAACTCAATGGATTCATCTCATCATTTTCATAAGCAAAGTGAATAAAACTTTCATCTATGATGACTTGCTCAACATCCTTTAAATCTTTTAAGAGTTCTTCGAGATCATTTTTAGGGATATATCCGCCATCGGGGTTGTTAGGAGTAATGAAAACAACTGTATCGGGTTTTTCTTGTTTGACTTTTTTTAGATATATTTCTTTATCTAAAACAAAATCTTCGTTTTTATCCAAATAGTTATAAACTATCTCGACATTAGGAAATACGAATTCATAATATGGCGAAAAAGTCGGTAAATTGATTAATATTTTTCTCCTTGTGAAATTGTGAATCAGTGCCTGGATGATTTCAGTGGCTCCATTTCCGATAAAGACATTATTCGAAGAAACTTGCAAAGTAGTGGCCAAAATTGAGCCAATAATCCTATTCTGGGACGGATAAAATTCCAGAACCTCTTTTAATCTATTGTTTAAAATTAAATCATTATATAGATATTCAAAAAAAAGCTCTGTCGCATAGGGATTTGATAAAAAACAGGCATCTATCTTAATTTCAAGGCCCTCAATTTCGGATTTTAGAGATGAAATGCTCGGAGAATGAGAACCAGCCTTTTCCTTTAATAATCTCAATTGGTTTTCAATATTTTTTTTATCTTGATTATGCACTCCCCCTCCTTTCTGAATCGAAAAAGTCTAACAAAAAGCTACACGAATTAAGAATATCCAACGATTTTTCAATCGATTGGTCGATGAATCCTCTTCGAAGTTTCAATTCTATTTTATTTGAAAGAAACCCCGGAGAAATTTGTTGCAAAGTCGGTTGCACAATCCAAGTATCAAGTTGTTGATTAGACGATAATAAAGCAACAAGATCTTCTTGTTGTTTTGGCAAATCTAAACGGGCAATCCAAAGCTTGTTTTGACCAAATTCTAACATGGGAAGATCTCCATTGCTATCACCCGCTACTAAATAAGGGGACTTACCCACCCACTGAAATATCTTTGCAATTTTACCATAAGACAATGCAATTGGAGGCACGAGTAATGATGTGATTCTGTACTGTTCTAGAACACCTGGATCCAGGTCGCCATATCTGGAATTCTCATACAATAAATAGTTGTCTTTGTATGTTTTTTTATCTTTTCCAATCAACAAAGTATCGATTCCGATGACATGGCTTGCCATAAGAAACTTCTTAAAGCCCTCTTGGAAAAGAAAATGATTCAATGCTTTTATCAATACCCATCTTACTGACCATGTATTTGTGCTTGAAATAACCCAAACATCGTATGCATGCTCAAGGAGAATGCCAACCAATTCGATCATTTCTGGATAAAAGTAAGGACGCAATGTGGTTGGTTTCCCCTCTACGTTAAAGACATTTTCATACATTTCGTCGCTTTGAAAAGCAAGTTCGGTTGCTTCAACAACATCTAAAGGAGTTAACCCATGAAGAATTTGCACAGCCCAAGCATGGGGGACGGATTCTTTAGCTTTATCC
Source organism: Parachlamydiales bacterium (assembly GCA_020051075.1). Lineage (GTDB taxonomy): Bacteria > Chlamydiota > Chlamydiia > Chlamydiales > Parachlamydiaceae > JAGVJP01. The sequence goes on from JAGVJP010000005.1 coordinate 31,854, forward strand.
AAATAATGGGAAGAAGCAGCAACGATAAGTTTTTGGTAATAGTCATAAAGAGAATCATTCCTTCTCAAAGAGACTATTTCATTGCCAAGAAAAAAGTCAGGGGAAATAACCTCTGGAATGTTTCCCGCGCTTATCTTTCCTGTGACTTCTAAAACCCTAAAAGTTGCTTCACCAATATCTCCGCATAAAATAGTATTGTCCATATCCAAGACCACAGGCAATCCCTGACCCGACCTTTGTTCAATCAGAGATTCAAGCCTCAGTTTGACGTCCGGATGCCATCCTGGTTTCTTGAGAGTGACTTTCTTCATGCCCCATCCTATTTCCCTGATTCTACCAACCTCAAATTGACCTGTCTAATACAATTTCAATAGATCCCTTTTTACTGGCAAATATGAGTGATCTTTGGCATGATGTAAGCTAAATTCTCACAATTTTCCACTTTTTTATGTTAGTTCTAGGGATTGAAAGTACATGTGACGAAACTGCCTGTGCCATTGTACAGGACGGCAAACATATCCTTTCCAACGTCATTTCTTCTCAGATTGACCTCCACAAAGAATATGGAGGCGTTGTACCCGAACTCGCATGTCGGAGGCATATCGACATCATCATGCCGATCATCGATCAAGCCCTTTCTGAGGCCAAACTTTCCATAGAAGACATTGATTTGATCGCAGTCGCTCATGGACCTGGCCTCATCGGCCCGCTTTTGATTGGACTCAACACCGCAAAAGCGCTGGCGTTTGGATTAAATAAACCTTTCATCGGTGTCAATCATATTGAAGCCCACCTCTACGCAGCGATGATGTCGCTCGAGCAGCCTCTCGGCTTCCCCTGTTTAGGGGCAGTCCTTTCTGGTGGGCATACGTCCCTTGTACGGATTAACGCCTTAGGCAACTATCAGCTCATCAGCCAGACCGTCGATGATGCCATTGGAGAAGCGTTTGATAAAGTCGCCAAAATGTTGGGTCTCTACTATCCCGGCGGCCCTGAAATTGAAAAGCTTGCCTTGAAAGGAGACCCCTTTCGCTTCCCCTACCGCGGTGGACAGATCAAAGGAAAGCCTTTAGATTTTTCCTTCAGTGGATTGAAGACTGCTGTTCTCTATTCGATCAAAGCTCTCTACCCTTCTTATGCATCAGATTTCCCCCTCAGCGACCAGGAACGCAATGATATTGCCGCTTCTTTCCAGCGAGCAGCTTGTGAAGACGTCCTCAAGAAGACTTTGTCGGCAGCCGCAGAATGCCAAGCTAGAGCCATCATCTTTGGAGGTGGAGTCACCAACAATCGCTATCTAAGGGAGCTCTTCAACAAAGCAGAAACATCGATGCCGTTGATCTGGCCGCCGGCAGGACTCAGCCTGGATAATGCTGCCATGATCGCTGGCTTAGGGTACCACACCTTCCAACGAGAGGGTAGAGGCGATCCCTTTACCCTAGACCCCCTCGCCCGCATCCCATTCAGCGCATGAACACCGACAGGATAAGCAAAAAGGCAAAAACAGGATAGGTAAGATCGCTTCGCGGTAGGATAGGCAGGATAGGGAAGATAAATTGGATGAAATCTATTCTTTTATTTTTTCTCTTTATTTTGCCTAATTTTCTATCATCCCTATCCTGCCTATCCTACCGCGAAGCGATCCTGCCTATCCTGTTTTTATGGTTGTGGCAAGTTGCGATCTTCGATCTTGCCTATCCTGTTTTTGCCCTTTTTGCTTATCCTGAGTTCATGAGAGATTCAAGTTGCTATTAATCAGCAATTTTCCTAATATATTCATTTTAACACTCATTGAACCGGAGCAAACCCGATGGCAAGCAAACGTGAAAAAATAAAGATGAAGAGCTCTAAAAGCTTTTTCCACTACTTCACCACAAAAAACAAGACTAAAACTCCTGGAAGGTTAGAGCTAATGAAATATGACCCAGTTGTTCGGGAACATGTTCCATTCAAAGAAACTAAATAACACCTCTCCTTTTTAAATTTCTATGTTTGAGCTCTCTGTCGCTAGCAAATACCTCATCCCTCGCAAGCGACAGCTCTCAGTTTCTATTATCAGCTTGATTTCTGTTCTTGTGATCGCACTTGTCGTTTGGCTGATTGTTGTTTTCTTTTCAGTGACAAACGGTTTAGAGAAAAATTGGATCTCCAAACTGATCACCTTAACAGCACCTGTCAGGGTCACCCCAACCGACGCCTATTACAATTCCTATTACTACCTCATCGATACAATCAGCGATGACTCTAACTATTCCTCTAAGACCATTGGAGAGAAATTGGAGGCAGCATCGACTGATCCTTACAATCCCGATGTCGATGAAGAAATCCCTGCATTTTGGCCAGAGCCAGACCAACATTCTGATGGCAGCGTGAAAGACTTGGTGAAAATCCTTTACCAATCTATCGACCAGGTCGGAGGGGCCTCACAACTCCGTGCTAAAGAGTTTCAGATGACAGGGACCCACATCAGTCTACAGCTTCACCGTTATGCAGCCAAAATCCAAGGACATAACATTTTTGGCTCCACAGCACATTCGGAACTCTCCTATCCCGCCTATCTCGGCAATTTTGAGTCTGACAACACCCCGCTCAAAAATACGCTTTTGCCCGTCACCGAAGCAGACCTCACTAATTTTCTTACGCAAATGCACGATTTGAATCAAAACTTTCCGGATGAAATCGGAAGACATGACCAGGCGATGACCCCAGAGCAGATCAATGGACAAATCAACAACTTCATGGACTTGATTGACATTAGACGTTTGAAAACACGGTTGCCACACTGGACGATCCCGCGAACATTACTCCCTCTCAATTGTCGGTGGGATGCTTGCGCTGTTGTCAACCAAGATAAAATCCTCAGAATCGTGATTCCGCAGCAAGCCAACGAAAATGAGGCTGTCCACAAATACATGGAAGAGCAAGGGTTGAAGTCACTCATCGGACAGCTTATCATCGAAGAGGGTGAACCTCATTTCACCTCTAATCATGGTGTCACACAGGCATTATCGCAAAGGGTTCCCATCTCCCTCGCAGGCGGAAGCGTCTTATCAGCTGAACTGGATAAAGAGTCCCTGAAGACAGCCCATCGACCTGAAAACGTCCAGTTTAATGTATCGGCGGCTATCCAAGGCACAATGATGAAAGGGGAAATCCCCTATCGCAATTTAGAGATTGACTTAGCAACTGTCACCGACAGAAGCTCTCCTCCATGGGTGCACCAAGTCCAATCAGACAAAGGAATGGGAGAACTCGTGCTGCCCCGGAACGAATTGGGAGGAGAAGGCGTCATCCTCCCCAAAAACTTCAAAGATGCCGGTGTTCTCTTAGGCGACAGAGGGACCCTTAGCTATTTTGCCCCAACGACAAGTGTTCTACAAGAACAACTCATCCCTATCTATGTCGCCGGATTTTATGATCCAGGGCTCATCCCGATTGGAGGAAAATTCATCTTAGCAAACCCTGAAACAACGGCTCTGATACGAGGATCGCACCAACAAGACAATAAACTCGATATCACAAATGGGGTTAACATCCGCCTGTCTTCACTAGATCAAGCTGTTTCGATCAAAGAAAAGCTGCAGGAAGCGTTGAAAAACAGAGGGATTGCACGTTATTGGACTGTCGAATCGTACAAAGACTATGAATTCACTAAAGAGATCATGCAGGAGCTGCAGAGTCAAAAACATCTGTTTATGCTGATCGCTATCGTCATTATCCTCGTTGCCTGCTCAAATATCATCTCAATGCTGATCATCTTAGTAAACGATAAAAAAATTGAGATCGGAATCCTCCGTTCGATGGGGGCAACTTCTGCGAGCATCGCGCTCATCTTTGGATCTGCCGGCGCCATCATTGGAATTCTGGGAAGTGCGATAGGGATTACTGCTGCGATCATCACCCTGAACAACCTCGACATTCTGATCGGTTGGTTGAGCCAAATGCAGGGGCACGAGATGTTCAGTTCATCCCTTTACGGCCAATTTCTCCCCAGTGAATTAAGCTTCGAAGCGCTTGCTTTCGTCCTGGGTGCCACCGTAGCAATTTCACTTCTCGCAGGCATTGTCCCTGCTGTTAAAGCTTGCATGTTGAAGCCTTCTCAAATACTAAGATCGGCAGGAGGTTAAATGGAAGACAAACGCCCCCTCCTACAAGCCAACGAACTCTATAAGGCCTTTTACCATCCTAACATCGTCCAGATATTGAAGGGCATTTCACTTCAGGTACATGCCGGAGAATCAGTCGCCATTGTCGGGCGCTCTGGAGAAGGAAAAAGCACTTTACTTCAAATCCTCGGCACCTTAGAAGACATCTGTCAAGGCTCCCTCGTCATTGATGGAGAAACAGTTTCCCCTTCAAATCGTGCAGGAATACGTAATCAGAAGATCGGCTTTGTCTTCCAATCGTTCCATCTCTTAGAAGACTACACCGCTTTTGAAAATGTGATCCTCCCTGCACGCATTGCTCGGAAACCCATCCATAAGCGAAGCGCCGCCTATCAAAGAGCCCTCCATTTGCTAGAAGAAGTGGGATTAGCCGATCGGGCCCATTTTCACACGAAATTGCTATCTGGAGGCGAAAAGCAGCGAGTCGCCTTGGCTAGAGCCATGTGCAACGACCCCTGTTTGATTTTAGCCGACGAACCTTCAGGCAATCTAGACCACCAAACCGCTGGCATCATCCACGACATCCTTCTCAAATTTGGGAATAACCCTGAAAAAGCCCTCGTCCTAGTCACCCATGACGACGAACTTGCCTCTCTTTGCTCGCACCGGTATGAACTCCGCGACGGTACACTGATGACCGACAAAACAGGATAGGCAGGATCGCTTCGCGGTAGGATAGGCAGGATAGAGAGGATAAATAAGATAGAATAGGCAAAATTAAGAGAAAAAACAAAAGAAAAAATTTCATCCAATCTATCTTCCCTATCCTGCCTATCCTACCGCGAAGCGATCCTGCCTATCCTGTTTTGTCCCTTTTGCCTATCTTGTGTTCTGTGTGTTCCTGATCGATTTCGCTTGACAAACATTAGGATCAAACTTTATTTTCTTTGTTTTTTATAGGGGAAGGGGTGATGAAATTTACGATCTCAACACATGAGCTCAACAGCTTAGTCAATAAAATCCAGACCGTCGTCCCTCTCAAACCGACGATTCCAATTCTCTCCAACTTGTACATTGAAGCGAGCAACGATGAGCTGATTTTGATGGCGACCGATCTCGTTGTTGGAATCCGCTGCTTTACAAATGCGCAAATACACGAAGAGGGATCGACAACGTTGCCTGCAAAGAAATTTGCTCAACTCATCCGTGAATTAACGACAGCGCGAGTCGAAATATCGTCTAATGCCAACCAAGTGACGACAATCATTGCAGGAACTTCCCGTTTTAAACTCAACGGAATGAGCCGTGAAGAATTCCCGATCATCTCTAACCTCAACGATGCATACTCATTTCAAATGAACCAAAAACAGCTCAAAAACATCCTCTACGACGCCGCCTTTGCTGTCTCAAGAGATGATAGCCGCTACGTGCTGACAGGGATTCTCATGGAGATAAGCCAGGGAAAAATCCGCCTCGTCGGGACTGACGGCAAACGATTAGCTCTGACACAATCAGATGTAGCACTGGACCCTTCCTTTGCCAATCGCTCAGTGCTCCCCTTGAAGTCTGTCGAAGAGCTGCTCAAAACCTTGGGTGATGAGGGAGAGGTGAAAGTATCCATTTTGTCTGATAAAGTTGCTTTTGAGTCAGATCAAACTCTTCTCTTAACAAAATTGATCTCCGCCGAATACCCAGATTATGAACAAGTCATCCCAAAACAAACCAACGTCTCAGTGACACTCCATCGCGAAGAGTTGATCTCTCTCCTCCGCCAAGTCTCGCTTTTCACCGTCGCTGACTCAAACCAATCTTCCATTCGTTTTAATTTGAGCGACGGAGAATTGAAACTATTGGGCAATAGCATGGAAGTAGGCGAGGGGGCTGTCGCCATGCCAGTCAATTACCATGGAGAGAAGATTGAAGTCGCCCTTAACCCCAATTCTTTAGTTGATATCTTGCGCCATTGTCGGGAAGAAACCGTTTTATTCAGCTTAATCGACGCTTATAATCCCGTCATCCTCACAGACGGTGAACAACCTGCAGTCATGGAAAGCACTTCGCCATTTTTTGTCATCATGCCTATGCGCTTGACAGAAGATTAGCCATTTCTATGCATGTTAAGTCTCTTTACTTAAAGCAATTTCGTCATTTTAGTGAAGTCCATCTTGAGTTTACTCCTCATCTAAACCTTATCTGCGGCCCTAACGCACAAGGAAAAACCACCCTTTTAGAAGCCATCCGCATGCTGATGATTGGAAAGTCTTTCCGTCCTGGACAACAGAAAGACCTCATTAAAATCGGAAGCGATTTTTGCTATATCGAAGCAAATATTTGCAAATATGGGGTCGATCAAAACCTACGTATGGGGAACTCCATCCAAGAGCGGAAAATCTTTCACAACTCTACTCCTCTGAACAGCATCTCTGATCTTATTGGAATTATTTACGGTGTTGTGATGACTCCTGACGATGCCTCTCTCGTCAAAGGAAGTCCTCAAGAAAGGAGAAAGTTTCTCGACATCCAAATTGCTCAATCAGATCCGCTCTATGTGCACCACTTGATGCGATATGGGAGGGCGATGCAGCACCGAAATGCATTGCTTAAACAAAAAGTTTATGCAGCGATTGAAAACTGGGAATATGAAATGGCTCACGCTGGCGCATACATTCATACAAAGCGAAAAAAACTCATCTCAGGTCTCAAAGTCGTCTGCCAAGAGTTCTATTCCTATCTCACCGACGAAGTCGAATTATTCGACATCGAATACAAATCAAGTGCAAACCGTGTTGAAGATGAACCCGCTGTAAAAGAATTTTATATCAAACAATTTCATAAAAATCGAGAAAGGGAGTCGTTTATAGGCTACACCCTTGTTGGACCGCATAAAGACGATTTGTGGATTGGCATCGGCGGACAAGATATCCGCTACTATGCCAGTGAAGGACAGCAGCGGAGCTCAGTCACAGCACTTCATGTCGGCGAATGGAAACTGCTGCGCGAACAATGCGACGAACTCCCCATTCTGATGATTGACGACGTGGGGATCAGCTTAGATCGCAGAAGGCGCCAACGGCTGTTGGATCAGCTTGTGTCGATGGGACAGGTGTTTTTGACAACCACCGATGAAGCCCTTCTATCAGACTACCGCGGTCCAAACACGACGATTAGATTGCCGTCTTATGATACCGCTTGATCCTCTAGACCCTGCAGAAGGACTGAGGATGGCTCGTTTGAAAAAGCAAATCGCTATCGCTAAAGAATTGCTATTCAATCCAAGCAAGAGGCAACGAAACTTATGACCGAGTCCTCTCTCTCTGCTCTTGCAAAATAAGGGTGAAGCAAGATAGAATTCCGTTTCCTTTTACCCATATCAAGTAGAAAAATCATGAGACAACTCAAAACTTTTTATGTTAAAACCTACGGCTGCCAAATGAACGAACTCGACTCTGAGATCATGGTCGGTTTGCTAGAAAGACGGGGTCTTGCCAGATGCCAAGATGAGACGGATGCTGACCTCCTCCTTTTTAATACCTGTTCGATTCGAGACTTAGCCGAACGAAAAGTGATGGGGAAATTAGGCCTGCTTGGACGGACGAGTAAAAGAGAAGCGATCATCGGCGTCACTGGCTGCATGGCTAATGCTAAAAAAGAGAGCCTCTTCCAGAAACTCCCCCATATTGACTTTGTTCTAGGGACGAATAATATTCATGATCTCAACCATGTCCTCGATGAGGTGTTGGCAACAGGTAAACAAACTGTAAAAACCGATGACCATTTCGCCTTCGAATTGGATTATCTCAATGCAAAACGGGAAGACAAAGTCAAAGCTTATGTTTCCATCATTAGAGGATGCGATAAATTCTGCACCTACTGCGTCGTCCCCTACACAAGAGGTCCTGAAGTATCCCGCACTCCTGAAAGCATACTCGAAGAGTGCCGCCACCTTGTCCAACAAGGTTATAAAGAGATTACTCTTCTTGGACAAAACGTCAATAGTTACGGCAAAGACCAACCAAGCTGGAATTGCCTTTTCCACGATCTCTTGTATCAAATTGACAAGATCCCCGGAATAGAAAGGGTCCGTTTTATGACTAGCCACCCTGTCGACATCACGCGTGAGCTGATGGAGGCAATCAGAGACCTGAAAAGTTTATGCGAATTCGTCCACTTTCCCCTTCAAGCGGGGTCAAACCGCGTATTAAGGAAAATGCATCGAATCTATACCGTCGAAGCCTACTTAGAAAAAGTGCAGATGCTTCGAGAACTTGTGCCTAATGTCGCTTTAGGAACTGACATCATCGTCGGCTTTCCCACTGAAACTGAAGAAGAATTTCAAGAAACTTATCAACAGTTAAAAGAGATCGAATATTCTGTGGCTTTTCTGTTTGCATACAGCCCCCGTAAAGGAACTCCAGCAATGCGCTGGCGAGATGACATCCCTGAAGAGGTCAAACAGCAGCGGCTTCAACGTCTGATGCTCCTGCAAGACGAAATCTATGCCAAACAGCGGGGAAGTCTCTTGGGGCAGACTGTAGAAGTGCTTGTAGAAAAGAGAAGTTTTAAAGACAACCGTTTTCTTAAAGGGCGGACTCGCTGCTGGAAAAACGTCTTGTTTGAAGGGGAAGATGACCTCATTGGCACTCTACAACAAGTGGAAATCCATAGTTTCAGCCACCAAACCCTGCTTGGAAAGCAATCAGCGAAAACTTGTGCAGCCTAAAAAACGTAAAAGAGCGCAATCCCGCAAAGGAATTGCGCTTTCCCTTCAGGGAAGAAGGTCTCGATAAAGGCCTCTCAGAATAATAATACAGATCTGAAGCAATTTTTTCTTTGATGACAGCAAGTCCCATTCCCCATTCCCCAACTCCAGGTGCTGCTTTTCCTAAATAGACTGTTGGAAGCCGATCTTCCCCATGTAATTCATGATATTTGCTCTTAAAATTGGCTCCCGGAAGATTCTGAAAAGTATCCATAGGCGCGAGGTGGATATTCTCCAGGTAAATTCTCGTTAACCGATGTTGTTGAAGTGGAATAACTCCCATTTGTTGATGGTGTTGTGGCGCAACACCATTAACTTGATCAAACATAACTAACTCCTCTACTTGATTTGTTGTAAAAAAACCTCAATTTTTCCCAAAACAGCTCTGGAAATTGAGTGAATCTAAAATGGACAAATATGGGCGAGAATGGAAGGATATGGACTTTTCTCTCCTCTTTAAATTAATTTTTTAGTACCATTAATAACAGAGTTCTTGCAGATCTCATGATCTTCAGAGAGCTCATAAACTATTCCTGTAGAAAGATGGACAATAGAGGGACCGAATAAGTCCATAGCATCCATTAAAACAACCATCTACCCACTTGAATAGTTATAAAAAATTTTTTGATAACACACAAAGATATTACTGTCTATGACGAGATAGATTTTATTTCATTAAATAACGCAAATTTTTTGTATTAAATAAGTTAGAACACAACAATTCAATCATTTTAATAAAATTGAGACCAGGTATGGCAGAGAAATTCACACAAAGCCAAACATGCAGAAAGTGAGATGGATATACAAGAAAATATTTTAATGAAAATAAAACTTGCAAATTTTACCATAAAATTGGTATAGTTGATGAAAAAGAACTGAATCCAAAGACAGCAAGCAGCGCGACAACTTGTAAATGGTTTACTCAAATTCGTGGATTTTAGGCCAAGTTGAAAGGAAGACAAAATGACATTACCTTCAAGTATTTTCAGTTACATTGCAGTGTTTCTGCTCGTTTTTGCCCAAACGTCGGTCAATGAGGATGAAATCGCTCTAACGAAAAAAATTGCAACACTCGCTGACAAAGTATACAGAGCCGAAGAACCTCACTCTCCACACAAACTTGTTGAATTCACTCTAGCAAACGGAATGCAAATCTGCCTGCAGCCCTGTGAAAAAGAAAAAAATGAATTTCATTTCCAGCTCTTTGCTCCTGGTGGCTTTACTTCGCTTCCTCCAGAAGAACGTGCTCTAGGATGGACAAGCTCTAAAGTTGCGTGGGAATCAGGCATTAATGGGCAGACAACAGACGAATTCACATTCCATTTAGTCGATCACAATGCAGCCATGCGGATTACCACCCATATTTTTGGACGGGCCATAGAAGCCTCAGGACCTATTTCAGAACTCCCCTATTGTCTCCACATTGCAAAGCTTTTCCTATCAGAACCGCAATTCACTGAAGAAGGGTTAAAGCATGCATTAAAAAGGGCTTTGTCAACACTTGATAAGAAATCCAAGAAAGGAAACTCAAAAGGACTAAGAGATATTTTCTTACTCACCAATATGCATAATTGGGACATCCTCCAACCTAATTCCCCAGAAGATTTTAAAGACGTTTCACTTGCCAAGATTGAATCCATTTTTAAGAAGTTATATTCCAACCCCGCTGAATTTCATTTAGCCCTTGCGGGTGATATTGACACTGAACTAGTCACGAAGCAAATCGAAGAGACATTGGGATCTTTACCCAAAACCTCTCAGTATCTCACCTCCCTTCCCCCTATTCCCCCTTTTCCTAATGGGTTGAAAAAAGAATTCTTTGGCTATAGCCGCTACCAACAAAGTTTGACAAGGTTAACCTTTCCCCTTTCAAAAGATGTCGACTTACAAACCTTAGATCTATTATGTGCCCACCTGAACCGTAAGATTAAATTACTCCTCGTGAACGCAGATTCATTAAAAAAAGAAATGACGATTAATTATGAGTTTCCATTGTTTCCTTCTTTGGATGTTTTATGGCTTGAGATTCAGTTTTCGTGTCCAAAATCTCAGATAGAGCCTTATAGCCGTCTAATTTTAAAAGCATTAGAGAAGGTTCAGAATGAGATCGAAGAGAGTGATATCGCTCTGTCGATGACAGAGCTGAAGAGGCGCCGTTCAATCCCCCTAGACCTTACTGGCGAGCTGCTTGTACTCTCGAACTATTGTAGATCTGGCAGAAACAAAGACAATCTGTATACGACAAAATATGATGAAAAAGTCATGTCGAAAAAAATCAAAGACTGTTATCCTAACGTCAGTAATTATTCGATGATCACACTGCACCCATAACTCTCTGAGAGCATATTTTTTATGCCCCTTTTGCCAGCCGCGATAGGCATTATCTTGACACATGACAAGTCGGAGGTATTATTGGTGAAACGTCGTGATCTCCCAATCTGGGTCCTCCCTGGAGGGGGGATAGAGTGTGGTGAATCTCCTCAGGAAGCGCTCATCCGTGAAGTTGAAGAAGAGACGGGGTTGATTGTAAGCATTCAACGACACTGTGCAGAGTACACTCCAATCAATCGACTCTCCACACAGACTTCGATTTTTTTGTGTTCACCCTTATCTGGGACTTTATCTTTATCTTCCGAGACCGATGCGATCGCTTATCATCCCCTCAACAATCTTCCCCCTTCTCTCTTTCATTTACATGCTCACTGGTTACAGGAATCTCTTTCAAGTGAAGCGCTCATTCAGCGGCGGCTCACAGAGGTTTCCTATGCAGCGTTGATAAGTTATTGTTGTCAGCACCCATGGCAAGTTCTCCGTTTCGCTTGGACGAGGTTTTTTAAAGGATGAACGCTTTACATAAACTTGCAAACCAAGTTTTTTTTCATTTTTGGTGGGTCATCGCCTTCATCATTGCCTGTTCTATTCTATTCGAACAGAGTTTGAAAGAAAAAAGCCATATTTACCAAGAACTTACAGAACAGCTTACACAATTGCAGAAAGCCAAAGCAGAGGCAATCGTGCAGCAGCATGACTTGTTATTGCAGATCAATAGCCAAAATGACCCTGCCTGGATTGAATTGACGTTGATTAGAGAATTGGGGTTGATCCCAGAGGGGCAACAAAAAATCTATTTCTATCCAGATTGAAATTCAAACAACTCCACACCCTCATTCAAGATGAACAGGATAGACAAAAAGAGACAAAACAGGATAAGCAGGATCGCAAGCGGCAGGATAGGCAAGATAGTAAGAAAATTCAAGTAAACATCATTATCATTCCTATCCTCCCCATCCTGTAACATTGACAGGATGGGAAAGATGAAAGGCATTGTATCCATTTTGATCACTGAGAACTTTCTCTATCCTGCCTATCTTGCCGCGAAGCGATCTTGCATATCCTGTTCATCTTGTTTAATAGGAAAGGCTTGGTCAGTATGGCTTTTTGGTATGAGAGAGGATATTAGTTCTCATTCAGGAAGAGCATAGCCGTTGGATGATATGCACAGCTTGGATGACATCCTCCTCGGTCGTCATTCTTCCTAGAGAAAAGCGAATCGCTGAACGGGCTCTCTGAAGAGACAACCCCATGCCCAGCAAAATGCGAGAAGGTTCCAATGCCCCAGATGAGCATGCTGAGCCGTGACTGGCAGAGAGGCCTTGCATATCTAGATTCATCAACAACGTCTCACCATCAGTGCGAAGAAAAGATAGGTTCGAGGTGTTGCATAGGCGGGGTCCTTGGCCATTGACAACGGTATCAGGAACACGTGATAACACTTCTTGTTCGAATCGATCGCGCAGTTTTCTGATCTGTTCAAGGGACTCTTGTTCAGAAGGCAGCAGAGAGACAGCGTGGGCTAAAGCGGCGATGCCTGGAAGATTTTCTGTGCCTGGCCGTCGTTGAAATTCTTGTCCCCCTCCATGGAATAGTGGGGTCAACTTTAGAGAATGTCTGCAAACACAGAAACCGACTCCTTTAGGGCCATAAATCTTATGACCGCTAAAAAACATCGCTGACACGCCGGAAGGCAACGAGATCGGCTCTTTCCCTAACCAAGCAACGCCATCGACAATCAAAGGGATGGCCGCTTTCTCGGCGATAGAGGCTATCTTTGGGATATCTGTCAGCACCCCGGTCTCATTATTAGCTGCCATCAATGCAATCAGCCGCGTATTGGGCTGAATCGCCCTTTCGACATCATCAGGAGAGACAGCACCCCATTCCCCTGTCGGCAAAAATGAGACTGCCCCCCCTCTTTTTTCCCAAGCTTTCAGATTTTGATAGACGGAAGCATGTTCTGCAACTGAAGAGATAGCATGCGCTGAGGTTTCTTTTTGCAAAAGCCCTTGGATAAGAAGAGCGGCTCCTTCGGTCCCGCCTGAGGTGAATATCACTTCATAAGGCTTAACACGAAAAATATCTGCGATGAGTTGATGACATTGATCAAGAAGGCGCTTAGCGCGCTTCCCTTCACAATGGATGCTTGAGGGGTTGCCGAGATTATCTTCTAGGGCTTTAACATAGGCTGTTAACACTCGCGGATCCATTGGTGTTCCAGCATTGTAGTCTAGATAAATCCTATTCACGTTCACCTAAAGAGTGCTAAGAACTTTGATGATAAGAACAGTGATGTTATCGTAACCGCCTCGGCTTTTAGCAAGAGAGACCAGCTGCGCAGCTGCCTCTTCATCAGAGTATTGCAATAAGATTTTCTGAATTTCATCTTTAGAAACAAGATCGGTTAGCCCATCGCTGCACATCAGGAAGGTGTCTCCGGCAAGGAGATTGGAGCTCTTTACAACGGGATCGACAAAAAACTGCGTTCCGATAGCTTTAGTGATGACATTTTTATAATGAAACTCCTCAGCCTGCTGCTTGCTCAATTCTCCAAGATCGATGAGTTCTTGCAAAAGGGAATGATCGTGAGTGAGCTGTTCAAGGAGTTGTCCTCGAAGGCGATAGATCCGGCTATCGCCGACATGAGCATAGACAAGGCCATCGGGGTGGAGATATATACAGCATAGGGTGGTTCCCATCCCCTTCAGCCCAGCACCCTCTTGTCCTTTACGATGAACACAAGCATTAACGTCTTGGATGATCTGATAGAGGAGATTTTTGGTATTTGCGATCTCTTGTACATCTTTGACGTGATTCTCTTGAAATAAAGCGCACAATCCATCCACAGCCATCCGAGAAGCTATTTCTCCAGCTTGATGCCCCCCCATTCCATCTGCGAGTACATAAAATTGATCTTCAGGCAGATGCTTCCAACTATCTTCATTATTGTAACGAACGAGTCCAACATCAGAAACGGCGAAGATTGATACTTTATAAGACATTTCTTGATAAGCCATAAGTTTAGATGAATATGATTAGAATCCAAGTTATACTGACACCTGTGCACGTAAGTTTACAGAAAATCTCATTTTATTGATATTCAAGTTTTTTGTAACAGTTCAGATACTCCCCTACTAACCTACACACTATCCTTAATCATCCTTCCTATCCTGTTGACAGGATGGGAAAGAAAAGAAGAATGACAGAGAAGCTGTGTTGGAAGGGCTGTTACGTTTTTTGTTAGGGTTCTACAATTCGTCCAAGAAGTAAAACCACCTCAGTTTTTCGATCCCATAGAACAAAGATGAAGGGGCGATTGACAGAGACTTCTTCCTGCCCCTTTTTAACCGTAGACTCTTGTAGAGTGTAATTCGCTCCAGAAGCATCAGCTCCTTTTTCATCGATTCTGATAAACGATTTATGCAGCGCCATATTGATAAAGAAATTTTTATCGGATGTCAAGCTGGAGAAATCTCCTGCAGGCATAAAAATATTGGTGAGTCCAAATTTTTTAAATTCATCTTTCAAATTGATGGTATTCTCTATCCGAAAGCGGGGAAGGGTGAGGCTGATTTCTTTATCTTGAGCATTTTTCTGCCATTTGATCCAATTATTCCAGTTGAACATCTTTTCAAGAGCATCAATAGACGCGGCTTCTTTGGAGGTGAAAACCGATAATGTGAGCTCGAGACCTCCTGGATTCTCCGCGAAAGGAATGTTTATCAGCCGCCACTGACCCTCTTCGACGACAGGGTAGGTGGCGATGCTATGAGCCATTTCGATTTTAATCATCCTGGTAGAATTTGCATAGAAGGAAAGATATTGCGTTTGACGGTCAAACGAGTTTTTCCAAGGAGCTGTTGCATAAAATGCGGTGGTTAAAATCGCACGGGTGTCTTTCGTTACGCCGCTGTTTTCAAGGATTGGAGAGATTTTCCCTTTTGTCTTTTCCGACGTCCATCGATTGATCGTGTTTATTGAAGCCACTGGATCTTGAGCGAATGGAAGAAGTTGGAGCGGCTCGCCAAAATTTCGTTGAAATACTTTTGCAAAGGGAGGGGCGAGGGGGATCTGTTTATCGATCCACAATCCATTGGCGAGGTAAATTTGTGAAGGCTGATCTGGAGAAGAGATTAAAGCCTTATTCAGATATTGATAGAGGGGCAAAAAACTTAAGGAATAGTTGAGAGTGTGTTGGATCTGATTTGCTGTATCTCCGCTGCAGCCTATAGCGACCATCGCTAAACCTTCGCCCACGCTATAAGGGGAAAAACAAAAGTTATTTCTATTCCCCTTTTTAAGCTGCTCATATGCTGAAAAGGCAAATCGGTTATTCCCATCAACTAAAAATTGGATGAAATTGGATCCTTGAGCATTGAGCAGGCTAAAAGAGAATAAATTCGCCACAATGAGAAGCCGTTTGAGGCCTGCTATCAAAGACATCATCCGACTCATTCTAAACCTACGTAAATAGAAATCAAGGTAACTAAATTATAAAATCCATGTAATCCGACTGAAGCCCAAAGAGAGCGCTGCCGTTCATATAAATAGCCTAACATACAAGAAAGGAGGAATAATGTAGGCAACAATTCTATATTCGACCATCCCAGCGAAATAGAAAAATGAAAACAGGAGAAAATCAAAGAGCTGATGAGCACGGCAGCAGTGGCGTGATTCAGGTTTCGTTTCAACCAATTCTGCAATAACCCCCGGAAAAGAAATTCTTCTGTTAAAGGGACCAATGCCACAATAGTCAACCCTAGGCAGCCAAACAAAAGATGGGAAGAGGAGAGCTGTCGCATCTGTTGAATCACCAATTGTTCCTTCTCAGGATGCTGAAGAAAATAAAATGTCACAAGAGAAATAAGCTGATTAACAGCTGTGGTCAATGGAAAGATCACAAACCAGGACGCAATTCCAATGGCAATGTGTTTGTGCCATGGGGTCGATGTTTGGGACCGCAATTGTTCCCTCTTATAAGAAGGAAGAGAAAGGTAGACGGGAATGATGCTGAGAAACCCTCCCGACATGAAGATTAAGTTCCACCAACCCTTTGTGAGAGGGTCTAACGTATAAAAATCATTAAAAGATTTTCCAGTAAGATGAAAGGTTAAACCAATGAGAAAGGGCATTAATATCAACTGTGAAAGCAAATAGGCGCTAAATCCCCAGGCGAGCTCTTTTCCCCAAATCAGGGGGAATTGGCTCGATTGAAAACTGCTAAAAAATCCTTTTTTGTATGCCAGCAGGAAGAAAAACATCCCAATCATCAAAGCATAACAAAAAACCACCAATTTCTCTTCCATAGATACCTGCATATTTAATAGACGCAAAATCAAATAATTATTAACCTGATAAATCGCTTTACCTTACATGAACTCTCAAAATTTATGCCAGAAAATCGTCTTAATATCATCACTATTCATGAACCTTCTGAAACGCCTGCAGCATCACATGCATCCAAGGTGCATGAGCTTCGAGCTCAACTTGAGCGGCAATGGCTGATCGATCCCAATCAATTTAACCCTCTGCGTAATTGCATGGAACGAGAACGGTTGGAAAGAACTTGGCTGCTGATCCAGCGGCACATTGACGTCCAAGGAAAACAAATAGCCGATGTCGGCTGCGCTGCTGGAGTCTTCACCCGTCGTCTGAGGGAAGCTGGCGCCGAGATGACGGGGGTCGACATCGCTGAAAATGCATTGAAACAATTCTCTCTGACTGACAGCAATCATATCATCCTCATCCAAGGGACATTGCCAAATACCCCATTGTCTGATCAATCGTTTGACATGGTCGTTTGCACTGATGTCCTTGCCTACCTTCCTAAAGGAGAGTACCGTCTATTCTTTGCTGAACTCGCCCGCTTGCTGCCTTCTGAAGGCCTGTTAGTCTGTTCAAGTCCCATAGACATCCACACAGAACAGGGAGTTGAACGATTAGTCGAACTGGCACAAACAGAATTTGAGATCTTAGAGGATTGCACGAGCCACTTTGCTTTCTATCTAAAAATAAAGCACTTTCTTAAAACGCCCCTTCTAATCATCAGAGGATGGCATCATAGCGACGTCAGGCGCAAAGAGTTGGTTAACCGCCGCGGACTGAGCTATGGATGGTACTGGCTCAATACAGCCCCTCCATTCGTATGGATCTGGGCACTCCTCGAGTTCTTGAGCAGACCCCTTTTAAAACTGATCAACAACAGCCGCAGGCTGCTCTTATTCTTAGAGAAGATCTGTCGCTTCTTTTCAAGCGACAGCGGCATCAACCACTATCTTTTTATTGGGAGAAAACGACCGATACAAACGGTTGATCCGAAAGAGATTCCTATTGAACATCCTAAGAGAAAAGAGATTTGGGAATAATAAAAAAAAGCCGGAGATTGTCTCTAGGCATAACCTTGACCCTTAAGGCTGCTACATTCCTGTCCTGACCTGGTTCGGGTTGTATCATTCCAAGAGGTCCCCGGCAAAATTCTGAAAAATACAAGATAACAAGATGCGATAATAAATAAACATCTCTTTTATCACAAACGATTTCTGCGGGAACAGGCGAGCTCTCCAAAACAAAAAAACAGAGATAGGCAGGATAGAACAAAAAACAGGATGGGCAGGATCGCTTCGCGGCAGGATAAACAGGATAGGCAAGATAGTGTTAAATAAGAAAAATGATATAGTATTTTATTTATACCCATCCTTCTTATCCTTCCCATCCTGTCAATTTTACAGGATAGGGAGGATAGTGATGACAAGGTAGTAGAAGGTTTGTCTGAACTTTCTTATCCTTCCCATCCTGTCAATTTTACAGGATAGGAAAGATAGTGATGGCAAGGTAGTAGAAGGTTTGTCTGAACTTTCTTATCCTGTCTATCCTGCCGCGAAGCGATCCTGCCTATCCTGTTTTTTGCTCTATCTTGCTCATCTTGTTTTGTGCTCGATCTTGCCTATCCTGTGCCGATCTGTTTTTTGATTAACTCGTTGACGACTTGTGGAGAGGCTTTCCCCTTACACAATTTCATGACTTGGCCGACAAGGAACGCAAAAGCCTTATCGCGGCCAGCCTTATAGTCGGCAACAGACTGGCTATTATCTGCAATCACTTGTGTCACATACCCCTCGATTTCAGTTAGATCATTCAAGGGCTGATAGTCTGGGTTTGCGGCGACAATTTTAGCAGGATCAATCCCAGGACGCGCAGCCATCTCATCGGCGACGCTTTTAGCTATCTTTCCTGTAATCGTCTCCTTCTCGATCATATTGACCAGCAAGCCGACATGGGAAGGCACTATGCCAAGAGCGCTGAGACTCTGTCCTTGATCTTTTGCCCTTGCAACAAACTCGACGAGAATCCAGTTAGCTAAATTTTTCGCATTTGAACATGACTGCAACGCCTCTTCGAAATAGTCGGCCATGGCTTTATCGCTCGTCAAAGTATAGGCATGATGCTCTGAAAGGAGCAGCTCATTCACATAACGATTTTTTCTCTGCAGGGGAAGCTCAGGCAAATTTTGTCTGATCTCCTCAATATAAGCTTCTGTCAAGATAATGGGAACAAGGTCTGGTTCAGGGAAATAACGATAGTCATCCGCACTTTCTTTTCTCCGCATCAGCACCGTCTCCTGCTTTTCTGGATCCCAGCGATAGGTCGATGGGCTAATGACCTCTTCAACAGGAAGGTGGGTCTGATAAGTATACTCTTCGATCTGCCTATGGATCTCGCTTTTCAAAGCCAGTTCCATAAAATGGAACGAATTCATATTTTTAATTTCTATCTTATTGCGGAGCTGCTTCTCCCCATTTCGACGGACAGAGACGTTGGTGTCAATCCGAAGGGACCCCTCTTCCATATTGCAGTCAGAGACATCGAGGTATTCCAAGATTGCTTTTACGGCCATAGCGTAAGCAACGGCCTCTTCGGGGGTATGGATGCAGGGCTCGGAGACGATTTCAATGAGAGGGGATCCTGCCCGATTATAGTCAACTCCTGCATAGGTTGAATAATGTTTCAGCATCCCGGCGTCATCTTCCAGATGGACCCGATTCACAGCGAAAGTTTTTTCAACATCGTTGACTTCGGCTATGATTCTCCCTCCGATGATAATCGGCTGGTCATATTGGGTAATTTGAAAGTTCCGTGGACTGTCTGGATAAAAATAAGATTTCCGATCAAACTTGCTGAACTGAGCCACCTTCCCTTCGATCGCACAGCCAAATTGAACAGCTTTTCGCACGGCCTCTTTGTTGAGGACCGGAAGAGCCCCTGGCTGGCCTGTACACACTTCAGTGATGTTCGTATTGGGGTCGTCGCCAAAGTGGTTGGGAGCGACACTGAATAACTTCGACTTGGTGTTGAGCTCAACATGGATCTCTAATCCAATGACAGCTTCCCACTCTTCATGAGAAAGATGCTTGTGTTTATGACTCATCGGATGCCTCCTCAGCGACAAATTTTGGGATTGCATTACAGAATGGAAGGTGTGGTTCGATCGCATAGCTGACTTGCAGAACCCGGCGGTCTTCTTTTTGCGGTCCGATGAGCTGCAGTCCGATCGGCATCCCCTCTTTTGTCAAACAGTTGGGCAAACTGACAGCAGGGACCCCAGCAAGGTTTGGTCCAATGCAGTAGATGTCTTGCAGATACATCTGAAGAGGATTTTGAATCGCCCCATTCTCGAAGGCGGCGAAAGGAGATGTCGGAGTGGCGATCAGATCGCAATTCTTAAAAGCCTCTTTAAAACTATTGATGATCAGTGTCCGCACCTTCTGTGCTTTTCTGTAATAAGCATCTTGGTAGCCGGCAGAAAGGACGAAGGTGCCGAGCATAATCCGCCGCTTCACTTCAGGTCCAAATCCTTCCTGTTTAGAGAAGTCGTAGACTTCTTCGAGGGTTTTAGCCCGAGGTGAGCGGACACCATAGCGGATGCCATCAAAGCGGGCTAAATTGGTCGATGCTTCTGCTGTCGCAAGGATGTAATAGACAGCGATGGAATATTCCAAGATATTGAGATCCACTTCAACAATTTCAGCCCCCTGCTCTTTCATCACTTGCACAGCCTGTTCGAAAGCCTTGCGGGGTTCATCGATCAGAGTATGCAAAAACTGCCAGGGGACTCCTATCTTCATCCCCTTCATCGACCCGTTAAAGGTATCGAGGAAGTTCTCACCTGGGATTGGCAAGCTCGTCGAGTCTCTTGGACAATGCTTTCCAATCACCTCCATCATCAATGCTGCATCGGCTGTAGAAACAGCCAAAGGTCCGATTTGATCGAGAGAAGAGCCATAAGCCACGAGTCCATAACGGGAAACACGCCCATAGGTTGGTTTGAATCCGATCACGCCGCAGAAAGCTGCAGGAAGGCGGACGGAGCCGCCGGTGTCGCTCCCTAAGGCTAGGGGGCAGAGACGGCCAGCCACAGCAGCAGCAGAACCTCCTGAAGAGCCCCCAGGGACGCATTTGAGATTCCAAGGGTTCCGCGTCGTTTGCAGAGCAGAATTTTCATTGGACGAGCCCATGGCGAATTCGTCTAAGTTCGTCTTGCCGATGATGAGGGCATCTTCGGCTTCTAATAAGTCTATCACAGTAGCCTGATAGGGCGCACGATAGTTCGTCAGGAATTTTGAACCGCAGGTGGTGATTTCTCCTTGAACGAGGATATTATCTTTAATTGCAACAGGAACAGCTGCCAACCGTCCACAAGGAACGTTGGCTTGTCTTTTTTTGTCGAGTTTCTCAGCTCGATCGAGGATTTTCTCTTCAAAGACAGTGAGGAATGCCCCGATCTGCTGATCAAATTTAGCGATCCGCTGTAAGTATTCAGAGGCTATCGCAACAGCCGTCCGCTCTCCACGTAGAAATTGATCTCTTATTGCTGTGGCTGAGTGCTTATCCATCCATCCTCATCTTTTAGTCTGTTAATTTTGTTTCATGACAGGAGGGACACGGATCATCCCTGCAATTTGCGAAGGGGCATTAGAGAGAAAGTCGTTACGGTCTAACAGAGGGCCTATTTCATCCTCGCGCATCACATTATAGATCTCCTCTAAGACATGATTGCATGGGGGAACATGGTCGGTGTCGATCTCATCGAGTTTTTCAATATACTGTAATATTTTCTTGAGATCTTGCAAGAGCATCTCCTGCTCTTCATCGGTACAGTCGATTCTGCACAGCTTGCTCAGCTTCTTTATCGTATTTTTATCTAGGTCTGGAGTGGGCATAGAAACTCTGGTTTTGTTTTAGAAACTTGTAACCATCCACACCTTTCACCGCTTTTCCTTAACGAAAAGGTGCAAAAGTGCAAAGGGATGAAAAAACTGGTTATCAGTAAGCAACAACTCTAAAAAGTTATCAAGTTTTTTTTCTTTCTTGAGAAAACGGCAACAGTTTTGCCATTATGAGACTCAAAATGGCATTTGATTTGCCAAATTGCGAGTAATGAAGATTTAAAAATGTTTGTCATCACGTTTTTCTTTTAACAAATAGGTTGTTCCAGGTCCTTTGCCAATACGACTAATCACTCCATCTCGTATGAGATGTTGTAACATTCTCCAAGCAGTCGTTCGAGAAACTCCTAAACGTGCAGCAACTAACAATTGAAACGATTGAAACAATTGAAACAATTCGACTTATAATATCGTTTCAATCATTTCATATATGCGATTTTGCTGTCAAACACAAAACTAGATTTCCTACCCTTCCCATCCTGTTTTCAGTGTGTGTGTGCAGTGATTCACAGTTCGCGAACATGGCGTTGATAAAGAGTGTCGATCAGCCATTTTAACAGAAAATGTGCTCTGGGATGTTTAAGGAGATTTCCCAGCTTGAAAGAGTCATCCATCTGATAAGAAACCCCTGTATGATCCTCCAGCACTAAAGAAGCTGTAAACTCATTCGGATTTTGTGATTCATGAGCGGATTCCATTGGTTCAACAGAATCTGAAGCGGGATGCAGCAATGAAGGAGAAGGCAAAGAAGAAGAAGAAGAAGAGGATGACGATGTTGTTTCATGACTCGAACTGCAGCACTCTCCACCAGACCTCATCGGGTTGAAGGAAAGAGTCAAGTTCCAACTCCCTTTGTGTCCGATGATTTGACACATGCGAAGTCGTTGCCGCTTAGAAGAAGAGTAGCATTCCTTAGAGAACGATTCCAATCTTCTAAGCATCATCGCACTTTCATCTTTATCAAGTGGAATACCCGGAAGATCATCTGAACAGGAAGGTTTCCCCTTCAAGTCAATGACAGAAAACGGTAACAGATCTGTCATCGATGAAGATCTACCTGGAAGGGATAGGCTCAATCGAGTGATAGAAGGGGATCGATATTCAGAAGATTGCCCTAATTCTCCTAAAGCGAGATCCCTATCAGAAAGGGGTCGTTCAATATCATCTGAATAAGTTTGTGAGGAATTAGGAAGTTCATAAAGAGTGGCTAAAGCTTGCCGAGTTTTTATCTTCATCTCTTTGACAAATCTGAAAAGATCTTTCGCGATCCGTTCACATTCGTCTCCTCCCTCTAAAAAAGCGTCCCACTTCCCCCTTATTAAGGCATCAACATAAGGACTCAGACAGAACAAGCGTTCCTCCTCTTCATTCGCCAAGGATTGCAGCTGTCCCTCATGCTCTTCTGCCTGCAATTCTATCGCAGACTCTATCATGACGTTCCAGAGAGAGAAAAATCGAGACATCGAATTCCTTGGTCCTTGATTCCCCGATATGAAACGTAAAGTCGGAGCGGAGGAAGTTCTATGAGGTGCCATGGAATCTTTTGGGGATCCCCCGCTCAATGTGACGCTTAATAGCGAGCTACTCATCTGTTGTATTTGGTGAAGACTTGAATCTTCTGCTGAAACAGCTTCGACTTTTTTTGGAAGAGGTTTTAATAAAATCTGTGAGAGCTCATCAATCGTGTATCCGAACTGTATTTGAAATGAACGGCTGTCTAGTTGATTGATTGAACGCCAAAACACCATTTCAAAGGTCAGACGGCCCTCTTCGCCCTCTATCCACCTTGGCATGTAGAGAACCGACTGCCACTCCCCTATATAAGTGTAATGAGTAAACTCAAGAACCTGGTCGGAAGTTTCAGTTCCCATTGTCGTCACCACATTACGGTAATGCTGTTCTTGACCATCAAAGTAGATCAAACCCTGTCGGATCTGGAATTTCTCCCTTTTTTCGGGGTCTAGTAACGCTTTTGCTAATTTAATAAACGGTTCACGAAACGGAATACTCGGAATTAAAACATCTTGAACCGCTCCAAGTAAACCTCCCTGATGGTACTGTAGACACTGCCGATGAGGCCCATTAGTGTAGGATTCCATCGGAATTACCATATTAGAATCTAAAAGACAGCGTGTAAGCGTTTGGATTTCATTGATTTGATGTGGATTGATAAACAGAGACTCCACCTCAGCAAAATTTGTTTTCCTCAACTCCACGATTAACCGAAGTTTTTCTATTAACGTTGGTGTAAGAGGATCCTCCTCGCTCCTGATGGGAACATAAAAGCAATACAAAAAAACAATCTGTAATGTGATGAGAGACACTCGTTGACCCGTGATCGATTCTATACACTGAATCACTTCCAGCTGGAACTCAACCCATTGAATGGGGTTAGAATAGTGGCTGAAAGTCGCTTCTCCTATTTTCTCTTTCCAGATATTCTCTATCATCCTCTCTCTAAAAACAAGAGGGTTCGGATTCTTCGTGAATTGCAAGATCTCTTCAATAGATTTTAATCGACAGCCTGCTGTGACAGATAATAGCCTTTCAAAAAGAAAATCCTCAGCTGCATCGCTAAGGTTCATGAATTCTTTGCAAATCAATAGACAAACAATTGAATCCATCAAATCGTATTTAGGATGATCTATGTTAATCTGATGTATCCGAAGAAGATCCCGTCCACGCATCACCTTACTTTTAATCGGATTCAACGTCTCTTCCCCCGAAGAAGCGAAGCGAAATCTCAGATCAAAATGCAACTGCCTAAAACAAGATTCTATCAGCTCCAGATGAGGATCTTTATCAATGGAAAATAGGCAGATCAGATCCCAAGCAGTGACATAACAGTGCTCTTTAAAATCAAAACCTTGATTGGCATTCAATTCATAGCAGCAGCTTTGGGGAAGTTTCGATGTGAAGATCACCCTCCAAAAATCGGCATTTGTTTTCCGCGCCCCCCTCGAATGTTGGGATAACCAATGGACTAAAGTAGCCTTTTCTTCTGGACAGATGTTCTTGACGACAAAATGTTCTAAGATGAAGCCGTTTAACATCACTGAAGCAAACAACTCTACCTGCTTTGCTCGCTCAACGTCCACATTGTCTCGACCGAGACTCATCGACTGACTGCTCGAAGAAGATGTGGTTGGCGGTTGAACCCCAGACATTATCGCAGGAAAAATCCGATTTCTAATCAAGCATGCTCTCTGATAAGCATTCATCTGATCACTCAAAGGCAAAACAGCATCGACAAGACTTTTAAGAGAGGGTTGGATTTCCCGATCAAGTTCAATGAATAGGGAAAGCAAGAGCTGCCAAAAAAAGAGGAAATCAACACGCGTTGACTCGCTTGCCATGAATAACGAAACGAGTTCTTTCCTAATGTACGATTCTTGATTTAGCTCACGAGAAAATAATTTGTTAATTGTTCGATCAACCAAAAAATCTTGAAATGGACAAAAAAAAGAACTCTCGATTTCGTATGAATGGCTGCTTGAGCTAGTCCTTGGCGTCAAACTCAATAAAATGCGTTTGGTGGATTGAGCGCGAGGACTAGCCGAAGACGTGGGGAAAATCCCTATCATACGAGACACTTTAAGCGTTGTCTGCCAAGCCTGGATCGTTCGAACATCACAACATTTCTCGGTCCATTTGACAATTTCATCCACGAAAGAAAAAACAAAAACGGATCGAAAAACTCTCGTGGAGTCATCTTCCATTTGAACCTCTTCTTCAGAATAAGAAGCAACAGCCCCGTTCTTAAGAAGGAGCTCTTCTTCTGAAACCGGCAAAATAAGTGGTGTCCCTGGAGGAGTTCTAAGGACAGTGAAAATCGATCCCACCAATTCATGAAGATTCGCCTGCCGTCTGTTAATCGCTTTTGCAACACAATCAATGTCATTCATTTCAAGAACTCTCATCAACCGGTCTGGGAATGGATGCAGGGTAAAAAATCTGACAAGATTCCCACGGATATGATCCATGGGTGCAGTCACGCTGGTGGATTTCTTTGCCTGCCAAGAGTAACGGACTCCTCGTGGAAGAAGTGTTGGAGACAGTTTCATTTGCCGGACATCTTGAAGGTTGTAGCGCAATGTGATCAGAGTATCATTCGCCATCTGCTCGAATTGTCTGGAATAAACTTGCAATAGACTGTCACTTCCTATTGGAAGATGTCTTGTTGAATTCGACCTAGAAACGCGATTGAGTCGCTGAGCTCCAACTAATCCAAATACATTGATGACAATCGTTCCCACATTGAATGTCCGATTGTTCTTCCCCTTTGAAGAACGGACAAAAAGAGAGAACCCTTCCAAGGAAGGGTTCTCATCTCGTGTTAATTGGGAAAAATATCCATCGAACAGTTCATAATAATCAGTATAGCCAAAGACTTTTCGACTGAATTCTTGAAGCGCTGTGACTACAAACATAATCAACTAGTTTAAATGGTTTTTGTCAAAAAAAGCGGTCCTTAGAGAGAATTCGTGATTAAAGTTCCCAAGAGAAGGTTTCCAGCCTGGGCATCGAAAATTGATGGAGTAAACGTCACTCCTCTAAATTCTCGTGTTTGATTTGCCCCTAAAATCAATCCGAAAATGATTTGAGCCGCTATTCCTGCTCCATATGTAAGAGTAGCTTCACCACCTAACGCAGATCCAGTTGCTCCCCCAACAGCGCTGAATGCAAAATAATATACTGCTAAATCATACGGATTAAAAAGAAGATCATAGACAGCTTGATTGAAAACAATCCTATTTTCACCGGGTTTGAATTTATATTGAAGGTATCTGGATACAATGGCAGAAAGATCTGTTGCAGCAATAAATGCAGCAATTTCGGCTCTTTCCTTATCATCAGATTCGACTAAAGCGTATGCAAAGAAGGCATGAAAAATCGTAAAAAATGTCGCTGTAGCTGCTTGATTGACCCGTACGGCGGTCAATTTCGTCTCTGTGCCAGGAACAAAGCTTTCTTCCCTTATGTGGCTAAGGTCCTCTTGGGTGAAATACTCAAACTGCTGACTCTGAAATTGATCCATGATCCCTTTGAAGAAACCCATGAATGGGGAAAGGATATGCACCGGGACAAAACCAGCTGAAAGACAGACGATGACAACGGAGGAGATACGCAATACCTTGATTCCCCTTCTAGTGATGAACAAGCTGGTTGGGATCTCAGGGGAAGCATTCAGCGATCCAGTGACGTCCAAATCGCCGTCTCGTATCCATCTAACTTCGAGGCGTTGCCAGACCGTCTGTAAAGCTTCAGCAGTAAAAAATCCAACCACATCGCCAATCGCAATTGTCCCGAGGGAATAAGATAATAACTCAAGCCCCTCAACCTCATCTTTAAAGTACCCCCCCAAACCCCAACACAGTAATCCAGCACCTAATTCAACCCCATAAGGAACAAGCTTGCCAATTATATTGCCAGAAGACGGGGACAACCGTCGGTTCACAGGCGTTCCTCTTTCAAGGGAATGAAGTGGATCAACGTGATGCCCTCGACGGAGCTTTTTTAAATTAAAGAAATTTCTGGTTAGTAAGAGGACGGATAACACCACATTTGAATAATACAACCCCTGACTTGCTTGTTTATTCCGAGCAGGAACATTGAGGTAAGCATTCCACAAATAGAGAAAGTTCTCGGTAGAATGACGAGCGAGAAAGTTGTACACATACTCTTGACCAACCGCCACTTTAGCTAAGCCCTGAACAACTTTTTCTAGAGGAGTCCGCTCTTCGCCTGGGGGTTTCGCTGCGACAATTCTCGCTTCAATCCCCTTAACAAAAGCAGCATTTAATTCTAGAGCTGATTGAAACACGGCAGAGATGAGAATCAATGGAATGGAGAAATCTCTGACACTAAAATCATCTCTTTCACTTTCTTCGGATAGAACTAATCCTAGACCTGTGAAAGCTCCTGCTGCTGCAACATTGATTAACGTAGAAACAATCAGATCTTTATTTCTAAAATAAGGAGAAGCAGTTCTACCGCAAATACTTACAGGTCGTGCAATCCATGGCCCGGGAGGATGGCTTATATTAAGTAAAAAACTTTCGTCAAACGGAGATGTATCGTCAAATTCATTATCATCCTCTGGATCTGATCGGTAGATTCTCTCTGACACTCCATCATTGTTAGGCGAGAACCAGCTGCATCCCCAATCGCAGAGTCTTTGTAAGCATTCCATATGGCCTCAGATCTAGCTTAAGCTAGAATAATGTTTCGGTTAACTTTAGCCGGCATTTTATACATGAGACAAAATTTATCCACAAGTTTAAAGCTACTAAAGAAATTATTTGACATTAAATCGATGCCCCATGCTATACAGTCGAAATACAAACCCCTCAACCATGGAATGTTCATTATGAAAAAAATCCTCACCATTCTAGTGTGTACTATCCTATGCAATGCATTCGCTTTAGAAGCTGCCGATTTGTCAACCTCCCGTTGTGCCACCTGCGGCGGAACCAACAAAACCAATACTAACAGCCCAAAGAAGATTGCAGTAAAGAAAACAGGGAAAAATAGAAACCACCACCATAGAAGACACCATCACAAGAAACGCTTAAATATTCCCTACATCACCTATGATCGTGATGCAAATACAGTGAATTATGGCCCTGGACGAAGAGGTTAGACTTCTAGGTTTATCGTGCTCGTTCCCAGATTTCCTATTCGTGAACGACCCATTTTTTCTACGCGAAGCGTTTGGAGTGCGGAAGTCCTCTTCCGCTTTATCGACGAGTAGTATTGGGAAGAATATGTGAGTCGATGAAAGTCAGTGTTACGAGATAGCAAAAGTAGCGAGTGCTGAACGAGCAATTGAGATATTATAGAGAAACGAATCCATCAAAAATTGATCTAGAATAAAGCGGAAGAGGACTTCCGCACTCCAAACGCTTCGCGCTCGAAAATGGGTAATGGTACGGACACGAAAATTATGATTGAGAGATTTTGACTATGGCAGAAGAACCGCTCTACACCAATCGGCTGATCCATCAGAAATCTCCCTACCTTCTCCAACATGCACATAACCCTGTCGACTGGCATCCATGGGGTGACGAGGCATTCCAAGCGGCAAAAGACCAAGATAAGCCAATTTTCTTATCGATCGGCTATGCCACCTGCCACTGGTGCCATGTGATGGAACGGGAATCTTTTGAAAATGTTGAAATTGCCCATCTATTGAATCAAACATTCATCTGCATCAAAGTGGACCGGGAAGAGCTTCCCGATGTTGACAGCCTCTATATGGAATTTGCCCAGAGCATGATGTCAGGAGCTGCCGGCTGGCCCCTAAATGTGATTCTCACTCCAGATTTGCAGCCTTTCTTTGCCGCCACTTATCTCCCCCCTTATAGCAGCCACGGTTTGATGGGCCTGGTGGATCTGATCCATCGCATTAAAGAGCTGTGGGCAGGAGGCGATAAAGAAAAAGTTCTCTCCCAAGCCGAAACAATACTGGAAGTATTTGCCACCAGCGTGCACACAACTGGAGATACCCTTCCAGAACCCGATGTGATCGACGAAGCAATCGATCTTCTGTATAAAATGGCAGATCCCACCTATGGCGGAATGAAAGGAGCACCAAAATTTCCGATTGGCTATCAGTCAAGTTTAATGCTTCGATACTTCAAAACCACAAAAGATAGCCGGGCGCTGTTCTTAGTTGAAAGAACATTGGAAATGATGCATCGAGGCGGTATCTATGATCACATTGGAGGAGGTTTTTCTCGCTATAGCGTCGATGAACGGTGGATCATCCCCCACTTTGAGAAAATGCTCTATGACAATGCCATCCTTGCCCAAGCTTACTTGGAGGCTTGGCAGCTGACAAAAAAACCGCTCTATCGACAGGTCTGCGAAGAAATTTTAAATTACGTTTTAAGAGATATGACTCATCCTGAAGGGGGATTTTACTCCGCTGAAGACGCAGATTCAGAAGGACATGAAGGTTACTTCTATACCTGGCCGCGTGAAGAGGTATTAAATATCCTTGAACCCGACGGCATGCTCTTTTGCGACTTTTACCAAATTACCCCTCATGGCAATTTCGACGGAAGAAACGTCTTGCATCAGATGACCTCTTTGGAAGAATTTGCTAACAGCCGCCATATCGCCCCGGAAGCGCTCCAAACGCAGTTCAAAGAGCAGAGAAAAAAACTCTGGGAAGCCAGAGAAAAGAGAGTCCATCCTCTGAAGGATGATAAAATCCTCTGCTCATGGAACGGTTTGATGATCTATACGCTAGCCGAAGCGGGAAAAGCTTTCAGCCATGAACCATTCTTACAAGCTGCGATCAAATCGGCCCGATTTTTGAAAAAAGCTCTCTGGAATGAAGACGAGCAAATCCTCCTACGCCGTTGGAGAGAAGGCGAAGCCCTCTTTGCAGGAAGCCTCGACGAATATGCATTTTTAATTCGCGGTCTCATCTCACTATTCGAAGCAAATGCAGGAGTTGAATGGCTTCAGTGGGCAATGCAACTAACAAATACCCTTGCATTCCGCTACAAAATTCCTGAGGGAGCCTTTTTCCAAACTGATGGAACAGATAAAAGCCTTATCTTGCAACGATGTCAATTTTCAGATGGAGCCGAGCCTTCTGGCAATGCCATCCATACAGAAAACCTCTTGCGGCTTTTTCAAATCACAAAACAGGAAGACTATCTCGCTCAAGCCAGCGATGTCCTGATGGCTGTAAAGGATTTATTAGAACATTATCCTTTGGGATATTGCTATCATGCGATGAATCTGATCCGCTATTATGATCATAAGGCGCCAACATTTGTCATCGCACTCAATTCTAATAAAGAGTATTATGAAGAGTTAAAAAAACATCTTTTTGAAAGATTCATCCCTGATAAAAGCGTCATTTGGCAAAGCCAAGACCTCGAATTTGAAGAACTCTTCTCCCATACAAAACTTCAAGAAGCGGTCGATGATCAAACAACGTTTTATGTGTGTCAACAAGGAGTCTGCCAAGCGCCAGAAACAGACATAAAAAGCATGATCAAGTTGATAGACGAATTTTAAAACATCCGCACCCGTGCCAACAACGTCAGAATGCGAAGACAAGATCGACAGGATAGACAAAAAACAGGATGGGCAAGATCGCTTCGCGGCAGGATAGGCAGGATATAAAGGGTAAAAAAAATAGGATGATGAAATAATTAATACAGAATAAATGATTGTCTTCTAACTATTTTATATCTTTTTCTTAATTATGTCTGAATTTTCCTATTATCTTGCCTATCCTGCCGCGAAGCGATCTTGCCCATCCTGTTTTTTGTCTATCCTGTCGATCTTGTCTTCGCATTCTTACATTTTGGCCACTCACTCCCTCGCCTCAATTCTTGACAACATTTTTATTTATATTTGCAAATGCACTCCTACATGAAATATTCATTTTCTAAAAAAGATTCAAGTCGTATAATTGGGAATGTTTTAACCCATATGGTAACATGACCTCACTTCATAAGCTATTGATCCAGATCGAGCAGTCAAGTTCTTTTGAACAATTGGAGCCTTTAAAGAGCCCCGATGTATGGAAAAATCTCTCGCATGAAGAGCGTTTTCTCCTTGCACGGTTGCTTGTCATCCAAGGATCACATCAACTTTCTCAAGGCAGCCAGCAAGTCATTGAGAGTTTTGCAATAGCCCTTGATATTTCAAATAATCATGCAGACATTTTATTCCAACAAGCCCTGGCTTACGCTTCCTATAAAGACAATATTAGATGCCTGTACTTGGCTTCCTCAGCACTGCACTCCTGTTTACAGCAAAATCCCAATCATTTTTACGCTTGGTTTCTTCTCGGACAAGTGAAAACATTCTGCGGGCTCTTTGAAACCGATGTAAATCTCCTAAATGAAGCCAACGACTGCTTTGAAAAGGCTTATCTTCAATTTGACGCTGATCAAACTTCGAAAGAGGAGTTCTTTTGGAAATGGGGACTTTGCCTCTTCACTTTAGGTAAAATGGCCGGCGAGCCTTGTGACATAAACCGGGCAAACGAGAAGTACTACCTCGCCTATGCGCTCGGCTTTCGGGTTCCGGAATTTTTAAACGACTATGGCGAAAGCTTTGCTCTTCTATCGTCTCTGCTTGCTAAATATGATTACATCAAAGAAGCTTTCCACCTATTCAATGAAGCGATCGCTCAAGATGATTCCTTTTTTGCAGGATGGTTAAATCGCGCTTGCACTCTAAGAACGATGTGCAGATTCGAATGGAATGACATCCTCCTCGAAGAGGCAGAGCTGAGTTTCATCAAAGCGAGCGAACTCAATCCAGAAGACCCGAACCTTTGGACGGAATGGGCCATCCATGAGGCAGCTCTCGCAAAAATCTCTCATGATCCAATGAGAATGAAGACTGCACAAAAGAAATTTGCTCAAGCTGAATTGCTTGATCCCCATCACGCCAATCCCCTCATTCTTAAAATTTGGGCTGAAGCCGACCTTTTTCTTGGAAAAGAGGAAGAGTCGTTGCAATTCCTACATGAAGCACGCAGTAAAATCATTAAAAGTTTAGAAATCTCCGCTGTTGACCCCGATGCATGGTTCATCTACGGCTCATGCCTCAATGAACTTGGCAATTACTTTACTGATGAAAGCTATTTCTACCAAGCGATAGAAAAATTTAAGTATGGCCTAACTCTTACTGATCAAAACGGTGCCTTATGGTATGGATTAGCCCTGACCCATTTTCATCTTGCTGAAATAAGCGAAGACGAACTGTCTTATGAAAAGAGTATTAACTGCTTTTCTTTAGCTTTAGAAAACGGTATCCATGATTTTCCTGAGTTCTGGAATGACTATGCAGTCGCTTTGATGA
This sequence comes from Parachlamydiales bacterium, assembly GCA_020051075.1. GTDB lineage: Bacteria > Chlamydiota > Chlamydiia > Chlamydiales > Parachlamydiaceae > JAGVJP01. The sequence goes on from JAGVJP010000005.1 coordinate 64,118, forward strand.
AGCTGGGAGATTTAACGGAAAATGCTTCTTATGTTCAAACGGCTGTTGGGAAATTTGAAAAAATTTTTAATGCCTCTCCTTATGAAATTCATGTCGAAAACTGGGATCTTGAATGGGTCTTAAACTATGCATGCGCTTTTTTATTATTAGGCGAACTCACTGAAAACCTGCAAGATCTGGAAAAAGCCATCCACCTTTCTATTCAAATTGTCCAGTTTGATTTAACTTACATACAAGCACGTTATCAGCTTGGTATATCATTTGCCGCGTTAGGTGAAATGACCCAAGAAGTGGATTGCTTTCACAAAGCCATTGAACAATTTCAATCGATTTTAGATATCAACCCAGAAGATGATGTTGTTCATATTGATCAAGGGACGACATATATAAATCTAGGACTCTTAGTTCAGGATCCCCATTATCCAGAAAGAATTCAATCACTCCTTAAAAGTGCCGAGAGACATTTTTTGGAAGGGATGACATTAGGGAATGCCCTTGCTAACTACCTGCTTGCAGGCCTCTATTCCCTGCTCGAGCAGTATGACCAAGCCATGTTTTATCTTGAACGGGCGGACAAGCTAGACGTCCTTCCAGATATTGAAGAGCTCTTACATGACGAATGGTTAGAGGGGTTGAGGCAGACTCCGGCGTTTAGATGTTTTATCGACGAACTCTCAAGCCAATACCCGACTGAAGAAAAATAGTCACGGATAAGCAAAAAGGACAAAACAGGATAGACAGGATGGGTAGGATCGCTTCGCGGCAGGATAGCAAGATAGGGAAGAGAGAAAATTAGGCACAATTAAGAGAAAAAATAAAAGAATAGATTTCATCCAATTTATCTTCCCTATCTTGCTATCCTGCCGCGAAGCGATCCTACCCATCCTGTCTATCCTGTTTTGTCCCCTTTGTTTATCCTGTGTATCTTTGAGTAACTGGCATTGCCGGTCTTGGTTTATGTGTCTTGTGGCAAGGAAGTCAAAATCATTTAACTAAGCGAATGTTCCGGCTGTTTGGAATGTGAAGGTCTTGTTCTTCATCAAGGACAGTTTTTGCCTGGTGCAAAAGGAATGTGGCAAGTCCTTTATCACCCTGATAGGTCATTTCCACTTCCATCTCACCATCTTCTGCAGGCGGTCCGCAAGTAATCAACACATAACAAGAAGGATCCTTATCGATAACCTTTTGTAGTTCCTTGCGCCCTCTTTTGTCCATATAATCCCTTGGCTGGTTGTTAGTCAGATGTATTTTTCTTATTGCCACATTAGCCGATAGTCCAATTTTTACCAAGTAAGTTTTCACGAAATTGCATTTTATTCACCAACCTGTCATAGAGTTCGATAAACAGTAAATCCTGAAAAATTATGTCTTCTTATACCAGCTCTCTCAATTGGATCTTTTCTCAAGAGTCCCAGCTTATTGAAAGATTGCATCAATGGGTAGGTATCAACACCTATTCATTAAATTACACAGGATTGAATCGACTGCTTCAAGTTCTTCATGATGCCTTTAAACCTCTTGGAGGAACGTCTCAACTGATCTCTCTCCCTTCCTATCAGAAACTCACTCCCACGGGATTGCTTCAGAGCCATCCTTTAGGTCAGGCATTATCGATCAGGTCCCGTCCTTCTGCGCCAATTCAAATTTTACTAGCCGGTCATTTAGACACTGTATTTTCTCCTTCCAGTCCATTTCAATCTTTGCAGCAGCAGGATAACCAGCGGTTAACCGGTCCTGGAGCCGCAGACATGAAAGGAGGGCTCGCGATTCTTCTCACCCTCCTCGAAGCACTGGAACGTTCCCCTCTCAAAGAATCGCTGGGATGGGAGGTATTGATCACTCCCGATGAAGAAATTGGATCTCCTGGGTCAACACCTCTCTATCGTGAAGCGGCTCGACGCCATGATCTTGCTCTAATTTTTGAACCTGCATTTCCCGACGGAGCTTTCGTCGATGAGAGAAAAGGTTCATCCAATTTTACGATTGCCTATGTTGGACAATCAGCCCACGTTGGCCGTGATTTTGACAAGGGAAGAAGTGCTGTCATTCCGCTGACACGTCTCATTTCTGAACTCCAAAGTTTACTGAATGGTGGAGAGATCACGGTTAATGTCGCAGACCTCTATAGCAACGGTCCAGTCAATATCGTTGCAGACATCGCTTCATGCAGAATAAATATCCGCAGCTCTGATGGCGAAGCCTTAAGGAAAGCCTCTGAAATCATCCGTTCGGCAGCAGAACACTATGCCCACGCTTCCGATGTAGAATGCCATTGCCATCAAGACTCATTTAGACTTCCTAAATCATTGGATGCAACATCAGAATTTCTTTTTAACGCCTATGGACAGTGCGCCCAAGAGCTGCAGATCCCTTTTAACTGCCGCGCGACTGGAGGAGTCTGTGACGGAAATATCCTAGCAAACGCTGGACTTCCCACTCTAGATACAGCAGGAGTTGTTGGAGGCGGCCTGCACACAGAAAACGAATATCTCCTTACCTCAAGCCTCACTGAAAGAGCCTCTCTTGCAGCATTATTCCTATTCAAACTCGCATCTCGGGAGATCATCTTACCCAGTAAGGCAATACTATGAACATTTTCGATTCACTTGAAGTCAACCGATTTAAACAGGATCCTCGTGTAAGAGAAGGAAAGAAACTCTTGATCGAAGCACTCCAGGAACATCAAAAGCGATTAACACAAGTCAAGCCTCCGAAGGAAGAACTTTTGCAGTCCTATTACGACACACTAGCACTGTTTCATTCGATACGTGGAGGCAAACTCTATTACCCCTACTTAGGAAGCGGCTGGGGACATGGACCTCTTGTTGAACTTCTTGATGGCAGTGTAAAATACGATATGATCAGCGGTATCGGCCCCCACTTCTGGGGGCATAGCCACCCAGAGCTCACAGAAGTCGCCCTCGACGCAGCACTAGCTGATACAATTATGCAGGGGCATCTTCAACAAAACCAAGATGCCTACACTCTATCGAATCTCCTCGTCAAGTCTTCGGGATTAGACCACTGCTTCCTATCATCTTCAGGTGCAATGGCCAATGAAAATGCCTTGAAATTGGCTTTTCATCGCCACTTCCCTGCCGACCGCATTTTAGCTTTCGATCATTGCTTCATGGGAAGAACGTTAGCCCTTGCGCAAATTACCGATAAGCCGAGCTTTCGGGAAGGACTGCCTTTGCATCTATCTGTCGATTATATCCCATTCTACCATGCGAATTATCCTGAAGAAAGCACAAAACTCTCTGTAAATACTCTAAAACAACATTTAAACCGCTATCCCAAACGCCATGCAGTGATGTGCTTTGAGCTTATACAAGGCGAAGGCGGATTCAACGTCGGAACAAGAGACTACTTCGTTGCTCTAATGGAAGTGTTAAAAGAACACCAGGTGGCCATCTTTGTCGATGAAATCCAAACGTTTGGGAGAACAACAGAACTTTTTGCCTATCAATATTTTGGCCTTGAAAGCTATGTCGACCTCGTCTCTATTGGCAAGCTATCGCAAGTCTGTGCGACCCTTTTTAAAAGTGATTATAAGCCCAAACCAGGCCTTCTCAGTCAGACTTTCACTAGCAGTTCCATCGCACTGAAAGCTAGCTGTTGGATTCTTCAACATCTGCTGTCCGATCGATTCTTTGGTCCAGACGGCACTCTAGCAAGACTCCATGGTCGCTTTGTAGAACATTTCTCCAGAATAGAGACAGATGACTCCACCCTTGTGCAAGGACCTTATGGAATCGGATCTATGATTGCTTTTACCCCTTTTGGAGGAGAACATAGCCAAGTGGAAAAATTTGTACAAAAACTTTTTGAAGCCGGAGTCATCTCTTTCGTCGCAGGAAGCCATCCGACACGCGTCCGGCTGTTGATACCAGCAGGTGTGATGACTCTTGACGATGTCGATGCTGTCATGCAAATTATTGAAAAGACATTAAAAACTTAAGTTAAAAAACTATGATTATCATACGCCCCATCACATGCAAAGACCTCGGCGCTTTCGCTGAATTCTCTTTTGAATCGCTCCTGGGAATAACCACTCTCCCAAGAGATCGGGAGAAGCTGCAGGAGAAGGTGCTCCATTCAGAGTCGTGTTTCTCTTCCCAAGTGAACACGCCTGGCCAAGAGGAGTACTATTTTGTCTTAGAAGACCTCACAACAGGGCGAATTGGAGGGGTTTGCGGCATCATGGCACAAAGCAGCCGCAATCTCACCTACTTCTACAAAATAGAAAACTCCCCCACTCAGGCCAAACATATTTCAGCTCCCAAAGAGATACAAATATTACGCGTCGTCACAAACCCCTGTCATTCCTCCGAAGTCTGCTCTCTCTACTTGCAGCCAACATTCCGTCATGGAGGACAGGGCCGCCTTCTTTCGTTGAGCCGGTTCCTCTTCATCGCCGCCCATCGGTCACGCTTCGAAAAGAAAATTATCGCAGAGATACGTGGATACATAGATCAACGGCAGATATCCCCCTTTTGGGACAACATCGGACGCCATTTTTGCAATCTCTCCTTTGTTGAGTTAATGGCCCAGATTGACCTCGACCGCACCTTTGTTGCCGAGATCCTCCCCCAATATCCTATCTATATTCCTCTACTCCCACAGGAAGCCCAAGATGTGATTGGAAAAGCTCATGATAACTCAAAACCGGCTCTATCGATGCTCGCGCAAGAGAATTTCGAATATAACCACGAAGTCGATATCTTCGACGCCGGCCCCCATCTAGAGGCAGCAACTGCAAATATCCGCACGATTAAAAATAGCTGCGTCATCACTATCCGTCTGACCAAAGATCTCCTTTCAGAAGAAAATGAATACCTCATCGGGAATGAGCGGTTAGATTTTAGATGTTGCTATGGCAAGCTGCAATTCACCTCTAAAAAAGAGGCGCTGATCAATGAAAAAGTTGCAGAAGCTCTCCATGTTGAAGATGGGGATTCCATCCGTTTTATTACTGTTCACTGAGGTTAAAGAATGAATCATTCACAACTATTCCAATCGATAAATCCCGCTGATGGAACCATCGTCTGGGAAGGATGTGAAGCCTCTTCGACAGCTGTCGACCAAGCTGTGCAGTATGCCGCAGCAGCGTCCGCCAGCTGGTCTTGCCTTTCTATCAATGAAAGGAGTGCTTACTTCATTGGGTTTGAAGATAAGCTCAAAGAGAAGAAGCAGTTCCTCGCCGAAGTGATCTCAAAAGAAACCGGAAAGCCTCTCTGGGAGTCTCGAAACGAAGTCAACGCCATGATAGCGAAAATTCCATTATCACTTGAAGCTTATGGAGCCCGCTGTGCTGGGATTATCCATCGGCAGGAAGAGACCTATTCCATCACCCGCCATCGCCCTCATGGCGTTGTCGCTGTCATGGGACCATTTAATTTCCCCGGTCATCTGCCGAATGGACATATCGTTCCTGCCTTATTGGCGGGTAATACCATTGTATTTAAACCAAGCGAACTCACCCCTTGGATGGGAGAAGAAATGGTCCGCTGTTGGCATGAGGCCGGACTCCCCCCTGGAGTACTTAACCTCATCCAAGGAGGACGCTCAACCGGGCAAGCCCTCGCCAGCCATCCTGCCATCCAAGGGCTCTTTTTCACAGGAAGCTATTCGACAGGAAAGTCTTTAACAGCATTATTTGCCAACATGCCTGGGAAAATCTTAGCTCTTGAAATGGGGGGGAACAATCCTCTGGTGATCGGGAGGATTAGCGACTGGGACGCCGCAGTCGACCTAACAATAGAATCGGCTTTTTTGACATCAGGGCAACGCTGCACCTGCGCCAGGCGATTGATTGTTCCACGGTCAAAAGAAGGCGATTTCTTTATTGATAAGTTAACAGACCAAACAAAAAAAATCACCATTGGTACCTACACGGATGATCCAGAACCTTACATGGGTCCCGTCATCACTGAAAAGCAGGCATTGAACCTGATTGAAGAGCAAAGGAAGCTTGTCGAAAAAGGGGGACGTGCAATCTTAGAGATGAGGCAATTGAAAAAGGGGACTGGATTGGTCACACCAAGTTTAATCGACGTCACTGCAATGAAAGAGCGCATCGATGAAGAATTTTTTGGACCCTTGCTCCAAATCATCCGCGTCAATGATTTCGCTGAAGCGATTGCAGAGGCTAACAATACAAAATATGGATTGTCTGCCGCCCTTTTCAGCGACAGCCATGATGAATACAGTTTATTCTATCAATCGGTGAAAGCCGGGGTGATCAACTGGAATACCCCGCTCACTGGAGCCACCAGCGCAGCCCCTTTCGGAGGGGTCAAATGCAGTGGAAATCATCGCCCCAGTGCCTTCTATGCAGCCGATTATTGCGCATACCCCGTCGCCTCAATGGAGCGTCCGACTCTCAGCAAAGATAGCAAGACAAAAAGGACCTAAAAAGGTCCCTTCTATTGAGATGACGTATGCACATCATTAAGTTCTTATTTCATGTTTAACCTGGTATTATTCCCCAATCGAAACCCCATACGATGATTTCCGCATTATTCATTGATCATAAAAGCGCAATAATAGCCCCTGCAGAATTACAGAAAATGGGTTGACTTTTCTGCTGATCGCATGATAGGATTCCTGACTGCAACTTAAAACTAATTTTAAGGATTCATATGGTTAAAGTACATCTTCCTAGTTCAGTGCAAGACGGAATAAAAATTGAGTTAATTCAACCACAGACGCCTCCTCCAAGCTGGAGCTCTTTAGCCAAACTTTTTTTCACAGACCTTTTCGCTACTCCTGTTGAGATGTGCCAAAATGTATTTGTACACGTCGTGGAACGCGGACCTGTAGGAACTTTGCAGGGATTCTGTCAAATACTCAGAAAACACCCTATAGATACTGTTTCTCTTGTCGCTTCAATCTCTCTTAGCTTGGACCCAACTATCGCTCAGAATGTTTTGGTGCCTGTGGCGCTTACAACTACCCGTGCTGTGCGCAATAGTCAGATGTTCATCGACATGGCGAAGGCGTTCGACGATAAAACGTCAATAGGAAGTGGAATTAAATTGGGCTGTTATGCAGTCGTTGTTTATTTTGCTATTGATTTTGTTTGCTCAGTTCCTGGCGCAGCAGGTTATGAATGGAATGCCCTTGTTGAAGCAAAAGAGGCATATTCGGGCGATGTTTGCGATGCACCATTGAGTCATAACATAAGAAACGTCGTCCAATGCCTCCTTGACCGACATCCATTTAAATTATGTCATCAATTCAAAACTGATGACTTGGAACTCGATCATCAAGAGTTCACTCAGCACCAATCTGGAGCTCTTTCTTCTGTTGAATTTAAAGGCGAAAAAGTTTGTTTTTTAACTGCACAAGATCCGCAAGGACCTGTCACTAAAACGTGTTTTCCCAAAATCACCGATTATAAGGACCGAATAACTGAGTTGGTACCCAATTTGACATTGGAACGTGCTCGAGATGGTTTAGCACAAGGTACAACTGTTATCCATGTAGCAATGGGTAAAATACTAAATGAGGCTGAACTGATGTATGAACAGGTTAGAGCTCTTTCTAAGTTTTTTCAGCTCAATGATATTGGAAATTGGAGACCTGCACCATCGAGATGTGGGACATTTATTGAAACAGCGAGCACAACCAACCTCCCAAATCATGCGGTGTGCCTCCTCACTGCGCTTGATCGAAATGGCCCGGTCACTCAAACATGTTTCAATCCAGACAATCCTTCTCAGGTCGTTGTTAAACCAATTGAAGGGATTGAAATGGATTTTCCAGACGACAAACCCGTGTCTTTGTTCATCAAAAATCCCAAATTACTTGGCCTTAATCCTTCCGCAGACTCTTCTTCAGATGGTTCCAAGGAATGTGATTGTACCTGTGAATGAAGAGCCCGTCTATCTTGAGCTGCTTCTCTGTCAATTTTCATAGGACAAAATCTGTTATTTCTGCTAGATTCAGCTCAATTGACCTAAGATAGGCAGGGATGCATGCATAACGGGATTGAGTTGAATTTAGACAGCATCGTCGGTCCAACTCATAATTACAGCGGCCTCTCCTATGGCAATATCGCCTCGATGACTCATCGACAGATTGCCTCCAACCCCAAGAAAGCGGCTCTGCAGGGGCTGGCTAAAATGAAAAAGCTCACTTCCTTCGGATTGAAGCAAGCTGTGCTCCCGCCTCATGAGAGGCCATTTATCCCGATTCTCAGAGGTTTGGGATTTTATGGCACTGATGCAGAAGTCGTCGCAGCAGCCTGGAAAGCCGACCCTTCTCTCCTCGCTGCCTGTTCCTCTGCCGCCTATATGTGGGCTGCTAATGCTGCGACTGTCTCCCCTTCAGCGGACTCCTACGACAAAAGAGTTCACTTCACTCCAGCCAACCTCCTCAGCAATTTTCACCGTTCCTTTGAAGCAGCAACGACAGGGCTAGCCCTGTTTAGGATCTTCAATCACCCCGCCTATTTTGTTCATCATTATCCCCTTCCCTACCATCCAGACTACGCCGACGAAGGAGCAGCCAACCACACACGCTTTTGTCATGCCTTTAATCAGCCGGGGGTGCAGCTCTTTGTGTTTGGTAGAGCAGGTTCGGGAGATCCGACGTCTAAATTTCCGGCACGGCAAACTGAAGCAGCAGCTAGGGCTCTGATGAGACTTCACCGCCTGACACCTGACCATGTGGTGTTCGCACAGCAAAATCCTGAGGCGATCGACGCTGGAGTCTTCCACAATGATGTGATCTCTGTCGGACATCAGAACCTCTTTTTCTATCACGAGAAAGCTTTTATAGGCACCCCCCAAGTGATTGCCAAACTCAAAGAAAGAGTCGAGACAGTATGCCAGGTCCCACTCATCGCTCTAGAAGTCAAAAACGCTGAAATCTCCTTGGCTGAAGTGGTTAAAACCTACCTCTTTAATTCACAGATCATCACTTTGCCCGATCAGACGATGTTGATGATTGCTCCTGAAGAGTGCGAACAGTCAATTCCTGTACAACAATACTTAACACACCTAATCCAGGATTCCAACTGTCCAATTAAACAGGTGATCTTTCAAGATTTGCGCGAAAGCATGCAGAATGGAGGAGGTCCAGCTTGCTTGCGCCTTCGCATCGCTCTTAATAAAACGGAATTTGATGCGATGCTGCCAACAGTTCTTCTGACAGATCTTCTTTACCAAAGGCTCGTTGTCTGGGTTGAGAAAACCTACAGAGACCATCTGACCCCTGGCGATTTGGCCGATCCCACTCTTCTCAATGAACAACATCAGGCCCTCGATGAGCTGACGTCAATTCTAGAACTGGGTCCATTGTATAGCTTCCAACAGCGGAAGCAACCCCCTCCCCCTCCGCTTCCAGAGAAGGGCTATGAAAGAATTTGAAGAGGCCCTCAGAGCATCGGTCGCTGGAGAAGTCCTCTTCGATGAGATCTCCCGCACCGTCTACAGCGTCGATGCATCAATTTTTGAAGTTCTCCCCTTAGGGGTCGTCATCCCAAAAACCAAAGAAGACCTTCAAGCCATCGTCCGTCTTTCTCAACAATTTCACGTTCCAATCACTGTGCGCGGCGCAGCGACAGGGATCGCTGGAGGGTGTTTAGGACGAGGATTAGTCGTTGATGTGTCCAAATGGCTTAACCGCCTTTTGAAAGTGGATATCAAGAATGAATTTGTCGTCTGCGAGCCTGGCCTCATTCAAGATGAACTGAATCGCATTCTCTCCCCTCACGGCTATAGACTTGGACCCGACACGTCGACAGGAAACCGCGCAACAATTGGAGGAATGCTTGGAAATAATGCCGCTGGAGCCCGATCGCTCCGCTACGGCTCAATGGCGCAACACGTCCATCAAGTGGAATTGCTCCTCTCCAATGGCGAATTCATCACTTTCGGACAACTTGACCGGGAAGGATGGAATCGGAAATCGGAACAAAGTGATCGTGAAGGAGTCATCTACAGCTCTCTGAAAGCGATCCAAGCAGACGATGGCGAAGAGATTGCCCGCCATTTTCCCTCAATCCCTCGACGTGTTTCAGGCTACCGCTTAGATGAACTCCTTGATTCGACTCATTTGAATGTTTCACGGCTTATTGCCGGTTCAGAAGGGACTCTCGGCATTGCAACAGAAATCACATTGAAAATCGTTCCTAAACCTCGATCTACAGGATTGCTATTACTATTCTATGACGAGATGAGGGAAGCTTTAAACCAGACCCCTCTCTTGCTCGCGCATCTCCCTCTTGCATTGGAGATGATTGACTCCCATATCTTATCAGCAGGGCGCTCTTCCCCTCAGCTACGAGGGAAGTTGGACTGGCTCCCCGCCTCTTCAGCGGCAGTGTTGGTGGTAGAAATGGAAGGAGAAATCTCAGAAGAGGTGAACAATAAAATCGAACAAATAAAACAACAGCTCACAACCAATCCCAAGCAGCCAGGCATGCTGACTGTGCTTGATCAAAGCCGGATTCAAACGATCTGGGAATTGCGGAAAGCTGGACTTGGAATCCTCTTATCAAAACGATCATACAGCAGAGCTATCGCTTTCATTGAAGACCTGTCAGTTCCTCCTGAACACCTTGCTTCCTTCATGGAGCTTTTCTGCAACCTCCTTAAATCCTATGGGAAAGAGGCAGGCATCTATGGCCATGTGGGTGCGGGCTGCATGCACATTCGCCCTTATATCGACTTGCGAGATCCATCAGAACTGTCTCTCATCAAAAAGATGATGGAAGAGGTCACAGCATTAGTCATCGACCACGGAGGAACCCTCAGCGGGGAACATGGGGATGGGTGGATCCGCTCATGGCTTAACCCCCTCCTTTTTGGAGAGCGCATCATGGGATCCTTCGTCAAATTGAAACGGGCCTTCGATCCGGACAATCTGATGAACCCCGGCAAAATCATCCCGCTATCCAAGGACTGGGAAGAGCTGCGTACACAACCAGGCGTGGAGCCACAAAAAATTGACACTTTCCTAGACTTCACTCCCGAAGGCGGGTTTGAACTTGCTGTAGACATGTGCAATGGAAATGGACTCTGCCGCAAAAAAGAAAAGGTGATGTGCCCTTCTTTTCAGGTCACTGGACAAGAGTTTCATTCCACCCGCGCACGAGCCCAGGCATTAAGGGCGATCACCCACCGCCGTCTCCCGCTGGAAGCGCTGACATCCGAGCGGATGTACGACGTGATGGATCTCTGCCTCTCCTGCAAAGGGTGTAAAACCGAATGTCCTTCACAAGTCGATATGGCCAAGATGAAAAGCGAATTCCTCTATCAGTATCAAGAGAAAAATGGCTACGCCATTCGAAACAGAATCTTCAGCGGCATCGGAACAATTAATTCTTGGAGCGCCCCTTTCGCCAAGAGTGCAAACCGCCTGTTAGAGTCTGCATGGGGGAAAACAGCACTGAACTGGCTAGGGATCTCAACACAGCGGCACCTTCCGAAACTTGCAGAACAGAGATTTTCTCAATGGTTTAAACATTATATTCAACCTCCTTCCTTGCCTTCAACAGCCGTCTTAATGAACGATACGTTCACAGAATTTAACCACCCAGAAATTGGCCAAGCTGCCGTCACCCTCCTCAATGGACTTGGCTATCGGGTGATTCTCGCTCCGTGGAGCTGCTGCGGACGTCCAGCACTGTCGAAAGGATTTCTCCCTCATGCGCAAAAGCAAGCAGAAAAACTGGTCGAAAAGCTGCAACTCTTTGCAAAAAAAGCGCTGCCGATTATCGGACTAGAACCTAGCTGCTTATTGACAGTGCGGGACGACTACAGAGCGTTATTGCCCGGAAGAGACCGGCAATTAGACAACGTCATCAGCCACTGTTGGACATTGGACGAATTTCTTGAACAGCTGGTCGCTGCTGGCAGATTCACCCCTCCCCCTCAACATAGTCCAAGGAAAGTCTATCTGCATGGACATTGCTATCAAAAGGCATTAGTGGGCATGGAAAAAACTTTGACGGTGTTAAATGCTGTCCCTGGATTTCAAGTGGAGCAAATTCCATCAGGATGCTGCGGCATGGCCGGTTCTTTTGGTTATGAGAAAGAACATGAAGAACTTTCACTCGCTATTGGGGAGATTGTTCTCTTTCCAGCGATTCGCTCTCTACATGAAGAAGCTATCATCGTTGCCAGCGGCACCTCCTGCCGCGAGCAGATCAGCGCCGGAACGGGACTAAGAGCCCTTCATCTCGCTCAGGCACTTTTATAAGGTCATAACAACATCGTTTAGAAACGAGGATAGATCTCGTTCGGCTTGAAGAAAAATTCGATTTCTTCCCGGGCAGCCTCTGGACTATCAGAGCCATGAACAGCATTGCGGCCCATCGATTCTGCAAAATCGGCCCGAATTGATCCCTTTTCCGCTTTGGTTGGATCTGTCGCTCCCATCAATGTCCGGTTTTTTGTCGTTGCCTGTTTACCTTCTAAAACCATCGCTACAATCGGACCTGATGAAATGAAATCGACTAATTCGCCGTAAAAGGGACGATCCCGATGGACAGCATAAAATTTTGCAGCTTCGTCTTTAGTCAGTTTGACCATTTTAATCGCAGCAATGCGCAGATCGGATTTCTCAAATCGAGCAATAATGTCGCCGATATGATTCTTCTCCACTGCATCTGGTTTAATAATGGATAGCGTCTGCTCAAGTTGAGCATCGGTTGGAGCAGAGAAAAGCGCTGGTTGCAGGCTTAGGCAAAAAGCAACGATAGATAAAAACATAGACTTCATAGGATATCCTTTGTCGTTAGAAACCTCATTCTTGAGGTTGATTAAGAAAAATCACGATAACTAGAGTGGTCCATCGCTGTCAATAAAATTCTATTCAGTAGGCCCCTTGAGCGCTCGCGTTCAAGCGGGGATCAGTTTTCTTGATGATGATGCTGACATTCTTCTGATTGAACCCTTTGTACCCTTCCCTCCGCTGCAGATTCTCTAGATGGCTTCCAATGGCTCCATTGCGCGAAAAATGTTCTGCCTCTTCACTTGAAATCCTCCCTTCCAAAAGGAGGCGGTCGATCCTATGACGACTGACAGGCCAATTCTCTCCTACAGTGAACGCCTGCTTTAAATAAGGAAAAGAGCTAAATGGAGCCATCATCTTGACTCCCTTTCCAGCGAGGTCGTCTCTTAATTCTTCAAACATGAATTGGGCTTCTAGATGATGCATGCCCGCTCTGAGGATAGAGTCTCCGTGAAGCGCACACCACAATCCAATCGTTCCTAATCGCGCTGTCGCGAACATCGGCTCATGAGCAAAGTCATTGGCAATCTCTCCAGGCATCAAATCAACATCTAGGAATAAAACTAGGCGGCATTGAGGGTTCTCCATGACTTGTGCCCCCCACCCCGCTTCCTCGCCTGCGTAAAACCGTTCGCGGCAATGAAAACCGAGAAGCTCAAACAACTGAACCAACCGCTTAAAGTGGGTCCTTGATGATCTGAAAGTGTGGTGGTCGTGGTTTGCCCATCCCATCCCTAAGCGATCTTGCCGACCTTTTTGCAGCTGCCCTGCACTATTCCGCATTTGCCAATAACGTCGTTCCCCTTCAAGCACTGTCCATGCGGCCCGGTGCTGTCCAACCTCAGAAACTAATTCCTGAGCAAGCTCCAACGTTTGAGCAAAAGTACGCTCTTCATCATCTCCTCCTCGTGAACGTATTAGCCATTTTTCTAAAGCTTGTTCATAGGCATATACCTCTTCAGGACTTTCTTGAGACGGCTGAATCGAAAGGGTCCCCCTTCTTTCAATCACCCAACATGCCACCCTGTTTTCTAAACTGACCAATGCCCGTCTAAAGGCACCAAAATAACTCCCTTCGATAGTATAGTCTCCCCCTCCATGTGCAAGAAAAAAATTATCAATGGAATCGACAACAACAGATAGTCCGCAATCAACTAAACCTAAATTACTTACAAAAATTCGGGGCAGCTGAGCACCAGGATGAAAGTAGACCGATCCCCCCTGTCCTTCTGATTGGAGAATAAATCCAGTTTGGGCGAGATCTTTCCCAATATCATCCGATGAGGAAATTGAGACATACTCTATCCAATCAAACAGCCGAGTACTCGTCAACTGAAGAAGCTCTTTTTGGAGGGTATCGACAAATTGATTTGTTGCGGCAACTCTCTCCACAACGTCCAAAATTAGCCGTTCTGCCTGAGGTTGACAAATCCATTGGAAATCTGTATTGACAGTCATCATTTCACCCCTTTCTGTTTGGTGTATCCTATGATAGGTATAAATAAAAATTTGATCAAATACAAGGGGGAAAAGAACATTTAGATGTCTGTATAAAATAAATTCTTGATTTTTTTTTAGTATCTTGATAAATTGAGAGTTAAAATAAAAAATCAATCGGATGTAAAAAATGATCCCTGAGAGACAGCTATTTCCCCTTCCTCCTTCACCACAGATAGAATACGTGGACCCGTTGGCGGAATTAGAGAAAGATCCGTACAATCCTGAATCTTGGACCTTTGAGGCCATCGACGAGTTAGGAAAAGACTTAGAAATCGAACTTGATAAGACTCTATGCCAGAAGGATCCGAGTGAAGAACAACAAGAAAATTTGGCTATGCTCACCCAAATGGTCTGTCTTTCTCAAAGCCCTAAAACACTAGATGCATGGAAGTTTGAACTCTCTTTACCAACTGCAACACTTCCAGCAGTAGCATTAAAACGCTTTATCGAAGCAGAACCGCCATTTCCTGAGAAGGAGCTCCTCCTTGAAGGACTTCGGAACTTTATTTTAGTCGGAACTCTTAGCAACATCGTCGATAGCCAACCAAATTTAAGCCAGGAATGCGTCGCACAACTTTCCGCTCGGATTCTTGCATTAGCCATGAACCGGCTTCTGCTGGCTGGATCTACAATGCTGCCTCTCGGCTGGGTCTATACCGACCCAACGACACACAAAAAAGTCGGTCATCTCTGTATCGCAGTTTTCCAACAAATGCCTAAAAAGCCTGATCTATACCGTTTACGTCTCGCTGAAGGAACTAAAAGCTTATTTCATAGGCCTGTATCCAAAGAAGACCTATGGGAACAGGACGCTTTTGTTAAAAAAGTGGGAATGACCATAGAAGATGTCAAGAATTACCTCAGAGTTGCCTTTTCCTATATGTTTGAAACTCTGAGACCATCCTTTGACAAGCACGAAGTACAAGAAGCCATCTATGAAGGAACATCTCTATCCAAGCGAGCGACCCGCATCAGAGTTCCCGACTACTATGCCTGTACTGTAGAAGGACTCCGCGCTGCACTCTATGCAATGGACATCTCCGATATCGAACGGTTATTCATGCATTTCAGGCTGAATGTATTTGAATACGGACAAACCGCTATTCAAAGATCTCTACCCGATGGAACAAAACGTATCACGTTGATCTCACAGTTCCTAAAAGAAGAGGCTCAACGTCATTGAATTCTCATTCCTGTTAGCTCTTCTTTAAAAAGCGAGAAACGTATTCGACGATTAGCTGGAGGTTCAAAACAAGTAGAAACAGGGCAGCCCGTTAGTTCTGTCGATGCAAAGAAAAAAGAGCGATCACCTTAGCAACCGCTCTTTTCATCTCTGTCACAGTGTGTTTACCGGATTATCGAGTGACTTCACTAATATCAGAGTAAAAGCGTTTCGAGATAATGGTTCCGTCTGTTGCCTGATCTTTACAGTAGAACACTGTGATGAGATTAACAACGGATGATTCTTTACCATTGCGGCCTGTGACCATACTATTTCTGAATATCGCTCTGACTGTCTTAGTTTCAACCCCTTTCTGCACAGTAAAATGCAGGACTCTTTCCCCATCCACCTTTTTCCCCTGAGATCTCTGGATTTTAGTCCTCGGATTATCAATGAAGTTTTCAGATGTAAATTCACCTCTTAGGTTTCTAAGACCGAGGGCAGCGATTTCTTTGATTACCCCCCAAGAAACTCTATGGGCAAGTGTCGTGCTGGGATCGTCTCGATATTCCAACCGTTCACAAGCAACAGCTTTTTTGATTTCATCACCTATGCGGACCCCTCTAATCGCCTCAGGAACTAAATGTTGTGGTATAGGTTTAGCTGAAGGTTCTATCACAGGCGAACTTGCAGGGACTGTCAATGGCGATGGACGTGCAGAGGCCCTCAATGAAGACGGACTTGCAGGGGAGCTCAATGAAGCCAAACTTGGAGAAGAGTTCAAGGCAAAGTCAGCCACGATCATTCCTGACTGGGGTGTTCTTGTTGGTAACGCTCCTGGAAGTGTTCCAGTAATGGCGGCTCTTTGGCTGCTTCTAAGCATTCTTGAAGCTAATGATTCCGAAGAAGGAACAGCAACACCATTGGAAGTGCTGACCACCAAGGGAGCTGCAGCTTCTACTTCAGGAGCTGCAGCTTCTACTTCAGGAGCTGCAGCTTCTACTTCAGGAGCTGGTGCTTTTACTTCGGGAGATGGTGCTCCTACGTCAGGAGCCACTAGCATTAGAGAATTTTCCGCTGTCTCTATTTCCGGCTCTGCGTGAATCTCTTCTTCAACGTTGGATGAATCTTGTGCCTGGACTTTTCTTATTGTAGTGGGGTCAAAATCGCTAACATCAGCTCGCAACACAGCTTTTGGTGAAGCCGGTTGCTGAGGCATGTAGGTTTGAAAGTAGGTTGGATCGAGTATGACGGGAGGATAATACATCGGCTGTCCGAAATAACCTGGCATTCCGTGCGGAGCGTTGAGCCAATACGCTGTTTGTATGTAAGGAGGTGGCGTTACCGCCCCTCTTGAATAATAGACCGTGCCTGGAAAATGTGGGGCTGGACTTGCTGATGGAACTGAAGTATACATAATATCTTACCTTTTTTTTTATTTTATTAAAAGACTATTGTAAGATAACCGTATTTATACTTTATAAAATGAAAGTTAATCATTCTTTACAATTATTTTGCAAAGAAATCTTAATCAATTTCTTAATAATTAATATTATTTATTTAAATGAATAGAGACTAAGAGTGATGTATCAGTCATTGAATTTGAGGAATTGACCTAAAAATAGATCCAAGAGACTAAAATGAATTGGTTAACTAATTATCATATCCACGTTAATGACAGGAAGGGAAGGATAGGAAAGATGGTTGGAATGACTTTAGGCTGT
This sequence comes from Parachlamydiales bacterium, assembly GCA_020051075.1. GTDB lineage: Bacteria > Chlamydiota > Chlamydiia > Chlamydiales > Parachlamydiaceae > JAGVJP01. Next base: position 81,251 of record JAGVJP010000005.1, read on the forward strand.
GTTACTTTTTTATATCAGAGACGACGTCGTTTGGGTGCTCCAAACGCTTCGCGATGAAAAAATGGGTAATATTAAGGGCGTTGCACTGGTCATGAACAAGTTAAGTACCACAAGCTGTAGAGGCTGCAAGACAACAGAGGTCTTAGCCTGATACGTATGAGACATCACGACGTGCATAATGGGGAGGGGAAACAACTTCCTAGATTGTCCGTGTGAACTGTGCGAAGCGCGTTGTCATAGAAAAAGCCATTGACAGGTGGTGTTGAGAGAGCAAGAGCCTTCACACTATCCAAATGAGTGAGCACAAAGCTCACTTCTTGCAGTGAGGCCAGCATTTCAATCAACAGCCCTCCTGGCTCCATATCACTCACATAAACGACTAAATCGATATTATCGACAGACAACTGTTTAATCGCCTGAAATAACGAAGTGGTTAGTTGTTCAACTTGAGAGACAACAAGAAGCTGATAAGGTTTGATTCTGAGAATCTCCTGTAAGACGAAAAAGTGATCTTCATCGAAGACTTTATTGCTCATATCTCGAAGAAACAGTCTGTGGGCAAGGTCTGACAACGTCACCCTTGCACAGCCAACATGTTCAATGGCAATGCCAGCTGCGACGTTGCAAAGCTGAGCCGCCTCCGGATAGGTGAGCTGATTGGCTATAGCGTGAGTCAATACAGCTAAGACTGTATCTCCAGCACCAGTGACGTCTTTAACTTCTTTGGCATGGACTGGAAAGTCTAAACGTTTCCCATCATCGTCAAAGAGAGAGATCCCAGCCTCCGAACGGGTGATCATCAGCAGCTTCGCATCAGCTTGCTCTAATACACGAGGGGCGACGAGGTCTAATGAAGCAGTCATGGGAAGATTAGCTGCAGCATAAGCCTCAGAAAGGTTAGGCTTGATAACGGTCGTGCCGCTGTATATCGTGAAATCTTGCCCTTTAGGATCGGTAATCACAGGAATGTGACGTCTTTTTGCCTCGTGGATCAACACTGTGAGGAGCCTTTTTGTTAGCAGCCCTTTGCCATAGTCAGAGATAGCGACGACTTGAACGCCTTCGAGAGCAGCAGGAAGGGCTGAAATAATCGCTTCTTCAATCTCATCATCAAGAGAAATGATCTGCTCACGATCAATTCGAACGATCTGTTGATTATCTGCGATGATACGGTTCTTAACGGGGGTTAGATAATGTTTCTGCTTCATGATCATTTCAACAGAGACACCTTCAGACTGGAGAAGCTCTTTCATTCTGTCTCCCGCCCAATCATCCCCTACCCTCCCAATAGCTACAACACTCGCCCCTAAGGAGAGGAGATTTAAAATCACATTTCCTGCACCGCCAGGTTTGTGCTCTTCTCTAGAAACATTCACAATCGCCACAGGAGCTTCCGGAGAGATCCGCCGCGC